>NZ_JBKEGK010000099.1:0-8863 GCF_046710025.1 Natronomonas sp. | reverse complement strand
TTATACACTAACTGTGCGACCAACAAGTGAATGCCGAAACAAACACGGCGAGATACGTTCAAAACGGTCGCTGCACTACTGACGACGGGCGCAATCGGCAAGACCGCGACTGGAACGGCGGAGGCGGCCCACGGCGGTCGTGGAATTGAACAGGAGGGCGCGACGCTTAACCGATTTGCGACCACAGCGACGGGCGCGGAGATCACCGGGTTGTTCGTCACCGACGACGGTGAGTTCTTTTTCAACGTCCAGCATCCCGACCCGGACAATATGTGGTATGGGATGAACAAAAGTGCTGTCGGCCACGTCGATGGGTTCGACATCAACGAACTCCCGCGGGACTTCGAGAGCGTCCAGGTTCCCGAATCACCGCGGCGAAAACAGGACGTCCAGACGGCCCACGGGGAGTACGGAATCTTGGCTATCGGCGGACAAAAGACGAGGAACGGGGAGCCGTTGGGCGCTGCCATCTCACCCGACGGCGAAGTGTTGACGTCCTCAACGAACCCGGATTTCAATGGCGTCATCGACGACGGCGACGACGGCTACTACGTGTTCACGAACTGGGAGAATCGCCCGGGGATGGTCAGTCGAACACAGATTAAACCGGATGGAAACGGCGGTTTCGACACCGTCGAACGACTGAACGTCGACTTTCGCGACGTCGAAGGAACGTGGGTCAACTGCTTCGGCTCCGTGTCGCCGTGGGGAACGCCGCTGTCTGCCGAGGAAAACTACGAACATACCGCGCGTGACGACTGGAACAATCCGGAGTGGGACTCCGCTGCGGACATCGAGACGCTCGCCGACTATCTCGGCGCCGATGGCAATTATGAAGAGGTGTTCCCGAACCCCTATCGATACGGGTACATTGTTGAGTTCATAGATGCGAAAAGCGAGTCGCCAACGCCAGTCAAGCAGTTCACGCTGGGACGGTCGGCTCACGAAGTTGCCGAGGTAATGCCCGACGAAAAGACGGTGTACACGTCCTCGGACGGCACCGGAAAGGGGTTCTACAAGTTCGTTGCCGACGACGCTGGCGACCTCTCATCCGGAACCCTGTACGCTGCCAAGGCCGACGCCGACGCCGGGACGGACCCGAACTCTGTCGGATTCGATCTCGAATGGGTCGAACTCGGCTCCGCATCGAACGAGGAGATCGAATCCTGGATCGCCGAGTACGATGATATCACCCGGGCTGATTACACGGCGGGTGAGAACTCCTACATTACTGACGAGGAGATCGAGGCGTGGGCTGCGGGCGACGCCGAGGACGACCGCGTCGCGTTCCTCGAAACACGTGAGGCCGCCCTCGCCAAGGGCGCGACGATGGAGTTCCGGAAAATGGAGGGCATCAGCCGCAGGCCCGACGCCGATCCGGGCGATTACCTTTATATGGCGATGTCCGCGGTCACCGAGACCATGGCGGACGACGAGGGTGAGATCCAATTGGAGGGGAACGACTACGGCGCGATCTACCGGATGCGGATGGACTACCGATACGACGTTAGCCGCATGGAGCCGATCGTCACCGGCGGTGAGGACGCGAACATCTGCGGTGGATGTCCCTACGACGCGAACCCGAAGTCCAACAGCAAGGCGTGTCAGTCGTGTTCGTTCAATCCGGCCAACGAGGACAGCGAGGATGGCGGCGTCTCCGGTATGGCTAACATGGCTTCCTCAATGGCGAAAACCGGCATGACGTCGCTCGATACGGAGAACACGATCGCAAACCCGGACAACATCCGCGTCATGGACGACGGTCGGCTCATAATCGGCGAGGACACCGGCCACCACGATCAGAACATGATCTGGGTGTTCGACTCCGGGGATACCTAACGTCACCGACTAAACACGGTCCACACAGTTTTTTCAAACGGCCCCCGGGCGTAGGCTCGTGCACTTGTGACGCCGCCGATCACCGGAACCGATCGAGTTTCGTCTGGCTCTCGGGTGGGCGGTCAGGCTTTGGGTCGGCACCAAGCAACCGCGGGAGGGCGGTGTCAGCGAACGTCAACGCCAACACCAGGACGATCGGGGCGAAGAACAGCCCGTAGAACCCGAACACGATGGGGCCGAAGATGTACGCGAGCATCAACAGCCCAACGTGGGTCCGCTCCCCGCTGAAGTACGGCCTGAGTACGAGATCCGGGATCGTGTCGACGATCACGACCGACAACACCAAGAACCCGACAACGTACGACAGCAGCGCGGGGTCCTCGCCGAGCGCGATCCGTACCGCAGCGATTGCCGCGAGCGGGAAATAGACAATCTTCATTCCAACCACGGGAATCAGGCTCGCAATACCGGTCAACGCCCCGGCGAGCGCGGGATACGGGACCTCGGCACCCGATGGGGCGACCGCGTTGTAGCCGCCGAACACGACGATCGAGATGAGAGAAATCACGATGACGTTCAGAAGGTTGCCGAACAACACCGCCTCAAGTTCGTCGTCGGCGGCCTGGAAATACTCACGTACAATGCCGTCGTCATCGAACCGCAACAGCCAGCCTTGAAACGTCTCCCCGTCGATGAGCAGGTAGTATGTCAGGATCGAGACGATAAGGAGGTTCAACAGCAGGCCCGTCACGACGCTCGTCACGAAGGCCGCTTGTTCGACCGCAAAGTCGATGAACACGTCGAGTTGGCCGGCCCGGTACGCCTCGACGATCCCCGCTATCGTCGGTTCGGGCAGGTCCTCGAGGCCCTGGAACCACGCGATTCCGTCGGGTGCGGCCTCGAAAACCGGGTACGTTTCGACGAACGCCCTGGCTTCGACAGCCACCAGGACGAGCGTGTAGCTGAGTAAAAGAATGAGCGGGACCGCGAGCAGCGAGATGGTGAGCACGGCACGCGCCCGTTTCGGTAGCCGGAACCGCCCGAGCGAGGCGTAAAACCGGCGCGTCGAGTAGTACAGAAACACCGCGATGGTGAACGCCGCGATGAAACGGTACGCGATGTACCCCAAAACGCCGACCACGAGGGCTCCGAAACCGGCGACGACCAGACGCCGTTCGTTCATATCGGTCCCACCGACGGCGGCTAAATAAAATCCCCGCCACGACCGAGACGGGCGAGTCGTCGCCCCCACAGGCATCCCGCGAGAGCGTCTGCAACTCGTTGAGCAGACCTACCTCCGGAAACTCGACAAACTCGGCGTCGTCTTGCTCGCGGTAGTTTCGGTCTTCAGCGGGCGCTATCCGGAAAAACACCGAGTAGCGCGGGTCCGCCTCGGGTTATTCGAGTTCGAAAGCGACCTCGAGTTCGGCCTGGTACTCCCGGTTGTCGGCAGCATCCATCTCGACGCCGAACTCCTCAACCTCGGCCCAGTAGATGTTGTCCAGCGTGTTCTCCGCCCGATCAAGGGCGTCGTCGGCGGCGGCATCGAAGCTCTCGTCGCTCGTTCCGATGAGCGTGATCTTTTTGAACACCATGTCGTGTGCGGGTTCGACGGCACACGTTGTAAATGTATCCAGATGTGTCGTCTATTTTATAAGTAGCGGTAGCAAAGAAGCATCTACTCGCGGCGTCGGGTCGGCTTCGTGCATCGTGACCGCGTTCGCCCCGAATGGCGCAAGAGAGCCCGCGGCTACGGTGCCGGCAACACGTCCGCACTCGGGTGTAACACCCGATACTCCCCCTCCTCGTCGATGCTGAGGACCGCCCAATCGTAGTCGGGTTCGATTTCGAGCAATCGGTCCTGAATCTCCGGGGCGCGTTCGGCGCGGGCGACAAAACACCGGAGCCGGCCGTGTGTGTTCGCCTCGGCCGGGTCCGCAGTCGTCACGTAGACGGTCCGCCACTTTCGTTCGGCCCGGAGCTCCTCGCCTTCCGCGGTGAGTTCGTAGCCGAGCCCGCGGAAGACGGCCCGTGCCTTCTCGACGAGGGGTTTGCTAACAGCTCCCATTCACAGAAGGGTTTGACCCCCCGGAAAATAAAGATTGCCACGGTTCCCGATTGTTGGACACAGTCCGACTGACCGTCGGTCGCTATCGTTCCATACTTAAACCGCTCGGGTGTGACGGCACGAGCTCTATCGCCGGCCGGGGAACGTTACATGTACGCGGCGTCCCACCGCGTCGGCTTCAACTGGTTGCCGCACTCCTCACAGGAGAGCCGACCCATCGTGTCCATCGACGTAATGAGCGTATCGCAGTTGCCGCAGTAGTAGCTGTAGCGGTTCTCGCGGTTCTCGTCGGTGTAGACGGTGTAGAACGGCCCCTCTGAGCCCCGGTCGATGTCGCCCTGGTCGATGTAGAGTTCGCGGTCGTCGACCACGACCGGCTTTAGTTCGACGCTGTCCTCATCGACGTAGATGTTTTCCACGAAAGCGGTTCCGTCGACCTCGACGGTACCTTCGCCCACCTTTTGGAGGCCCCGTTGCTCCCAAAAGCGGTTGCCCTCAGAGTTCATCGCGAGCACGAGGCCGCGTATCGTCTCCGCGCCCGCATCCATCAAGCGTTCGCGCGTCGCCTCGTAGAGGGACTGCCCGATCCCCTCTCCGCGGTGCATCGCGGCGACGTGGATCCAGTGGATGTCCCCCCGATCGTCGACGAGCGCGCTCTCGGAGAATGCGACCGGTTCGCCGTCCCGTTCGGCGACGAGCAACAGCACCCCGTCGTCGTTGAGGAGGTCGGCAAAGCTGTCGACGCCGTACCACTGCATGATCGCGCTCTCGATGGTACTCGGGCTCAACGAGTACGACGCTTCCATCGATCGCAGGGCGATCGACCGAACCGCCGGGCCGTCGTCCGTCGTGGCTTCGCGTATCTCCATGTCTCTGCGTTTCACGCCGTCCGACATAAATCCGGATGGTCCCCGAAAAAGATGACCGTTTGCCACCGGCTCGTGGTCGACCCACCGGCCGCACGCCGTCTATTCTGTTGAGCGTCGAACGGCGACTCCCCTGGTCTATTCCTCGGAATAGCGCTCGGGCACGTACTGCTCCAACGGTTCGGGTACCGCCCCGAAGACGATCGGCGCGAGCGAGGCGAGCCGACGCCGGAGGAGAGCGTAAACAGTTCCGACGGCCAGCGCGATCACGATGAGCGCGAGAAGCGGCCACTCAACGAACGCAAGCAGGGGCACGGCGACGCCGGCCGAAATCGCTAGATCGCCCTTCGACCCGTCATAGCGTACGACGCGGCGGGGTCGCCGCCACTTTCGGGAGACGTGGTCGTACACCGCCCGCTCGGAGGTGCCCTCCCAGGGCCGGAGTTCGAGCCCGCCCCCGTAGATGTCCATCAGGCAGTGGGCGGCGGCCCCGATGACGACGAACGCGGCGGCGACGGTCGCCGGTTCCGGCCGGACGAGCGCGAGCAGCGACACCGGGACGGCCGCAAGCGGGTACAGCGTCGGGAAGTGCAGCGTCCGCCGGTGACCGGCGTAGAGGTCCAGATCCGGGAGGACGCCGCCGGCGAACCCACCGAGGATTGCCGCCGGCGCGAGCTCGGGGACGGCGACGGCGACGGGGAGCGAGAGCGCCATCCCGACGAGCGCGTGTGTCGGCAACATCATGCGTCCGTCCGAACGCGCTCCGGGCACATAACGCCGCCGCCGTCACGATCCGCCGCCACCGTGGCTTCGACCGCCGGTCGTAAACCTAAAGAGTCGAACTGCCGTTTTGAATAGCAAGATGACTCACACGTTTGTTCTCTGTCACACGGAGGTGGATACATGGGTGTCGAAATAAAAGAATCGCCGGTCTCGAGCGAGGAGTTCGAGGCGATGAAGCGGTTCGTATATGACTACCTCGCCGCCAGCATTGAGGGCGAGGACGAGGGCGGCCGAATGCGGTGGTATCCCTGGCACTCCGCGGAGTACCGCTACAACCACATCCTCAACGTCGCCGAACTGGCCGCCGAAATCGCTGAAAAAGAAGGCGCAAACGTCGATATCACCCGCGTCGCCGCGCTCTTTCACGACATCGCCAAACTCGAAGCCGATCAAGATGTCCACGCCGAGGCCGGGGCCCGCGTCGCCGGCGAGTACCTCCGTTCACGCACTGAATACCCCGAATCGTTCATTACGCAGGTGTGTGATGCCGTCGCGGAACACTCCTATGAGGGCGACCTGGCGAACGTCCCCCTCGAGACGCGGTGTCTGATGGAGGCCGACCTCCTCGATAAGGTTGGCGCCAACGGGACGACGCTCATGATCCTCCGGATGGGGTATGAGTCACGAACCCACATGGACGCGAACGAGATGGTCGGACGCGTCCTCGAACGCGGCAAGGACGCCGTCTCGCGGGTCCATTCTGACACCGCAGAGAGCATTGCCTTCCAGCGCATCAAACGTGTCCGGTGGTTCAAAGAGTGGCTCGAGAGCGAGGTTGCCGGCATGGAACCAGAGGAGCCGCCGGATATTGATCTATAACAGAAGCACTTCGGCGAGGAAGTAGAGGCCGAACCCGGCGAGGACGACCGCACTGCCGTACGCGACAACCGGTGCGAACGACTCCATTCGCGACTCGGCCGCCGACAGGGCCGCGGGGAAGCCGACGATCCACCCCGCAACGCCACAAAATAACCCGAGGATCAGGGCCGCGCTCCCGGTCTCGACGACGACAAGTCCCGACAGTGACTCGCTGGCGTACGAGAGCACGTCGACCGTGCCGGGCGTCAACAGCCCGACACCGGCCGTGAGCCAAAACAGTATCTGGTAGGGGTTGCTCACGGAGAGGACGAACGCCTTCCGGAACCCGCGGCTTTCGGGAGTCGCCCCCGTCCGGAAGGACCCTCTTGCCCCTCGTATCGCGCCGTAGGCGAAGTACAGCATCAACGCACCACCGACGAGAAACATCGCGTTCTGCACCGTCGGCAGTCCCCGAACGAACGTAACGACACCCGCGAGCGCGAGCAAGAAGAACAGAATGTCGGCCGTCATCGCCCCTAGACCAGTTTTAAATCCGGCCCGCCATCCTCGAAGGACGGACTCCTCGGCGATGACAGCGTTCATCGGACCCGGCGGGGCCGCGAGAGCGAGCCCAAAGGCGACGCCGGCCACCACCGTCTCAAAGAGCGTCATCGGCGCGGCGTTTCGCCCCCCGATATAAAAATGTGTGGGACCCGACGCGATCCGTATGGATGAACAAAATTCCCACAACGTCTAGATAGGTATGGTCGGAACGGACGCCGCATGGAGGGGCCGATACGGGTGTTGCACGTCGACGAACCCTCGTTCGCCGAGATGATCTCGGCCTTTCTCAAGCGTGGGGACGACCGTTTCGAGGTGAAAACCGCAGCGTGTGCAGCCGAGGCGGAATCGTATCTCTCGGAATCGGCGTTCGACTGTGTCGTCTCCGATTACGATATGCCGGACACCGACGGCATCGAACGCCTCAGGCGCGTCCGGGAGACGCATCCCGACCTCCCGTTTATTCTCTTTACAGGCAAGGGAAGTGGAACGGTCGCAAGCGACGCGATCTCGGCCGGCGTGACGGAGTATCTTCAGAAACAGTCCGGCACCGAACAGTACAGGAGATCGCGACGGCGCACGGCTGGTGCGTCTCCGCGATCGACTCAGAAACCGGCGGCGCGCGGTTTGAAATCATCGGGGCCACTCCCGTGGCGTAATTCAGATTCCCTGACTCATCAGTCGGCTCCGGATGATGTCGGCGTCCTTGTTTCCCATCGCGGTGTTGAGGAGGACAATCGTATCCTCGGGGCCGAACTGTCCCGCGTCGGCGAGATCCCACGCACCCGCCGCAGCGGCCCCACAGGCGACCGAGATCTCGAGCCCCTCGTGTTGGGCGACAGTCGCGGCGCTGTCGAGGAGATCTTGATCGTCGACCGCGACCCCCGCACCGCCGCTGGCCCGAACCGCCTCGGCGGCCGCCAGCCCCCCGGCGGGGTCGGGAATCTCGAGACTACCGACGACTGTATCCGGCACGTCCCACGGTTCGGGGTCCTGCTCGTCCTCAAGCGCCTCAACGACGGGCGCACAGCCGTCCGGTTGGGCGGCGTACAGTTCGGGCGTTCCCTCAACGACGCCGGTCGACTCGAACTCACGGGCACCTTTCCAGACGCCGGCGATGGTCGCACCGTGGCCCACTGGGACGACGACGGCGTCGGGGGCCGTCCATTCTAAACTCTCGACGATCTCGTAGTAGATCGGCTTGGCGCCTTCGTGACGGAACGGCGACTCAAAGGGGCCGGCCGGGAACCACTCCTCCTCGTCGGCCGCCGGCATGGATTCGCGATCGTCCTCGTACACTGCTCGGGCGTCGTCGAAGCGTCCCTCGACGACGCGCATGTCGCCGCCGTGAACGTTGATCATCGCCTTGCTTATGAACGTCGCTCGGCTCGGCACGAACGACCGCGAGAGGAGTTCGGCGCGGGCGGCGTAGGCAGCCGCGGACTGCCCGTCGTCGCCCGTCGTCGCCAGCGCAAGGGTGTCAGCCTCGGCCCGCCGGGCAGCCTCGGCGACGAGGGCCAACCCACGGTCGGTGACGGAACCGGTGGGATTGTGGGCCTCGTTCTTGATCAGGACGCGGCCGACGCCCAACTCCTCGGCCAGCCGCGGCGCCTCGACGAGCGGTGTCGCCCCCTCGCCCATCCCGTCGGGGACGAACGGCAACAGCTCGCGGTGTTTCCACCCACCCGATCGGTCGGCGAACGTGTCCGCCGAGAGATCGGCGGAGAGATCGTACTGGGCGTCAAGCGATCCGGCACACTCCGGACAGCGCGTCGCGCCCTCGTCACCGGTCGTCGCTCCACAGTCCGTACAGCGAAATCCCTCGAACGCACTCATACGTCTGCTTCGAGCCCCCCCCGCAAAGCCCTGTCCTTCGCGGCCGTCGCCGGGGGCTGTCCGCCGCCATCGCGCGTCACACCCCGCACACGTCGACACCGCCCTGTCGAAC
>NZ_JBKEGK010000098.1:0-8875 GCF_046710025.1 Natronomonas sp. | reverse complement strand
TCGTTTTCGTCGACGTTCGGGAACGTATATACAAAAACATGCATATTCGGCGCATCCGACAGCGCCGGCCGGGTTCGCACACCGACGTGTTCTAGTTACTGCTCAAATTCGACGAGCGCGTCGACGGACGCGTCGGTGTGGGTGCGCGCCCGGTCGACCCCCTCCTTGCCGACCGCGATGAGTGCGAACACGCCGGTCACCTCGGCGTCGGCCGCGGCTGCGATCTCGAGGAGGAGTTCTTGGGTCTCGCCCGATCGGATGAGGTCGTCGACGACGAGCACCGACTCGCCCGCTGAAACCGCGTTCACCGGGAGATAGTAGTCGATCTCGATCCCCGAAGAGAGCCGCTGTCGGGCCTCGATGAACTTCTCGACGGCGGTCTCTCGCGACTGCTTGGCGTACGCACACCGCGCTCCGAAGTGACGCGCCATCGCCGCCGCCATCGTTATGCCGTCGGTCGCCGCGGTCAACACCACGTCCGGCGGGTCGATCGAAAGCGTCTCGACGGCCACGGGCGGGACGAGCGACAACAACGACTGATCGAAGACGAGTCGCGAGTTGTCGACGTACCCCTCGCCGTCGACCTCGATCCGGGCGTCGAGTTCCTCGGCCAGCAGGTCCGTGCCGACATCAGAGACGATCTCTCGGGCGCGGCGCTCACCGGGGAGGACGTGGCCGTTCACGTATCGGTTTAAATCCCCCGCTGGCAGCCCCGTCTCCGCGGCGAGTTCCTCGTAGGTGCGCGTCTCCTTGCGCGTCCGCAACACGTCGACGGCGCGCAACTGGAGGGCTGCTTTCTCCGAGCGGTTCATACCACCTACTGGATCATCGCACGTGTTTGAATACTTCGGTGTCAGTTTAGATGAATATAGGCAAAAAAGTGCGTATTTCGGGCGTTACCGGTCGTGGTCGGCCAGAAGCTCTGACGCGGTCAAAAGCGCCTCCAACTCGATATCGTGCTCGGCGAGGTTGGACGCTGCCCCCTCCTCGCGGTCGACGACGACGAGGACGCGGTCGACGACCGCCCCGGCCTCGCGAAGCGCTTCGACGGCGTCGATTGCGCTTTGCCCCGTCGTGGCGATGTCTTCGAGGACGACGACTTCCGCCCCCGCCTCAAACTCGCCCTCGATCCGGTTGCCGGTACCGTACTCCTTGGCCTGCTTTCGGACGATGACGTACGGACGGTCGGTCTCGACCGCCGTCGCCGCGACCAGCGGCACCGCGCCAAGTGCGACGCCAGCGAGGCGTTCTTCGCCGACCCGGTCGGCGAACGCCGACGCGATGAGCCCTAGACAGCGCGGGTCCGTCTCAAAAACGTACTTGTCGACGTAGTACTCGGACGTGCCGCCATGTGAGAGCTCAAACTCCCCGAACTTGACCGCCTCGGCGTCCCGAAGCGCGTCGATGAGTTCCCGGTTGACCATACCATTCTCTCGGCCCTGGATGGCAAAAACCGCGCGGAATCGAGATGGACCGAACAGGTCCGGACGGGGGCGTCGAGACGTCAGACCGAATCAGTGATGTGACCTTCCTTGCGGAGTTGATCGGCCTCCTGTTTCTCGTAGCGCCAGGCGATGTCGGCCTTTTCATCCTGCCAGTCCCACGGTTCGACCAACACGACGTCGTCCTCGCGGATCCAGATGCGCTTTTGCATCCGCCCCGGGATCCGGGCGGTCCGCTCGGTGCCGTCCATACACCGCACTTTCACCCGGTTCGCGCCGAGCATGTTCGTGACGACGGCGAACACCTCGTCGTCGTCGGGCATTCTGAGGTTTTTTCGTCCCCCGTTGTCGCTCATACCGGGGCGTTGTACAGGGAACCGTTTAAGACTTTATTAATTCAAAACAGCCGTCTCGGGGCCGCAAATCGGTGTTTTGGCAAAATAGGTCGACCCACGACAGCCACCCTCACCGGGCGGCGGCGTGCGAGAATTTTATCTATGATCTCTCGCCCTCGCGGGGGTTTCGGCCCCAGTCGGCGACACCTTCTCACCTGATAGTAATGGTTCAGTCGGCGATACCTGCTCAGTCGACGATTACTTCGACCGGGTCCTCGTCGCTGTCGTCGTCGTCGACGGAGCCGATCGACCCCTTCTGCTGGTAGAACAGCGCCGCGGCGACGCCCAACACGAGCCACGACCGCCAGTTCGCCAGGTTCAGCGTGTAGCCGATGCCGAAGGGTTTCTCGACCAACATCCCGCCGCCGGGTTGCCAGTACGCAGAGAGCATCCGCCCGAGGGAGGGCCGCTCGAAATTGTACGGAACGCCGAACAGTTCGCCCGACTGTGGCTTGTCGCTCATGCAATGGGGTAGGGTGTCCCCCAACTTATAAGTATACCTTCCATCCTGGCCCACCCCTCGTTGCTGGTCGACCCCCGCCCACGGCAACATCGAATACCTGTCGTTCGGGATTGCGTCTTCCCGTCGATACGCACCTTACTGGTACCGGCCACGCGTCTCGATTTCGCGCAGGCGATCGAGCACGTTTCCGTCGCCGGCGTCCCGGTAAGCGTCCTCGAAGGCGTCGAGCAGGTCGGCCGGTTCGGTGGCCGTGCCGGCCAGCGCCCCCTCGAAGACGTGGAGGTCCATCGCGTAATCCTCCACGTGATCGGTGTAGTAGCCGAGGCCGAAGTCGATGAGGTAGACGCGGTGTCCGCCGACCCGGACGTTCCGCGGCGTCGGATCGCCGTGGACGAACCCGGCGTCGTGACACCGCGCCAAGTGGCGACCGACAGCCCGGGCGCTCGGCTCCGACCCCGCATCGGTGAGATCGGCCGTCCCGACGAACTCGAACTCAAGCCGCCCAGCCTCGGGGTCGACGTCGAGGACGACCGGTGTCGGGACGCCGACGCGGCGCGCTTCGCTTGTGAGTCGAGCCTCCGAGCGCGTCCGCTCCCGTCGGAGCCGCGCGTCGAGTTCGGGGTGGCGATACGCCTTCGAGAGCCGTCGCTTGTACACGAGGTCGTCACCGGGGTCCAGTTTGACGATCGCCTCTGCGCCTTGGGTCCGCTCTCGGCCGGGATCCGAGTTCGAGCCCGCCCCCGGCTTCGGGGTTGAGAAGGCCCCGCTCTTTCTCGTCGACACATCGTCGTCCCGCCACGTTACCGGGACCTCGTCGGGGCGGAAGTCCGGTCGAACCTGTGAGTCGGCGATCGACACCGTGTCGCCGGCCTCGTACATCCGCGCGCCAAGGATCGCGATCATGCCGGCGTTGTCCCGCAGGAACCGCGGTTCGGGGGTATAAAACGACGCACTGCGCTCCTCGCACATCGTCGCCAACATGCCCCGGAGTCGGTCGTTCTGCCCGACACCGCCGCCCAACACGAGTTCGTCGCCGCCGGTCAACGAGAGCGCGCGCTCGGCGACCTCGGTGAGCATCGCGAATGTCGTCTCTTGAAGTCCACAGCAGACATCCGCGATCGGCGTCCCGTCGTCGACGGCCGCCTTCGCCGCGGAGGTGATCCCCGAAAACGAGAAGTCCATCCCCTTGACGACGTACGGCAACTCGACGTACTCGCCCGCGGTCGCCTCCCGCTCGACCTTCGGGCCGCCGGGGTGGCTCCAACCGACGTGACGCGTGAACTTGTCGATCGCATTGCCGATGCCCGTGTCCATCGTCTCGCCGAGCACCCGGTACCGGCCGTCGTGGTGGCCGAGCACGTGGGCGTTGGCCCCAGACGCGTTCAGACACACCGGGTCCGAGAAGCCGGAGTAATGTCGGCCGACCTCCAGATGGGCGACCATGTGGTTGACACCGACGAGCGGCACCTCCAGTGCGCCGGCGAGCGCACGCGCGGCGGTCGCAGCGATCCGCAGACACGGGCCGAGCCCCGGCCCCCGGGAGAAGGCGACGGCGTCGAGGACCTCGTCCGCTGGGCCGTGCACCGATTCTATGTACGCGACGGCATCTTCGACCATTTCGGGGATGGCACTCCGCATGTGTTCGGCCGCCTCGCGGGGATGAATGCCGCCGCTATCGGGTTCGTAGGCGTCCGAGAAGATCCGCACGTCGTCGGCCGCCGCGCCCGCATCGGCGTCGGTTTCGGCTTCGGTGTCGACGCCGACGAGGTCATCGAAGACGGCCGCGCTGGCACACCAGGCGGTCCCCTCGATGCCGAGCACGCGGGTCACGGCCTACTTAAACTCGGTGTAGCCGCACTTCCCGCAGTGTTTGCGGTCGCCGTACTCTCCGAGGAAGGTGTCGCCGCATCGGGGGCAGTGCTCGCGGTCCGTCGTGCCGTCCTCGTTGTAGAGTTCGTGACGCGCCATTCAGGCTTCCTCCGCCCCAGGGTCGTCGCCGTCCTCGGCCGCGATCTTGTTCCGCTCGAGGGCGTGGCCCTGCTCGACCTTCTTCGCGTGGTCGGCGTCCTCGTACACCTTCGCGTAGCCGACGGTCTTCCGCATCCCGTACTTCGTGTCGAGCTTTCGGATGACGACCTCCCCGGCGTCCTTATTGAGTTTCGCGGCGAGGGAGTCCCGGACCGAGAGTCGGGAGGGGGTCGCTTCCTCGTGTGTCATCTGAAACCGAACGTCGGTCCGGTGCAACATCGGGTTTTCGTCCTCGTCGATGATATCGAGTTCCATGGTTACGTTGCTGTGATATTCCGGGGAAACGCCTAAAAGGATTTCGAAGCCGCAGACGGACGCTACGTGGCGATTCGTCGATCGCGTCCACGCTGACGTGGCACACGAAGCGAACTGTGACCCCGACCGTGGGCGCTACGCCGACAGAATCTCGGCGATCCGGTCGTAGTCGCTCTGCATACCGTCGATGAGTTCCCGACACCGCGCCCGCGTCCCCTCCTCGACCGGAACGAGGACCATTCCCTCGTCCGGTTGGCCGTAGACGACGGACGCGCCGTCGGGGGCGGCGACGACGGCCGGCAGCGAGGCGAGGTCCTCCTCGCCATCGACCACGATGACGGTTGCCTCCGGAGCCTCAAGTGCGGATGCGAGTGCTTCAAGCAGGTCGTCGGTGATCGTCGACTGGGGATTGGCGACGTCGATCCGCTCGTCGAACGCCTCTGTGGCACCCAGCACCTCCCGCTCGACACGCTCGCGTTTCGTTTTCCCGTCGACGATGGCAACCGCTGGGCGGCGCTCGGCCTCGAGGAGGTGATACGTGACGATGTCGCCGACCGCGACGATCGGATCGCCGGTGTCGGCCAGTAGGGCGTCGGTGTCGGTGTACACCTCCCCGAGCGGCTCTTTGAGCTCCTCGCGCATCTCCGTCGGCATCTTCGCAAGTATGGTCGCCATTTCAGCGGACCTTCAGGGCGTAGCGGCCGGACTCGGTGACCTCCATCGCTTCGGCGATTTCGCTCTCCTCGGGGTGGGCGATGACGACGTAACCGGCCCAGTCCTCGGTGAGCGAGTTCGACCCGCAGGCCGGGCACTGCTCGTCGCCCTCGACATCGAGCACGCGATGGCAGTCCCGACACACTAGACGAGTCGCCATCTAATCACCCGCCTGCGCCTCGCGGCGCTCGCGCTCCTCCTTGAGCCAGCCGAGTTTGCCGAGTCCCGGCTGCTTCGCGGTCAGGCCGATCTTTGAGTCCCGGGGGTTCCGCTCGTCGACGCTCTTCGTGACGATGCGCGCCCGAACGGAGTCGCCGACGCTCAACACGCGGTTTGAGTCCCGCGAGGCGAGTTGTTGGTTCTCGCCGTCGTAGGCCAGATACTCGTCGGAGATCTGGGAAACGTGGAGCAGTCCGTCGACCGGACCGATCCCGACGAAAGCGCCGAAGTTGACGACCTCGACGACCTCGCCGTCGACGACTTCCTGCATCTGTGGATCGAACGTAACCACGTCGAAGTCGGCTTCGTAGTAGACACCGGGGCGGTTCGGGAGGACGGCGCCGTCGCCGATATCGTGGACTTTCGTCACGCTCACGACGCTGCCGATGTCCTCGTCCATCTGTCCTTCGAGCTTGTCCTGCAGCAGCCGCCTGACGAGCTCGGGCGACACGTCAGCGAGGTATCTGGGTGGAACCTCGACCGTATCTTTGAGTCTGACCCGCTTGTACATATTAGGGTTGAGTAATTTCGAATTTGGTTCGCCCGCGTAAACAGATTACGGGAACGTTCGCTTCCAGCAGCCGCCCTCTGAGGGGCATATCGCTCGTGACCGCGTAGTCGATCTCGGCACGCCGACCGACCTCGACGATCGCGTCGTCGGCGTAGCCCGCGTCGTGGCGGACCGTTTCGCACTCGCGGCGCGCCAGATCTGCGCCGACGCCTGCGGCTTTCGCGGCCTCGCCGCCGCCCGAGGAAAGCCGGTCGAGTTCGGCGAGCACCGCCTCGGGGACGACGGTCTCGTACTCCCCGAGGAGCCGATCGAGCTCCGCGAAGGTCCGGACGCCGACCTCGACGGGTGTCATGAGCGCGTTCGAATCGAGCACGGCGCGGGTCACCGTAGCGTTCCGACCCCGATGAGCCGCCAGCGCGCGCCGACACGGCGGTTGACGGCTATTTTTGCGCCTTCGGAAGCGCAGACGGGGCGTTTCAGTTGCACCTCGCACTCCTCGTCACGAGCGCTCGTGACCGAACCGACCGTCGTCGCCGTCCCGACCGTGAGCATCAGTGGCTCGCCGGTGCTTATCGGCTCGATTTCGTCGGCCTCCTCGCCGACGACGCGCTCGAGTAGCTCGACGTCCATCACGAACGACTCCCGCGTCGGCGGCAGTGACCCTGGCGGTCCCGCGACCTGCCCGGCTAACGCGTCACCCTTCGTGAGCGAGGGGTCTAGCCCCGTGCCGACGCCGAGGAGGCCGCCCGGCGAAACCGCATCGACGAACTCGCTGCCGGCCTGCAGCGACCGGACGGTCGTCTCGACGGGACGGTACTCCGACTTTCCGCCCTCCTCGACCTCGCGTCCGGGCTTTATTTCGATCTCCTCGTCGACCTCTAAGCGCCCCTGCGTGAGTGACCCGCCGAGCACGCCGCCGACGAGATCCTCGTGGGTTGTCCCCGGACGGTTGATGTCGAACGACCGGGCGACCTGCATCCGGGCGTCGGCGTCGGGGTCCCGATCCGGCGTCGGGATCTCCTCCTCGACCGTCTGCATCAGCAGGTCGACGTTGACGTCGCGCTGGGCGGAGATTGGCACGATCGGGGCCGACTCGGCGACGGTCCCGTCGACGAACTCCGCGATCTGCTCGTAGTTTTCGACCGCCTGCTCGCGGTCGACGAGGTCGATCTTGTTCTGGGCGATGACAATGTTCTCGATTCCGATGATGTCCAGCGCCATCAGGTGCTCTTCGGTCTGCGCGCGCGGGACGGGTTCGTTGGCCGCGATGACCAGAACGGCCCCGTCCATGATTGCCGCGCCCGAGAGCATCGTCGCCATCAGCGTCTCGTGGCCCGGCGCATCGACGAACGACACCGTTCGGAGATGCTCGCTCTCGGAGCCGTCCGGACAGGTCTCCTCGACCGTGTATCGCTCGGGCGCGTCGAGGCCCGGACACTCCCGGAACGTGGCGTCGGCGTAGCCGAGGCGAATGGAGATGCCGCGTTTCATCTCCTCGGAGTGTTGGTCCGTCCACTCACCGGAAAGCGACTCGACGAGCGTCGTCTTCCCGTGGTCGACGTGGCCGACCAGTCCGATGTTCACCTCCGGTTGTCGGTGTTTCTGCGTCATTTAGTAATGACGTGAATATCCGCCCGTGCGCTTCATAAACCTACTGTTCCGTCCGTCACGCGTTTTTATCAGTTCACCGTTCCGCGTTCCGCCCGTTTGCCGACACGGGGCGAAACACGGCCTGATTCTCGGTCGATGGATTAAAAATCGCCCTCAACGCTCCCGTCGGCGTCGAGGTAAATGATCCCGTTGAAGAGCGACTTGAACGCCTCGACGTCGGCCTCGTCGTGGACCTCCTCCGAGAGGTGGAACAGGCCGACAGCGTCGTACTCCTCCAGCAACGCGAGCAGCTCCTCGACCGTCTCAAGAGCGCGCTCGTCGTCGGCGTAGTACGCCAACTCCGTCACCGAATCGAGACTAATCCGCCGTTTGCCGTCGTGGGTCTCGAGGAATCGCCGAGTCGTCTCGACGATCCCCTCCAAGTCGTCGGGCGCGGAAACGTAGGAGACGTGCTCGGAGGAGCGTCGCGAGTAGCCTCGCTCGACCGAGAGCGTGTCGAGGATGTCCGCCTTCGTCTCGTCGACGTCGTAGTACTCCAGTTTCTGCTGTACCTCGCGAGCGGTCGTCCGCGTCGAGATAACCAGAATTCGGTCCGCGTCGATCTTCAAGAAGTCCGTGTCGATTCGGTCGGTTTCGCCGGTACTCGGATGGATCAACAGGACGCCCGTGCCGCCGGGGATCGTCTCCGGGGCGTCTTCGATGGCGAGGTCGTAGTCCATAGGAAAGGTGGTGGGCGGCGGTCCCTTAAATTGTGTTTGTCCTCCGTCACGGTTGCCGGAACCGGATCACGACGCGCCTCCCGAGAATCTCCGTTTCGTCGGGTCGCCCCGGCCGGCCTCAACTCTCGCCGGGCGGCGAGAGATTTCGATCGAACTCGTCGAACTCCTCAAACGGCTCGGGAAACTCGTCCGGCAGTTGCCGGCGCTCGCGGTTGTCGACGAGGGGACCGAGGTCGTCGGCGACGGCCTCCCACCCGGGTTTGACCTTGACGCTCTTGGCTGGCGATCCGGCTGCGATGTGGTGTGCGGGCACGTCGCCGAGCGTAGTCGCGCCCGACCCGATCATCGCGTTCTCGCCGATTCGACAGCCAGCGCTGATCATCGAGCCGTAGCCGAGTCGGACATCGTCCTTGAGGATTGTCTCGTAGGTCGTCACGTCCGTCTGGTCAACCGTATCGTGGGCGTGGGTGTGGACGTGACTTCGGTCGGCGATCGAGACGCGGTCGCCGATCGACAAC
>NZ_JBKEGK010000097.1:0-8935 GCF_046710025.1 Natronomonas sp. | reverse complement strand
TCGGGAATCTCGCCGTCGTGCGGGGCTACGGTGCGAAACGCGTCGTAGAAACCCTGCTCGCGGTCCGGCATCGGCCACTCCGCCCGCCCCTGATCGAGAAACGCCGACAGCCACTTTGTCAAGGCGGCGTCGACACGATCCGTGGGCGTCGTGTCGGCCGTCTCGTCAGCCGCGTCGGCGTGCTCTGTGGCCGCCATGCGCTCAAGCGACGCTTCGGGGTCAGCGTCGTAGTCGTGGTTGCTCAGCTTTGCCCGCAGAATCTCCGGATCGATCCGCCCGGCGTCCCAGGCCCTCCGAAAGACACCGGCACTCGGATACCCGGTGCCGCCGAGTACTTCTTCGGCGTCCGCGACGGCCTCCTGAAACGGCCGGTCCTTGAACCCGGCTAGTGGGTTGGCCGTCACGAACGAGTGCAGCGGCCAGACGGACCCGACCGATTCAGCCGCTGTTGCGATACAGTCCTCGATAGCGGATTCAGTACTCATTGTATTCCTCCGTAGATGTCAGCAGAGTGTCAGAACTGGGCTGGCTCACGTTCAACAGCGCGACGTAGAGCCGACGGCTGCGGCGGTGGACGCCGCGGTCGATGGCGACGTATGCGACGGCGAACGTGGCGGCGATGACCCCGTGAACGACCGTCAGTTCCGCCGGCTGTCCGACCGCAGGGAGTCCGGCTACCAACCCTTCGATCGCTCGGAACACCGCGGCGTAGATGGTGATAGCCGGCAGCGCGACGAGCGGTACGGCTCCGTATCGGAGCGTGGGCGGCAGTGATGTTCGCGTGACGACCCCGCGGGCGGCGTGGAGGACCGTCAGAACGACGATGAGCGTCAGCAGGAGACCGCCGTCAACTTTCGTCCCCTTACCGGTGAGCACGGCAAACAGGGCACCGCCCGCGAGCGCGGTGACGGCGATTACGCCGATCCCTGCGGGGCCGGCGGAGCCGGTGTCCTTCGCGCCGGTCGGGCGCTTCTGTTTGACGCGGCTACCCGAGGCGAGGAACTGATACGCCTTATAAAAACCGTGTAGGATGAGGTGCGTGATCGCGGCCCCAAAAAAGCCGAGTCCGGCCTGCATGATCATGAAGCCCATCTGTCCGACCGTCGAGCAGCCGAGTTTGCTTTTGACATCCGCCCTGACGCTCTTCAGGAGTTTTCCACCCAGCGCGCTCGCCACCCCGACGAGCACGACCGCGAGCATGAACCGGGCGTCGGCGGTGACGACCGGCGCAAAGCGCACGAGCAGGACGCCGCCGGCGTTGACAAACCCGGCGTGCATCAGCGCCGAAGCCGGCGTGGGCGCCGTCATCGAGGAGAGAAGCCAGGCATGAAACGGGACGAGCGCCGACTGGACCATCGCCGCCAACAGGAGTGTCCCCGCGGCGAGCGCTACGACAGCCGGAGGTGCAGTCCCAACGGCCGACGCGACGCCGGACGTCGTCGTTGCTCCGGTGACCCACCAAAGCGCCGCGAGCGCGACGGCCACTAGTGCGCTCCCTGCGAGGAAGTACCGGCGCGCAAGCGAGGCCGCAGTCTGCGCCTGGGACCACTCCTGAACGTGCCCGATCAACGCGGCCATCAAAAGCCCCATAACGAGCCACGCGGCCCCAAACAGCGCGAGGTTGTCGGCCGCGACGAGCACCATCACCACCAGCGTGAACGCGAACACGCGGCCGAAGAACCGATCGATGTTTTGATTCCCGGCCATATAGCGCCGCGAGTAGCTGTGGACGATGCCGCTGAAGAAGGTGACCGTCACCCACATTACGACCGTCAACCCGTCGACGACCGCTACGCCGGCGAGGTCCCACGCGCCGCCCCGGAGGTGTGCGACCAGCGCGATCGAACTCGCAACCCAGAGGAGCCACACGAGCCACGTCAGCGTCGCCGGTACGCGCGAGTCCCCACCAGCCGGGGTCGGAAGCTGTCCCACTGTCGTCGCCTGTCGTCGTTCGCTCATCGTTTGATCCATCCGCAACCGGCCGCTGCACGGGAACCACACCGGTCCCCAGATCACAGCTACCGGTCGTGTACAGTCACATTACGAACAGACTGTGTATTAAATGTGTCTATATTACCAGATCGTTCTAATAAACAACATTATAGAACGTTATGTTTTTCGGGGCGGTGGATGGCATCGCCCGAGTCCCAGATGACCGGTTGTCGGGTGCGCTGGGAATAGTTTTTATTATTGGCCAGTCTCGCTCGAGCGACATCACGATTCGCGGTCGTGTGTAACGAACGTGGCCCCGCGATAGGCGAAACATAAATCCATACCGGTACTCACTACCGGGTATAGCTATGGAACTGTTGGAGGGAACCGTTCTCGCCGGGGAGTCGTTCGAGCCGATCCGTGGCCGCGTCGTCGTCGAGGACGGCCAAATCGAAGCCATCGAGGAGGTGCCGACGGACTCGACGGACATAGTATTGCCCGCCTTCGTCAACGCCCACACGCACCTGGGCGACTCCGTCGCGAAGGACGCCGCCGCCGGCCTCTCACTCGAGAAAGCGGTCGCGCCGCCGAACAGCCTGAAACACCGTCGACTCGCCGCCGCTGATCGACCCGATCTCGTGGCAGCGATGCGCCGGACGCTCCGGTTCATGCGAGAAACCGCAACGGCGTCGTGTCTGGACTTCCGGGAATCCGGGCCCGCCGGGGCGCGCGCGCTCCGGGAGGCCGCTCGGCCGTTAGATATCGATCCGTTCATCTTCGGAAGCGGGGACGCCTCGGTCCTCGACGTCGCCGACGGGTTCGGCGCGAGCGGCGCGAACGATGATGACTTCGCCGAACAACGCGCCGCGAGTCGGGAACGCGGGGCACCCTTCGCTATCCACGCCGGCGAACCGGACCCGACGGACATCGGCCCCGCCCTCGAGTTGGATCCGGATCTACTTGTCCACATGGTCCACGCCGAACCGGACCACCTCGACCGGGTCGCCGAGGCGTCGATCCCGATCGCGGTCTGCCCCCGCGCGAACACCGTTCTCGACGTCGGACGGCCGCCCGTGCGGGCGTTGCTCGATCACACGACCGTCGCGCTCGGGACGGACAACGTCATGTTGAACCCGCCGTCGATGTTCCGGGAGATGGCATACACCGCGAAACAGTTCGACGTGACCGACAGGGAGGTGCTCCGGATGGCGACGACGGCCGGCGCTGAGATCGTCGGCCTCGACGGCGGCGTCATCGCGCCCGGCCGGCGGGCAGCGCTCACCGTTCTCGATGGCGACTCGAACAATCTGACCGGGTCGACCGATCCGGTTCGAGCGGTCGTCCGGCGTGCGACCGCGCTGGACGTCGACCGGGTGCTGTGCTAGGTCCCGTCGCTCGAACAGACGCGTGCCGCGCTACGTCTCGTCCTCGGAGCCGTCTCCGGAATCGAATCCACCGAAGGGCGTCGTTTCGTGGCTCCGGACCAGCACCTCGTCGGCGACCGTAATCCCCATCTCGAGGAGCCGCTGGGCGACCGGCGTGATGTCGCTGTCGGACTCCCCGACGGCCGTCACGAGGAGGTTCTGCTCGCCGGTAACCAATTCCTGGACCGACACGACGCCGTCGATCGATAGGATCTCCGGGACAAGATCGCCCCGCTCGGTGATCGAGGCGGTACAGTACAGCAACATTCGGTGTTGGTACCCCGATTGCTGGTAGTCGACGTCCGCGCTGTACCCTTTTATTACCCCATCCGATTCGAGCCGCTGGATGCGCTTTCGGACGGTGCTGTCGGAGGTGCCGGTCCGTTCGGCGATGTCGCCGGACGACATGCTCCGGGCGTCCTCCTGGAGCGCGTACAGAATGGCGCGGTCCACGTCGTCGATGTCCTGATCACTCATAGCTGTACCTCCACCGCCGGGATACTTTATACTGGACGTCGCATGGCCCTCATCCCTCGCCGTCCGTTCGCTTCTCGTCGGTGCGATCGGCCGCGATGGCCTCGGGGTCGCGTTCCTCGGGGGGGCCGTGCCCGCCGCCGCCGGGCGTCCGGACCGTGACCGTCGCGCCCGCCTCGACATCGACGGTGGTTTTCGCGGGGACGGTCTCGCCGTCGATCAGGTTCTCCCCGAGCGCGCCGGCTTCCCCGCCCGCGATACCGCTCGGGGCGTACCGTCGGCGCTCGGTCAGAAGCGAAACCGCCGCGTCGGTCTCGATGGTGACAGATCGTTCGAGACCCAACCCGCCACGGGCGGTTCCGCGCCCGCCGCTGTCGGGACGGAGCGCGTAGCGTTCGACCCGCAGCGGGTACTCGGTCTCAAGCGACTCGACGGGCGTGTTGAGCGTGTTCGTCATCCCGACTTGGACGCCGTCCATGCCGTCGCGGTCGGCGCGGGCGCCGAAGCCCCCCGCGATGGTCTCATAGTAGGTGAAAGAGCCGTCGCGGGCACCGATTGTCAGGTTATTCATCGTCCCTTGGCCCTGAGCGGGGACGCGGCCAGGGGCGGCCTCAGAAAGCGCCGTGAAGACGACATCCGTGACCCGCTGGCTGGTCTCGACGTTGCCGCCGACGACCGCCGCCGGGGGCTCAGGATTCAAAAGCGACCCAATGGGAGCATCGACGGAGACTGGCCGGTAACAGCCGTGATTCGGCGGAACCTCAGGGTCGGTAACACACCGGACGACAAAGTAGACCGCGCTCTTTGCGACCGAGAGCGGCGCGTTGAGGTTTCCCTCGAGTTGGCCGTCCGTTCCGGAGAAGTCAACGCCGATCGACGCGCCCTCGATGGTCACCGTAACGGCGACCGCGATGTCATTGTCGGTGCGGCCGTCACCCTCGAGGCGGTCGGTAGCCTCATAGACGCCGTCCGGGAGGCTCTCGATCTCGTCTGCGATCCGCTTTCGCGAGTACTCGATGACGGCGTCAAAGCCAGCGAGGACGGTTTCGCGGCCGTGTTCCTCGAACAGCGAGGCGACGCGGGTCTCCGCGCGCTCGTTCGCCGCGAGCTGGGCGCGCAGGTCGGCCTTTCGTTCCCCCGGATTCCGGACGTTCGCGAGGATGAGCGAGCGGATGTCCTCGCGGATCGATCCCCCCTCGACGAGACGGATCGGCGGCAGTCGGAGCCCTTCCTGATAGATCTCGCGGGCGCCGGCCGGCATGCTGCCGGGGGTCATCCCACCGATATCCGCGTGGTGGGCCCGCGAAACTGCATATCCGACGATCCCGTCGTCCGGGGCGATCGGTGAAACCATCGTCACGTCCGGGAGGTGGGTCCCGCCGCGGAATGGATCGTTAAGTACGAAGACGTCGCCCGGCTGTGGATCACACGTGAGGACGGCGTCGACGGCTTCCGGCATCGCCCCCAGGTGGACCGGGATATGTTCGGCCTGGGCGATCATCCGTCCCTCGGCGTCGAACAGCGCCGTCGAGCAATCCCGTCGCTCCTTAATATTGGGCGAGTACGCCCCGCGGATCAGGGTCTGTCCCATCTCGTCGGCGGCGCTCTCGAATTGGTTGCGCAGCACCTCAAGTGTGACCGGGTCGATCCCGCCATCGGATTGGGTCATCGGTCGTCGCCCCCCTCGACCTCCGTCTCAGGTTTGCCGTCGCTCTCGCCCGCCCGCGTCATCACGAGCGTGCCGTCGTCGAGCACGTCCCCCATCCATGTCGGCGGGACGACGGTCGTGCTCTCGGCCTGTTCGAGGACCGCTGGGCCGTGGATCGTCGCCCCGGTCTCGATGCGGTCTCGATCGTAGACGGTCGCCTCGCGGGCACCGGTTTCGGGAAAGTGCGCTGTTCGGCTTCCGAGGAATGCCTCGCCGTCGCCGTCGTGGCGTACGATCGGGTCGGTCCCCTCAACAGTCGAGGTCGCCCGCAGGTTGACGACCTCGATGCCCTCGTCCATCGTGTACCCGTAGGCGCGCTCGTGGGCTGCCCGAAAGCGCCGCCGGATCGCCGCGGCGTCGAACGTTCCGCCGACGGAGACGGTCAACTCGAAGCTCTGGCCGGCGTACCGGCAGTCGGCGGCGCGCTCAACCGTCGCCGCCGTCGAGTCCGAGGTGTCCGCGAGCACGTCCGAAACGAGGTCCTCGTAAACGCTCTCGAGTCGCCCCGGCTTCGCGTCAGCGAGGTCGACGCCGACGGTCCGGACGGCGTCGTGGCTCTCGTCGGCCGCGAGCAGACCGAACGCCGAGAGGACGCCGCCGGGTCGCGGGACGACGACGCGGTCGATCCCGAGCGCCGACGCGAGCGCGGCGGCGTGCATCGGCCCGGCGCCGCCAAAGGCGACGAGGGCGAAGGTACGCGGGTCGTGGCCGCGCTCGACTGTCACCGATCGGATCGTCCGCGTCATGGTCGCGTTCGCCACGCGGTAGACACCCCGTGCGGCCTCAAGAGCATCCTCGAGATCGGCCTCATCGGCCAGATCGGCGAGGGCGTCCTCGGCGGCTTCGACGTCGAGGGTCATCTCACCACCCAGGGCTGTCTCCGGGCCGATGTAGCCCAACACGACGTTGGCGTCCGTCACGGTCGCCTCGACCCCCCCGCGGCCGTAACAGACAGGGCCAGGGTCGGCGCCGGACGATCGGGGGCCGACGCGCAGTGCGCCCCCGGAGTCGACCCAGGCGATCGAGCCCCCGCCCGCGCCGACGGTGTTGACATCGACCATAGGGGTGCGGATCGGAACGCCCGCGATCTCGGCGTCGGTCGTGCGCTCGGCGTCCCCGTCGCGGACGAGGCTGACGTCGCTCGAAGTCCCGCCCATATCGAAGGTGACGAGTCCCTCGACGCCGGTATCGTCGACGGTCGCCGCGGCACCGACGACGCCCGCGGCCGGCCCGGACAGCGTCGTCGTTACGGCGCGTTCACACACAGTATCGGGGTCAGCGATGCCGCCGTTGGCCTGCATAATATGCGGTGCCGGAATCCCCGCCGAGTCGGCCTTTTCGACCACTCGACCGACGTAGCGCTCGATCGTGGGGCGGACGTAGGCGTCGGCGGTCGTCGTTGCGGTGCGTTCGTACTCGCGGAACTCCGCGAGCACCTCGTGGGAGGCCGACACCGGAACGTCGAGTTCCGCCCGGAGCGTCTCCGCGGCCACGCGCTCGTTCTCGGCGTCCGCGTAGGCGTGGAGCAAGCAGACGGCGACGGCGCCGACATCCCGCTCGGAGAGGGTCATAGCGAGGTTTCGGACCGCCTCGGAGTCGACCGGGCGCTCGACGCCGTCGGCGGTCGCACGTTCGTCGAGTTCGAAGCGACGTCGGCGCGGGACGAGCGGTTCGGGTTTCTCTGCTTCTAGATCGTAGAGGTCCGGGCGGTCCTGTCGGCCGATCTCGAGGACGTCCCGAAATCCCTCGGTCGTCACGAGGGCGGTCTTCGCGCCGTCGCGTTCGAGTAAGGCGTTGACCGAGACGGTCATCGCGTGGGCGAACTCGTCGAGGTCGCTCGGGTCGATCCCGGCCCGCCCACAGGCCTTCTCGATCCCCTCGAGAACGCCGACGCTCTGATCGTCGGTCGTCGGGACTTTCGCCGTTACGAGCCGATTTTCGACCGACAGCGCCACGTCGGTAAACGTGCCGCCGACGTCGACGCCGACTCGGGTCGGGGCGGTCGATTCGTCAGTTTCGGTGTTGGTTGCGTCGGTCATGCTGGAATAGGAGGACATCGTGGAGCGTTCGAAGGCCGGTAGTGACCGTGATTGGTGTGACGAGTCAGTCGAGGACGTTCCGTGGCGGGTTGTTGATGTGCACACTCAAAAACGAGTCGCTGTTCGCCGTGTGGGGGACGCGGCGCGGTCGAAACAGGGCGGTCGTCGGTGATCTGCGCGAACACAATCACCTCAAGGCGGCTGTGACTTCTGACGCTGCTCGACGCCCCCGAGAATACCGACTTCCGTCGGGCGGGATAGAATTAGCTAATCCAGACATCTCAGCGCCAAAATTGTGTTTGATCATCCAATAAAAAATCTCTATTTGCCGTTACCTTAATTTACCAAGAGAATAATAAAACGTGTGATGAGTGGAGAAATCGAGATCAAAATGACGAACGTCGTCCACCGGAGCCCGATGTACAGAATCCTTACGCCGAACGTCGCCATCGCGAAGGGGTTCACACCGGACGGACGGGAGATCGAAGGGATCGGGGCGGCCATCCGCTCCGAGGACGCGGCGCTTGACTCGGCGGTGGAGAACCTCAAGGAGAACGCGCGGGAGGTCGACTTCTCGTTCGAGATCAGTGTCATAAAAGGAGGAAACCTGGGCGGGCGAATCGAAATCTACGACGACGGGGTCAGGACACGGCCCGCGTCGTCGTCACTGTCAACGCGGCCAGCCGTCGAAATAAACGCGACGCGGGATGGCAACGGCGTCGACGCGAAAGGGAAGCCTGGATTCTTCGCCAACGCTGGCTTTAGTCCCTCCTTCGATACCGCTGTATCGGCGGCGCTCGACTCCGCGGAGTCGCAGTTCGGCCGGGTGGGACGGACGTCAGTTTGAATCACCGCGCCGCCCGACGGCCGAGAATGAACACAAACACGAGAAAGGCGAGCAACACCGCCCCGAGGCTCGTCTCTATCGCGGTCGACACGCGCCCGAACCCGACCGGCTGGAGGTCGCCGAAGCCGAGTGCGGTGAACGTGAGCGTGGAGTTGTAAATCGAGTCCCCGAACTCGGCAAGCCTCGTGATCTCCCGGTCGGTGATCGGGTCGCCCTCATCGGCAACGATCCACCGCCCACTTGATTACAGCGTTCGACAGTCGGAGGTCGCTCGGCACTCGTTTGCCCCCATCGAAACTGCTCAAATCGGGTCGACCGAACGTTGCACCGAGGAGCTGTTTTGTCCGGTCTCGTTCCGACTCCGGCCCCGTCCAAGACCGCAGCATCAACGTGACACTCTCCGCCGTCGCCCCCCGTTCCACGTTCCGGGATCGTCCGGATCGAGCACGTACCGACATCCCTCTCGACCGCGTGTCATATGTCCACCACACAATCATTTATATTCAAAATT
>NZ_JBKEGK010000096.1:0-9017 GCF_046710025.1 Natronomonas sp. | reverse complement strand
CTCTGTCGGGATTATCAGCCCGTTGCTCGGCGACGGCTACGACCCGACAGCCGAGACCGACGACTACGAGCGGACGAACGTGACCGTCGTCGACGGCGAGACGGGGGCGGAGCGCGGGACCGTCGAGGCGGCGGTCGCCGACACGTTCCGCAAGCGGTATCTCGGCCTGAGCAGAACCGAGGAACTCCCCGATAACGCCGGAATGTTGTTCCTCCACAGCAGTTCCGGCGAGTACACCTACGTGATGCGCGATATGTCGTTCGGCCTCGACATCGTCTTTGCCGCGCCAAACGGGACGATCACGCGGATTCACGAGGCTCCCGAACCCGGACCCGGTGAGGACGGCAACGCCCAAGCGTACCCCGGACAGGGGCAGTACGTCCTTGAGGTCAACCGCGGGTGGACGGCCGAACGAGGCATCGAGGTCGGCGACGAGATCCGGTTCGAGCTCTGAGCCGGAGGGCGTTAAAACCGCCCGGGGGCCAAGCGTTATGACCGGCGGACGCCGACTAGCGATAATGGCGGACATGGCGTGGGACGACGAGGACGACCCCTTCGAGGACCAGCGGGCGAACGCCGAGGATCCGATGCGGCGGCTGTTCACGGACTACGGCCGCCCGAAGCGGTTCCCGTTTGCCGTCGGCGTGCTCGCGAGCATCCTCGCGCGGGTGCTCGATCTGCTTCCACCCGTCCTCCTCGGGCTGGCGATCGATGCCGTCTTTCGCGACGACAAGGCGTTCGCGCCCTGGCTGTGGCCCGAGGCGTGGACGCCGGCCGCACGCGACGGCCAACTCCTCTTGATCGTCGGGCTCATCGCCGCGGCATTCGGCCTTGGCGCGCTGTTTCATTGGGTCCGAAACTGGGGGTTTAATGCCTTCGCCCAGTACATCCAACACTCGATCCGGACCGACACCTACGATACGATGCAGCGACTCGACATGGCCTTTTTCGCCGACAAGCAGACCGGCGAGTTGATGAGCATCCTCTCGAACGATGTCAACCGGCTTGAGCGCTTTCTCAACGACGGCCTGAACTCGACGTTTCGGCTCGCCGTGATGGTACTCGGGATCGCGGCCATCCTCTTTTGGCTCAACTGGCAACTCGCGCTCATCGCCCTCGTACCGGTCCCGCTCATCGCGCTGTTTACCTACAAGTTCATCCGGACGATTCAGCCGAAGTACGCTGACGTCCGCTCGACGGTCGGTAACGTCAACTCCAGGCTCGAGAACAACCTCGGTGGCATCCAGGTCATCAAGTCAGCAAACACCGAGCGCTACGAATCCGAACGCGTCGAGGACGTCTCCGAGGATTACTTCGACGCGAACTGGAACGCCATTGAGACGCGGATCAAGTTCTTCCCCGGCTTGCGGGTCATCGCCGGGATCGGGTTCGTTCTCACATTCCTCATCGGCGGCCTGTGGGTGCTGTCGACGGAGACGACCGGGGCGGCCCCGGGACCGCTCACTGAACCGCTGTACACCGGCGAGTTCGTCACGTTCATCCTCCTGACCCAGCGGTTCATCTGGCCGATGGCGCAGTTCGGACAGATCATCAATATGTACCAGCGTGCCTACGCGTCCGCCGAGCGGATCTTTGGGCTGATGGACGAACCCGACCGGCTCGAGGTGGCCGACGACGCCGAACCGCTCGCTGTCACCGAGGGTCGCGTCCGGTACGACTCGGTCACCTTCGGGTACGACGACGAACCGATCGTCAACGACGTCGACTTCGAGGTCGCGGGCGGCGAGACGCTCGCGTTGGTCGGCCCGACCGGTGCCGGGAAATCGACCGTGCTCAAACTCCTGCTCCGTCTCTACGATGTCGACGAAGGATCGATCCGGGTCGACGGGACCGACGTGCGCGACGCCACATTGCCCTCACTGCGCCAACACGTCGGCTACGTCGGGCAGGACACGTTCCTGTTTTACGGCACGGTCAAGGAGAACATCGCCTACGGTGCCTTCGACGCCGACGAGGCCGAGATCGTCGAGGCCGCGAAGGCGGCCGAGGCTCATGAGTTCATCACCAACCTTCCGGACGGCTACGACACGATGGTCGGGGAACGCGGCGTCAAGCTCTCTGGGGGGCAACGCCAGCGTGTTTCCATCGCCCGGGCGGTGCTGAAAGACCCCGCGATTCTCGTCCTCGACGAGGCGACGAGCGACGTCGATACCGAGACCGAGATGTTGATTCAGCGCAGCCTCGATCGCCTCACCGCCGACCGAACCACCTTCGCCATCGCCCACCGGCTCTCGACGATCAAGGACGCCGACACCATCGTCGTGTTAGAGGACGGCCGAATCGTCGAACGCGGTACCCACGGCGAACTGCTCAGTAGCGGCGGCCTCTACGCTCACCTGTGGGGCGTCCAGGCCGGCGAGATCGACGAACTTCCGGAGGAGTTCGTCAAGCGGGCGGCCAAACGGCAGGCCCGGACCGAGGCCGGCGACGACTGACCAGCGCTTGCAGTCGGGGTCGTCGCCGCGTCCCCCTCCGGCGCGTTCAAGTCCCTCGGAGCCCTGGTCCGGGTATGCTCCGGCTCGCGGTCGCGACGGACGCCGAAACCCTCGAGCGAATCGCCGACCCCCTCGCCGAACGCGGTATCGAGGCGCGGTACGTCCCGACGACCGGGCGCGCACAGCCCCTTTCGGAGCCGCTCGTCGGCGACCGCTTCGATGTCGGCTTCGTCTACCCCTCGCGGGTTATGGAGGGCGGTGTTGCCGACGCCCTCCTCGGTGTGCCGTGGGTCAACGGTCAAGCGGCGGTCCTCCGGAGCCGAAACAAGGCCGAGACGCTCGCGCGTCTCGAGCGCGCGGACGTACCGACACCCGAGAGCGTCTACGTCTCGAACCCCGCCGACGACTCCGAACTCCGGGCGGCTTTCGAGCGTCTCGATCCGCCCGTCACCGTCAAGCCGAACTCGACGACCCGCGGGGTCGGCATCGCGAAAGCCGACGACCTCGACTCCTTTTTTGGAATCTGTGAGTACCTCTCGTTGGTCCACGACTACCGCGCCGTCGACGACCGGTCGTTTCTGGTCCAGGAGTTCCTTCCGGACGCCCGCGACTTCCGGGCGATGGTCGTCGACGGCGAGTACGTGGGCGCGGTCGAACGACGGCTGCCCGCGGCCGAGCGGGCGGCGGGACGCTGGAAGCACAACGTCCACCGCGGCGCGACGGCGACCGGCGTCGATCTCGCGCCCGAGCGCCGCGAGCTCGCCGAGGCGGCAGCCGAGGAACTCGACGTCGACTGGCTTGGCGTCGATCTCCTCGTTGCGGACGGCCACGCCGTGGTCAACGAGACGAACGCCCGGCCGACGGTCGATTCGGCCACGAAGTACGACTCCGGGTTTTACGACCGGTTGGCGGGGTTGATTCGCCGGACTGCGGAGGTCTAAGAGGTGTGCCAGCCGTCGGGCGGGTAAATACTGTGGTGGCAGCTCCGGGGCGTTTGTGACTAGTGATACCAGCATATATAGCGGTACGCCACCGGCTCGCGCGGTGGCGACCGACTCACGGCTCGCTCGCGGACGTGAGTCCGATCTGTGCATGAGATATTCAGTTTTGTTTATATAGGGTGGTGTCGCAGACGACCGCTGCGTCTAGCAGCAGTCGCTTCCGGCCTCGCAGGCGTCGCTGTAGTCGACGCCGATTGTTTTGATACGCTCCTCGGTGCACTCGACGAGCGTCGAGGTGAACGCCTCGTCGGTTGAGGCCGACTCGACCTCATTGAGGTCCTCGGCAGGCGTTTTCGCCGCGGCTACGACGGCCTCGTCAGTGGTGCTCAACAGCACCCATCCCCGTCCGACTGGGCGAACGTCCGGCCGATTCGATCACTCATACGATCGTCGGTTTGCTTGAGAAGGTCGACGAGTCCGTCGTCCGGGCGGTTCGTGGGTCATCGAGCGGATCGGTCCATTGCCGCGGCGACGCGAGGATTTTTTTGACGGAACCAGGGACCGCCCGTCGTGATCTTCAGAATTTAATTGAATTATCACTCATGTAAGTGTGTAACGCCCGGTGTTCAAGACATGTCTCTTGTACGCGGGATCTCACGAAAAAGCTCGAATAGTGGAGTGAAGCCGTTGTTTGCGCCCGCTCAAAGCTCGCGTATCGATGCTGCGTCCGTTTGCGTATCCGCCACCGGAACAATTAATTGACTATCTGCTCAACGAGCAGGTGATGTCACAAGCGACCGAACGGCTCCATCGGTACCTCGAGGACGAACTCGGGGAGTGCTGCACCGAGGACGTCGACAGCCGACTCAAGGAACTCGACACGCTCGCGTCGACGCTCGGAACCGAGCGGGCCGAGGCGGAACTGGATGTCCTGTCGGCGCTCGGAAACAAAACACGGTATACGCTCGTCCGCGTGCTCGTGGCCGCGGGCGAGGAACTCTGTGTGTGCGAGCTGAACGCCGTCGTCGACGTGTCCGAAAGCGGTCTCAGCCACGCCCTCTCGAGGCTCGTCGACGCGGGGCTCGTCGAGGGACGCAAGGAGGGCCGCTGGAAAAAGTACCGCGCGACCAACCGTGCCGTCACACTCGTGACCGTTCTCGAGGGAAGCGTAACCGTCGATGAGTAGCGCCGAGGCCACCGGTCACGAGCACGGCCCCGAGTGCGGCTGTGAGGCCTGTGGCGATCCGCGCTCGATGGACGTTCTCGATAAGTATCTCACCGTCTGGATCTTCGGTGCGATGGCGACCGGCATCGGTCTCGGGTTCGTTGCCCCGTCGGCGACACAACTCATCCAGGAATTCCACCTCGTCGAAATCGGCCTCATCGCGATGATGTATCCGCCGCTGGCGAAGGTCAACTACGGCCAACTGCCGGCGGTGTTCCGGAATGTGAAGGTGCTCGGTTTGAGTCTCGTCCAGAACTGGCTGATCGGTCCGACGCTGATGTTCGGGCTCGCCGTCGTCTTCTTCAGCGGGCTCACACCGGGGTTGCCCGCCCGCCCGGAGTTCTTCCTCGGGTTGGTGTTCATCGGGATGGCCCGCTGTATCGCGATGGTCCTCGTCTGGAACGAACTCGCCGAGGGCTCAAGTGAGTACGCCGCCGGCCTTGTCGCATTCAACAGCGTCTTTCAGATTCTTACCTACGGCGTATACGTCTGGTTTTTTGCCCTGTTCGTACCGCCGCTTTTCGGCATGGAGGCGCTCGTCGCCGGGATCTCCGAGTTCGGCATCACGCCGACGCAGGTGTTCCAGGCGATCGCCATCTTCCTCGGGATCCCCTTCGCCGCGGGCGTTCTCTCCCGATACGTCGGTACTCGGGCGAAGGGCGTCGAGTGGTACAAAAACTCCTTTGAGCCGACGATCAGCCCGCTGACGCTGATCGCGCTGCTGTTCACCGTGGTCGTGATGTTCGCCATGCAGGGCGAACGCATCGTCGGCCAGCCCAGCGACGTCCTGTTGATCGCCATCCCGCTGACCATTTATTTCGTCGTGATGTTCTTCGTGAGCTTCGGGATGGGTCGTGGGATCGGCGCGGACTACTCGACGACGACAGCGATCGGCTTTACCGCCGCCTCAAACAACTTCGAGTTGGCGATTGCCGTCGCAGTCGCGGTGTTCGGCGTCGGCTCCGGCGTTGCGTTTACGACCGTCATCGGCCCGCTCATCGAGGTGCCGGTACTGCTCGCCTTGGTGAACGTCGCGCTGTACTTCCAGCGAAAATTCGACTGGGGCGGCTTCGATACCGGACGTCTCGACGACTCCTCGGTCGAACCCGCAGCGGACGACGACTAAGACGATGACGAACACCGAACAGCGACGTTCAACATATAAAGCTGCGCCGCGACCGGGGGATGACCGACGCTGTCGTTTTATCGTTTTGTGAACGCCGAAACGAAAGGGGATTGCCGCGCGCTGCGATCCGGGTCGGACCCGACGGCCGTCGTTATGAAAGGTCGATGTTCGCAGAACTGTCGACGCGATCGAGCCTGATTTCGAGGACGCCGTTGTTGAACGACGCCGACGCGGAGTGTTCGTCGACACGCCCCGGAAGTTCGATCCGTTCCTCGTACTCGCTGGCCGAGGTCGACGCCGAGATGGTCACGTGGCGGCCGTCACACTTGATCCGGAGGGACTCCCGGTCGACGCCGGGAAGGTCCGCAACGACGCGGATCTCCTCGTCGGCCTCGTACACCGAGACGTGGGCGTCGTCGCCGAAGCCGGCGTCGGCGGCGTCGATGTGTCCGCCCATTCCTTCCATCATTCGTTCTATCTCGTTGAAGATGTCGTCGAACGGGTCGTCGCGGTCATCACGGCGCATACATATTTGTATGGCCGAGACCATCAAAAGCCTTCTGTCAGTTACAGTATCGGGAGCCACCGCAACCATCCGACTCGTGACCGATCGATCGGCATGGGGTTCGACCGCCGTCCGAAACGCAGGCGCTCGGTCGTCATGTGTCTCGGGATGTGGATGGGAGACGGAGATACGACAGAAAGTGACTGCACAACGGAACGTGACCGCCAGTCAGGACGCAACGCGACAACCGAGCAGGCGCGGGAAACAGCGCGGCCGCGACAGGCAGGTGTATAACACGCGTCCGGCGGCCGGATACACGTCCCAACGACCGTATATATAAATGAACGCTAAAACGAGATACGTAGCCTTTTATATAGTTCGGCATCCGGATGTCCATTTATAAACAGTCAACAAATGGAGAGAGGATTAAATAGCTCTATCGTCCCGTTCGTCTCGCTTGGTTAGAATCCGACGCCCATCGTCTCGTTCGTCCGTTCGACCGACTCCTCGGCGTCGGCCGTCCCGAGCACCGCCCGGATCGCGTCGACGTTCTCGGGGACAACGTCGGACTCTTGATGGATCGCCTGAAACAGATACAGGTCCGATCCCTCCGTCGAGACTGACTCGGCCCAAATGCAGTTCTCCCAGATGTCGGCCCGCGGGCGGTCGCGATCCATCGCAAACTCCTTGAGCGCACCGGCCCCGTCGATCCCGGACCCTTCCGGGACGAGGAACGTTCGCGTCTGGTCGTCGAGCAGCTCGCGAACATCGTCGGTGTCGGGCCTCGATTCGAGCGTTACGTTGACAGAGTGGGTGTGCATCAGGGTCGCCGGCACCTTCAGCCCGAGCGTGTCGATGTCGAGGTCAGGGAAGATCGTGTTCACGTCGGGGCCGTGGTGAGAAGGCAATCCGATCGGGTTCGGCAGGATGTCGTTGATCGGGCCGCGCCCCGACTGTGCGGGGTCGCCGCCGCGTCGAATCAGCGTGATCCGGGCCTTCTCGACGCCGTACTCCTCTTGAAGCGGGGCCAGAAGCCGTGAGAGCCCGGTTGTGTTACAGGAGACGACGCGAACGTGGTCGGCTCCGGTCGCGGCCTCGAAGTTCCCGCGGGCATTGAACGAGACGTCAACGAGGTCAGCGTCCTCGCCGCCCTGATACAGCGCCGGAGTGTCGTGGGCCTCATAGAGCGATTTGTTTTCCGCGCCGATCCCCGAGGGACAGGCGTCGACGACGACGTCGGCGGCCTCGACCATCGCGTCGACGGTGCCGGCGAGGTCGATTCCAGCCTCCTCGAACAACTCGATCCGGTCCTCGATGGCCGCATACAGCGGGTAGCCGTTTTCGACGGCCAACTCGGCCTCGTGGTTTGGCCGGGTCTTGGCGACGCCGATCAACTCCATGTCGGGTTGGAGCGTGACGGCGTCCGCGACCCGCTTGCCGATGGTTCCGTAGCCGTTGACCGCGACCTGGATGCTCATACGTGTCGGTGGAGACCCCACGTGAATAACCGTTTCTCTCCCGCGGCGCGGCCGACTCGGTTCGACGCACCCTGGCCCGATCCGGGGTGACCTGCCTAGGCTCGAACCGGTCCACCCCTATTCGACCCGATCCCAGCCGGCGCGGACGGCCGGAGGGGGAACGTCTTTGCGCCCGCCGTTCCAATCCGAGGGTATGTCAGATACTGACGCCGACAGTCGCGCTGGCGATGCCGGCAACACCCGGGTCGATACCCTCGATATCGAGGATTTTGACGCCGTCTCGCGGGCGGCCCGGACAGCGATTGAAGAGTGTCTCGCGGTTGCGACCGGCGAAACCGTCGTTATCGTCACCGACGACAAGCGCGAGCCGATCGGCGAGGCGATCTACAGCGCCGCCCTCGAGGCGACCGAGGACGCCACGATCGTCCGCTATCCCCCCGGCCCACAACACGGCGCGGAGCCCCCGGAACCGATCGCGGCGGCGCTACGGACGGCTGAGTGCTTTCTCGCGCCGACGACAAAGAGCATCACCCACACCCGTGCACGCTCGGCTGCGACGGACGAGGGGGCCCGCGGCGCGACGCTGCCCGGTATCACCGAGGAGGTGTTCACGGTCGGCCTCAACGCCGACTACACGGCGATCGCCGAGGCCTGCGAATCGATGCTTGAGGCCGTATCCGGGGCCGAAGAGATCCGGGTCACCTCCCCGCAGGGCACCGACATCACCTTCGACCTCGGCGATCGGCCCTGGAACGAGGACACCGGAATCGTCCACGACCCCGAGTCCTTCTCGAACCTGCCGGCGGGCGAGGTATTTATAAGCCCCGAGTCCGCGGACGGGACCTATGTGGTCGATGGCACCATCCGCCCGCACGGCCGACTCGCCGACGGACGGACGGTCACGATCGAAGTCGAGGACGGCCAACTCACACACATCTCCGACGACGCCCTCCGGTCGGAGGTCGAGGCGGCCGCCGAGGAAGTCGGCGACGCGGCATACAATTTGGCCGAACTCGGCATCGGCACGAATCTCGGTGTGACCGACCTCGTCGGAAGTGTCCTCTTGGACGAGAAGGCGGCCGGGACGGTCCACATCGCCTTCGGTGACGACGCGGGCATCGGCGGCGACACCGAGGCACCGATCCACATGGACGGCATTCTTACCGAGCCGACGGTGTACGTCGACGGCGAGGCGATTGAGTTACCGACGCCGGAGGCGTAGTCGACTCCGCTGATGAGGGGTGCGGTTCCGCTGCTTGCGGCCGCCTGACCGCGACGCGGGCCGG
>NZ_JBKEGK010000095.1:0-9080 GCF_046710025.1 Natronomonas sp. | reverse complement strand
CTCCTACGCCGGGATCGCCGTCTGCGCGGGGCGACGACGGATCGGTCGGCTGTGGCGAGCCGAGGGTGCAGTCGTGTGCCTTCGCAAACACGTCTGGTTTGATGTTTTTACTTTTTATTTACGAGAGTCGACGTTCGAGTTATTTATATAGATTTAACTGCCTTATTTGTTTGTAACGGCAGACAGCAAGGTCGACTTATTCAACGACACCGACGGCTACGGGTGTACCCCAACTGAGGACTTCGAAAGGACGTATTTCCACGGAGAGGGCGGCGGAGACTCTGCAGAAAAAGCGGGGACCGGATTCGGGATTGAGCATGCCCCAACGGTCCGTGCGCGATGAGGGTCGTTCGCGGCTAAACAGTTGGCGGGCAGCACTATAACATAGCACATAATAGATGATATCCGGGTAGGCTGTACTTAACTTCGTACTGGCTATTCAGAACGGACGTCATCGCCTACCGCGGACGCGTCGTCACTTCACAGCCGTCCTCGGTGACGATGACCGTGTGTTCTTTTTGACTGACGAGACAGCCGTCGTCTTCCTTTAATACCGGGTAGCCGTGGACGACGTTCTGCCGGGCGAGCCGTCTGAGCGCCATCTCGGCGCGGCGCGTGTCAAGCCACCGGCGGGCGAACGGGAGGGTTTTGAACTCTTCGACGATCTGTTCGAGCGCCTGTCTCGCGTCGCGGTTCCGGACGCTGGCCTCCCGCTCGAGGGCGAAGATCTCCTCGTCGGCCCCCTCCGTCACCTTGCCGCCGCCGTCGGTCGCGAACGGCTCGATCGCGACGACATCGCCGGCCGCAAGTTCGACACCGGTCTCGACGGCCCGGTTCGGGATGTTCGGTTCAGTGTGTTGCTCCCAGTGGCCGAGGCCGTGCCCCGAGAGATTGACCACCGGGTTGTAGCCGTAGCCGTCGATGACCGACTCGATTTCCGCGCCGATCTCGCCGGTGTGGACGCCGGCCTCGACGACATCGAGAGCCGCTTTCAACGCCTCGGCGGGAGCCTCGGCTAGTTCGGTGTTCCCCGAGAGATCGACTGTCACGGCGGTGTCAGCGAGCCATCCATCGACGTGGACGCCGATATCGAGGTTGATCATCTCCTCGCCGAACGTCGCGTCATCGTCGGGGGCAGGGGTTGCGTGGGCGGCCTCCTCGTCGATACTGATGTTGACTGGGAAGGCGGGTTCGCCGCCGAGTTCGCGGATGCGATCCTCGGCGTACTCGGCGACTTCGAGATGGCTTACGCCGACCTCGACGCGGTCGGCCGCCTCTTCGCGGACCTGTGCGAGGATGTCGCCGGCTTCGCGGTGTTTCTCGTATTGCTCGTCGGTGAGATCGACGCTCATAAACCGTTTTTGACGGGTCGAAAGAAAGGGATTGTGTTCGTCACCGCCCGCGTTTGGCGATCCCGGCTGGTGGGGCGTGCGGTCTCGGGGCGATCCGGACCGCAACGTTTTCGACCGCGCCGCCACCGGGTCACAGTAGTGCCACTTCCCGCCGATTTCGCGTTACCACCGGCCCCCTACCTCGCCGCGCTCGCGATCGGGACGGCCGCTGTCATCGCGGCCCTATACCGGCGTCGGCCACCCGTGACCGCCGCGACGGTGACCGCGCTCGCCCCGTGGGTCGCCGCCGGCGGGGCGCTGTACGCGCTCCACCAGGTCGGAGTCCCGCGGGACTCGCTCAACCCGCTGTTCGGGTCGCCCGCGGTGTACGTCACCGTCGGGATTCTCGCCGGGGGCGTCTGGGCCGCCGTCGCTGACCGGCCCGCGGACTCGTGGATCGCCTCGGGCGCGCCGGCATCCATCGCCGGGAGTGGGGGCGCACTCCTGTTAGCCACGCTGGTAGCCGCGGTGTTCGGGCCGAGGACGGCTGCGAGCGGGGGCGGAGGCACACCCGTTGCCTCCGTCGCCATCGCGGTCGTCTCCATCGTCGTCGCCGTCGCGGCGTGGAGCGTCCTGCGTCGGGTCCGGGAGGTTAGCGCGACCGGGAGCGTCGGCGCGCTTGCCGTCTTCGGTCACACGCTCGACGGCGTTTCGACGGCCGTCGGGTACGATCTGTTGGGCTTCGGCGAGCAGACACCGCTTTCGCGGCTCATCATCGAGGCCGGGGCGGCGCTGCCGACGGCCGAGTTGCTCGGCGCGGGCTGGCTCTTCGCCGCGGTAAAGGTCGGCCTTGGGGTTGCGGTCGTCGCCCTCTTTGAGGAGTACGTCCGCGCCGACCCGACGGAAGGGTACCTCCTACTCGGCCTCATCGTCGCCGTCGGCCTCGGCCCCGGTGTTCACAATCTCGTACTCTTTGCGATCGCGTAGCACCGACCCGACCGACTTTTGGGCACGCCACACGAGCCATCGATATGGCAAAACAACCGCATCTGCTGGTCGAACCGGGCGATCTCGCCGATATCGCTCTCGTCCCAGGCGACCCGGGGCGCGTCGACCGCATCGCCGACCGCTGTGACGACGTCGACACCGTCGCGCAAAACCGCGAGTACAAGCTGGTTAACGCCACCCAGGAGGGTCGCGAACTGACGATCTGCTCGACGGGGATCGGCTCGCCGTCGGCCGCCATCGCCGCCGAGGAACTGGCCGCCGTCGGCGTCGAGACGTTCGTTCGAGTTGGGACGACCGGCGCGCTCCAGCCCAACATCGAGATCGGCGACACCGTCGTCGCGACGGGCGCGGCGAAGGACGAGGGGACGACGAAGCGTTATGAGGCCGCCACCGTCCCGGCCGTCGCCGACTACGGGACGCTCTCGGCGCTCGTCGAATCGGCCGAGGCACGCGAGGCGCCGGTCCACATCGGTCCGATCGCCACCGACGACGCGTTTTATGCCGAGACCGACGCCCACGTCGACGCGTGGTCCGAGGCCGGACTCCTCTGCGTGGAAATGGAGGCCGCCGCGCTGTTCACACTCGCTCGCCGGAAGGGCCTCGCCGCGGGCGCGATCTGCACAGTCGACGGCAACCTGGTCAAGGGCACGCAAAAAGGCGAAACCGACGGCGAGGAGCTCCCCGAGAAGGCAAAGGACAACGTCGAACGGGCGATCGACATCGCGCTCGACGCCGCAACACGGCTGTAGCGATCTGATTACTGTCCGTCTGTCTCTTCGCCCAGCAATTTGTCGACGACGCGCTCTGGGTCGTCGTCGCCGAAGACGGACTCGACGAGGAGGTGTCCGCCCAGGACCGCCGGACTCAATACGGCGTCCGCGCCGGCGCGTTTGAGCTTTCGGACGTTCTCGCGGTCGGTCGCCGCCGCGACGATCCGGAGATCGGGGTTGAGTTCCCGCGCGGTTAGAATCACCATCGCGTCCTCGGCGTCGTTCTCCGTCGCGACGATCAGACCGCGGGCGCGGTCAATGTGGAGTCGCTGGAGGGGTTCCTCGTCGCTCGGGTGGGCGGTGACGACCTCGTGGCCGTGGTCGCGGAGCCGTCTGGCGTCCTCGGAGTCCTCGGTGACGACGATGGCATCACGGCCCTCCAGATTCTCAAGGATCGGTTCAGTCAGGTCACCGTAGCCGGCGACGACGTAGTGATTCTCCAGCAGATCGAGTTGTTTGTCGGTCATGTTTCCGAGTGCAGTGGCGAGGCGGGCTTCGATAAGCGGGCCGAGAAGCGTCCCCAGCGCGACACCGAAACTGGCGACGCCGGTCAGGAGGACGGACATCGAAAAGAGGCGGCCGACCTGCGAACTCGCGGTGAGGTCCCCGTAGCCGACGGTCGAGGCAGTAACGAGCGTGAAGTAAAACGCGTCCAGGGCCGTCTCAACACCGTTGAATTCATCGCGGAGCGCGTAGGTTCCGACGGTCCCGTACACCTGGACGACAACCACCGCCGCCAGCGATGCCAACTGCGTCAGCGAGAGATCGACGTTTCGGTCGAAATACCGTCGGTGCAACAGAATCGTCGGCAATGCGAGCACCGAGAGCGCAACGAGCGGGAACGAGAGCACGCTCGACTGTGCGAGCCCCTGGGCTCCGGTGACCGGGAGCAAGAGGACGGCTGAGTACCACGCGACTCGGTAGCCGTTATAGAGCCCGTAGACGCTCAAAAACATCAAAAAGCCGGTCATTGCTCCGGTGAAGCCGGCCGTCCGGGCGACGACATCGGGAACGACCGACGCCAGCGGACCTGACACGCCGGTCGCGCCGATGTTCACGATGCCAGTGACGACCGAGAGCACGGCGACCACTCCCGTCAACGCGATCGCGACGCGAACCCGGAGTAGCGTCGACCTCGTGGCTGTCTCCGGCTGCGCGCCGTCAGTCTCGGTCGCCGGTGCCATCACGGCAATCGGTTCCCGACCGACCGATAATAAGGCATCGTTCGTCGCGTATCGCCGGCTATCACGGCCGAGCACGCCGATAGTAGTATATAAGTGGCAGACGACGAGAGAGCCATGATACAACCGCTCCCCGTCGAGATCCTGTTCGGCATCTATCTCGGCGTCCTAACCGGGATGTTCCCCGCGCTCGTCTCTTGGGGGCTGGGGTTCATATTTAAGTACGTCACCGGCGTCTCGATACCCGCTTTCGGCGTCGTCGTGCTCGCGTTGGCGCTCGCGGGTATCAACGGCGGGTTGCTGGCGCTGAACGACCCCGCTGTCGTCCAGTCCGGCTACCGGGTCGTCGTTGCGCTGATCGTAGTGTTGATGCTCTCGCTGTACGCCCACGCCAAGGGAGACGCGATGGGCGCGTCGGTTCCAAAGCGGCTCTCGTGGCGCAAACTCCGCGATCGAACGCTTTCGAGCGACGTCGTCGAGTTCGTCGGCTCCCGCGGGGAGGTCAGAATCGAGGTCGTCGGCGAGGTGATCGACATGGAGGGGTACCCGCCGCTGTCGCCGGACACGCGATCGGAAATCAAAGACGGGGAGTGGCGGCTACCGGCCGACCTGCCGATCTCGGAACTTGAAGCCCGCTTCGCCGATCGGCTCCGGACCGAACTCGACCTCGCCGACATTTCCGTGACGATCGACGAACTCGGGCGGGCAACCGTGATCGCGGCCCCACCGCTCTCGGGGGTCTCGAAGCGCGTTCCCGACGGGAAACGCGCTGTCTCGGTGGAGGCTCTCGTTCCAACCGGGCTCGCCCGCGGGGACGAGGTGGCGGTGATCGCCGGGGAGACGGAGGTCAAGGGAACGATTATCGCGGCGAAGTCATCGGTGAAGCGTGCGGAGCCGGTTGCGGCCGACGGCGGGACCACGGGGAGTGTCGCTTCCCCGCCGACGACCGCGCCGACGACGACCGGCGGCGACGGCCGGATCACCGTCGCCGTCGATCGCTCGACGGTAAGCGCGTTGTTGGGCGTCTCACGGCCGAAAGTCGTCGTCACCGCCCGCGGGACGCGCCGGGAGTTCGAGTTGATCTCGATGCTCCGGCGTGCAGGCAAGCGCTTCCGGACGATGACGGTGAGATCCTCGGGAGAGCTCACCGGCGGGGCGATCGGGGGGGCGAACGTCCGGGAAGCGTACGATGTGGCGGTGTTGGCGATCAAGCGACCGGACGGGTGGCTCGTCGCCCCCCGTGGCGGGGCCGAGTTGCGGGCCGGCGACGAACTGTTCGTCGTCGGCAAGCGTGCCGCCCTCGACGCATTCGAGGAGGTGCTCGCGTGAGCCTCATCGCGGAGGGGCTCGCTGTCGGCGGCGACCTGCTCGTCGATCTCGCCCGGACGATCGTCCTCGCCATCGCGGCCGCGACAGCCGGCGTCGTCGCCGGCCTCATCCATCGGTGGTACGCCGGCGAGCGGGTCCCCGACGGACTTGCGGTTCTCGTCGGGTTGAGCGTCGTCGCGATCTATCTCAACACCGCCGGCGCGCTCGGGGAGGTGATCGGCGGCGAACTCGAACTCCTGGCGCTCGATGCGGTCGTGTTCAATACGGTCACATTCTTTATTGCCGGCATAGCGGCGGTCGCTGGCGGGCGAATCGGCGATCGGATCGGCGGCGGCCTCTTTGCCGTCTCCGGGCGGACCCACATCGATCGGGACGTGACCCGGATCGTCCGGACCGTCGGCCGGGTGACCACGGTCGAACTTCCGGAGGAAATCGGCGACATCGACGGCTACGAGCCCGTCGACGCCGCGATGAAGGCGAAGCTCTCCGGGCACGCGCTCGTGTTCCCCCGTCGGCTGACCGTCGGCGATCTCCGTGCGCGGTTCGCCGAACGGCTCCGGACCGACTACGGCGTCGGCCACGTCGACGTCGACTTTGCCGACGACGGGACGATCGAGTACCTCGCCTTGGGCGGTCGCGAGTCCGGTATTGGATCGACGCTTCCCCCGGGCAGCGCCGCGGTGGCGGTCAGAGCCGACCCGCCAAACGACGCCAGCCCCGGCGACTCGGTGCAGGTGTGGACGACTCCCGGTCCGGATACGGACATACATCCGGGGGCAGATTCGGATTCAGGGTCAGATTCAGATTCGGATGCGGATTCGAATCCGGGTGCGGACCTCAGTTTCGACCCGGTCTCAGGCACGAACGCGGCGGGTAGTCCGGGCGCGACGACCGCGGAGGCGGACACGGGGACGAACGAATCCCCTCGGCGCGTGACGAACGCAGAGATCCGTGGAACTGCGGGCGATATCGTGACGATCGCGGTGGACGAACCCGATGTACATCGCCTCGAGACGGACCGCCGATACCGTCTCGTGACGCTACCGGTCGGACCACGGGCCGACCGTGCGTTCGCCGCCCAACTCCGGACCGCCGAGGAGACGATGGGTGTCGTTTCGGTCGGCGAGGGGAGCGCTATCGCGGGGAGCGCTATCGGGGCGCTCGACATCGCAGTCGTCGCTGTCAGGACCGCCGACGGCGAGATCGTGGCGATCCCGACCCGAGGCCGAGCGGTCGCCGCCGGCGAGACGCTGTACGCCATCGCCAGGCCCGATCAACTGCGGAAGCTGGAAACCGCGGCTGCCGCGGCACCGGACGGGCGCACGGATGGGGCCTCCCCGGAATGATCCGGCACCGACCCCGAAACCGGATCGGTATCGACTGACCCGACGGAACGGTGAGCGGGGGCCAGACATGTCGGATGCGCCGCGACGGGGCGAGCACGGCGGGCCGCATCGCGCGTTCATCCGTCAAAGCCAAGCCAAACGCCCTCCGAGAGTCGGTATGGCCGACGAACCCACTGATCCAAGCGAGATTGGCGAGGGGAACGCTCCGCCGGTTGAGGAGGCCCCCTACAAGATAATTTTCGAGGCGAACAAGTGCATCGCGGCCGGCAAGTGCGCCGAGGTGTCGACCAACTGGGAGATGGACATCATGACCGGGATCGCAAAGCCCGACGTCTACTTTTTCGACGAACCCGACCTCGGGCACAACATCGATGCCGCCGACGCCTGCCCGGCAAAGAAGGACCGCGGTGTCATCCACGTCGTCGATCGCCGGACGAACGAGGAGATCGCCCCCGATCCTGAGGGCGATGGGACGCTTTCGGTCGATTGGTAGCTGGCTCGCTGTCTGACCGGCAACCGGGACCTGTCGGTGAGTGGTGGTCTCCGGCTGTCGGGGACCGAAACACACATTCATTGCCCCGCCGCAGTTCCGAACGTGCGAGGGTGGCCGAGCTTGGACAAAAGCGGCGGACTTAAGATCCGCTCCCGTAGGGGTCCGTGGGTTCGAATCCCTCCCCTCGCATGAGCGATGCGGCGCGATGAGCGCCGCGGGCGAGTGCAGGAGGATTCAAAGCCTGCCAGTCGCGCACAGCGAGCGAGCACGTCTGGCTTCGGTTCGAATCCCTCCCCTCGCATAGCGAAGAATTCAACCGAATGCGAGAAGTCTCGAACGCGAACGGCGAACGCACGTGAGCCGTGAGCAATCACCGACGCAAACGCACGTGAGCCGTAGCCGGGCTCGGCTTGAGTGCAGATCACCCTCGAACTATTTATAAATAGCAAGTGATATGTGTACACCCGATTCGCAAGCGAGTTATAACCGATCTGTTGCTCCCAGCCGGCGCTAACGGGCGCGAGACGGTCCATCGAGGGTCGTCCCCGTTCGACGACCTTTTTATATTGTCGCCCTAACGACTCGTGATGACTGACACACTTCCCGATCGCACCGTTCGAGCCTTCGAGGGACACGACGCCTTCGGGCGCGACGGCCGGTGGTTCGAAGTGACGACGACAGCGTTCGATGGCCGCGTGACTGCCGCCGAAACCGACGACTGGGAACTGGCCTATACCCTCGAGGTTCGCGCGCCGATGCTGTCGGCGGCGACCGAGGACGGCGTCGGCCCGGCCGTTGAGGAGGGATGGTTCAATACGTACGAGTTGCGTCTCGAAGACACCGACATGGCGGTCAGACAGGACATCGAGTTCGACGACTGTCGACTCGTCGAGGAAGCGGACGATGCGGTCGCCGTCTTCGAGTTCGAGTGGGGCAACGCCGACCACGTTCCCGGAATGGCGAAGGCGATGACCGAGTACGTCGAGGGGACCTACATGGAGGGCATCGTCCCCGGCTACCAGTACCAACCGCCCGTCTCGGAGTTGCTCTCGCGGGCGCGTTCCGGGGCCGGCGAGGACGGCAACAGCGGCCCGATGCCATTATAACCTGACCCGGAACTCGGGGGTGCTGTGTTACACGACCTGGTTGGTCAGCGGCTCACCCGCCACGTGTCTGCGGGCGTTCTCCCGGACGAGCGCGGCGATCCGTCGGTGGTAGTCGCGGGTCGCTGCGGCGATATGCGGCGTCACAATTACGTTCTCCATGTCCCACAGCGGTGACTCGGGCGATAACGGTTCGGTCTCGAAGACATCGAGTGCCGCGCCGGCGATGGCGTCGGCTTCGAGCGCGTCGATGAGCGCGGATTCATCGACTACGGGGCCGCGGGCGACGTTTATCAACACCGCATCCGAGCGCATCGCGGAGAGTTCGGCCGCACCGATCAGCCCCTCCGTCCGGTCCGTCAGTGGGACGGCGAGCGCAACGAATCGGGCGTCGGCAATCGCGTCCTCGAGTTCGCCGGCAGGATAGACGCTTTCCACCCCGTCGACCGGCGTCGGCGTCCGTTTGACCCCGACGACGTCCACCCCGAGAGCGTCCGCGCGAGTGGCGATTCCGCGGCC
>NZ_JBKEGK010000094.1:0-9084 GCF_046710025.1 Natronomonas sp. | reverse complement strand
GAGGCGACGGCGACGACGTTTCGGACGTTCGGCATGACCTCCTCGTCGAAGCCGTGTTCCTCGCCCGCCTCGGCGTAGAGGTCCGGTTCGAGGCCAACATCCCGGACCGCTTCGCGGACGGCGTTACCAAGTTCGAGCTCTCCGGGCGCAAAGGGGGTGTTGAACGCGAGCGAGACCGACGCCGTCTCGTCGTCGATCGTCACGTCGTTTATTAACCCCATCGTCACGATATCCTCACCGACAAGGGGGTCCTCGATCTCCCGCAGCCGCGTTTCGAGTTCCGCTTCGAGTTCGGTCATCTGATCGGTTTCATTACGGCGGGGAAACGTATGAGACTTTATTTTCGGACAACCCGCGGCCGGCTGCCTGATTACGTCAGTCGTAATAAAAAAAGAACCGCAATACAGCGGACCGCCGCCCGCCTACATCGCGGGCGGGAAGACGATACCGATGGCTACGGTCAGGAAGTACAGCCCGACCCACATCGAGACGATGAAGCCGATCAGGTACGTCAGCGCCATCAGCGCCTTCTCCATGTCACGCGGCTTCCCGAGGAACCACCCGAGGATCGCGGTGTACACCGGAACACCGATGATGATGAAGATGACCCACGTTCCGGGGTACATAAAGTTCCACGCTTGGAACTCCACCATCAGTCATCACCCTCCACGTGGGAGTGGCCCTCGCCACGGAGTTCCTCAATGGCGTGCAGTTCGATCACCGGGACGACTTTCACGATCACGAGGAAAAAGAGCGTACACAGCGCGATAGTCCCGACCAACGAGCCGATCTCGATCGGACTCGGGAAGTAGTGACCGGGCGTGTTGTAGTACATATCGAACGTCGGGTATTCGAGGCCCTCGAAGACGAACAGGATCTTCTCAGTCAGCGTGCCCGCGAGCACCAACAGCGATGCCGCAAGCGAGCGCATCGGACTGAAGAGGTGCGCTTTGACCGCCTGGGCGAAGATGTACGCCAGCGAGAGCAGGACGACGCCGATCGCGAACTGGTAGTAGGGGTTCGTGACCTTCGCCGCCGCGAAGCTTCGCTGGTCGAGCGGCGCCGCGTAGACGCCCGTGATGACCTGCTGAAGCTGTAGCCAGAGGAACAGCAGACTGAACAGTCCGAGCCACAGCGTCAGCCCGCGGATCACGTCATCCGTGAGGATATGATGCCAGTCGTAGGCACGCCGGAGCGCGAGCGCGAGGATGATCACGCCCGCGATGGCGGAGGTGAGCGCGATGGTCAGGAACTGCGGCCCCTGAATCGCACCCTGCCAGCCGGGCATCGACGGCAGCAGCGCGAAGAGCCACGGAATGACACCGCCGTGCAGCAACAGCGGGGCCATCACGATGACGCCCAACGCGAGCCACCAGACGATCCGCTCGATGACCTCGTCTTCAGCCTCAGAGTAGCCGATCGTCGCGACCTTGTACACCGGTTCGAGGATGTTCGGCAGATCGTCACGGAGTCGAGCAAGGTCATACCGGATGGTCAACCCGAGGTACGTGAGTGTCATCACCATGTACATCGTGATGACCGTCACGTCCCACACCAGCGGCGATTGGTGAACCGTCACCGGATACGCCTGGACGACGCTCGTGACGATGCGGTCGGGCCGGCCGACGTGGATGACGATGTAGAAGCCAGCCATGCTCAGTGCGCCAATGGTGAGCAACTCGGCGAGGCGGGCGACGGGCAGGTATCGTTTCATCCCGAACAGCCGGACCGCGGCCGAGAGGATGATACCGCCGTGTGCGATACCGACCCACCAGATGAACGCGCCGATGTACAGCCCCCATGTAACGCCCCCGGCGGACCCCCAGTCTGCGAGGTTCGTGACCGCAAGCCCGCGGCTGAGCTGGATCGACCAGAGGCCGAACCAGACGAGCGCGAGGATGCTGGCGGCTCCGAAGACGACGTAGTACCATTTCGCGGTGCTCTGCATCGGACGGACGATATCGTCGGTGTTCGGTGTTCTCGAACTCATTAGTCGTCACCCGCCCCGAAGGTGAACTGGTCGAGGTGGTGTTTTCTGTTGTCCTCGACACCGATCTGTTCGTAGGTGACCGGGCCGTCGATCTGCTCGGCTTCGGGGCCGGGTTCGTTGCCGAGGTACGTGACGTTCGGCTGGGTGCCGAGGTCCTCGAGCAGCTTGAACGCCGAGAGCTTCGCCCACGGCGTGACCGTATCGCCCCACTGCTCGCCGTTGTCGAGTTCGGTGTCGCGTTCGAACTCCTGCTCGGCGCGCTGTTTGAGATACTGTCGGGGTCGGCTCTCGGGGTCGTTGATGTCGCCGAAGTGGATCGCGCTCATGCCGGCGGCATCACACGCCTCCATGCAGGCGACTGTGCCCTGTTTCTCCTCGCCCTGGTGGCCATCTTGGCGGGAGGGACAGTACGTACACTTGCCCATGACGCCCTGCGGCGGGCGCATGTCGGCCCACTGACCGCGGTCGTCGTGGATGTGGTCGTTGCTGTCGACGAGTTGCTCGTGACGGTCCTCGTCGGGCATCTGTTTCAGCTCCTCGTAATCGTTCTCCGAGCCGGGGAGGTCATCGTACGGTACGTCGGGTTCGCCCCACTGGAAGTAGTTGACACCGTAGGGGCAGGCAACCTGACAGTACCGGCAGCCGATACAGATCTCGTAGTTGGTGAGTACGATGCCGTCCTTGTCGCGTGTGTGTCGCGCACGCACCGGACAGACCTTCTCGCAGGGCGCGTTGGTGCAGTGTTGACACGGTCGGACGAGGAAGTTCTCCTGGTCGGACTTCTCGTCCTCGTAGGTCAGGACGTACATCCAGTTCGCGCCGGTCGAGGTCTGGTTCTCTTGGATACAACCGGTGACACACTCGAGACAGCCGTCACACCGGTTGAGATCGATGACCATCCCGAGTTGCGTCCCGCTCGCGGAGGTGTCGCCAACCGGTTCGGCGCCGTACTCGTCGTCCTTTGGGTCGCCGGAACTCTGTGCCGAGGCAACGCCGCCGAGTCCGAGTGCCGCAGCCCCGGCACCCATCTTCTTCATCGTGTCTCGGCGGCTCTGGCTCGTGTCCGCGTCGACGTTTTTCAGTTGTTCGACGAGGCCCTCATCGCCGGTCAGGCGCTCGAAGATCCCGTCGTGTTCGTCGTCGTTTTCCGAGGCCTTCATTTCCTCGAAGGCGTCGACCGTCGGTCGGTCGTCGACGTCGAACTCATTTACAACTGCCTCGTTGTACTTGTCGTGGAACTCCGCCTCAGAGATTTCACCCTGGATGAGTTTCATGGCGTCCTCGGCCATGTCCATCCCGAGATCGGTGTCGTACTCGGTATCGTCGAGCATCTCCCGCATCTCGGACTCGTGATCGGCCCCCATCGGGTGGAACGATTCGTCCTCTGTGTTGTCGTTGTTCCCGCAGCCACAACTGTCGTTGCTGCAGGAATCGTCGTCTCTACTCATTTGGTAATCACCGTTGGTATCCGAATCCGAACCCGTGGAATCGCCACGGCCGTCGCCCGGTTCGAATGTCGGGTGCCCGTCGTTCGATGACCGAAAGCAGACGGACGCCCGGATGCGATTCCGGACGGCGCGAATAGATACCGCTTTCGCCGAGCGCGCGATCGGACGCTAGGCGTCCATTCGTCGTCCGCGCCCGATCGCCCCGCGACGACGGCCCATTCCCTAACACCCTCGATGGCTGGAGGTTCGGGGGCGGACCGGTCGCCCGTTTCGGCGGTTTGGTTCAGTATCCGAACGTTGCGTTTGCCCGCGTCACCGACGGACGGTCCCGTGCCGGGCGCTCCGACCCTACCGACCGGCTGCTGGCTCGTCCGGTCGGACGCCACCGGTACACAACTGCATTGCCGGCGGTTGTGGACACTCCACTTGGCCCGTCCCGTCCGGCGTCTGTGGGTGGATTTTCGCCTGTCGGCACCGGGCACTGCCATCACGGTGAGAGTTTGACTGAACGGTAATAAAGACTCCCCATTCCACCCGATAGGAGTCCGGAATCCGTCGTTTTGGGCTTCGGCAGGCTTATATTCCCATACATCATACTGTCTTGGCCGCTGGTCACCTCGACACTTCAAAACGGGCCCGGAACAGCGAATTTAACCGGCCGCCGCCCCCACATGCGACGATGACTGACGAGGACGACGCCCCCGAACGGGAGGCGTTCGACCACGACCCGATCGGACACGCACGGATCGACACCGGCATGAGCGTCGCCGAACTGGCCACCGAGTACGGCAACGCCGGCATCGGCGCGGCCGATGTCTCCGAGGCGATCGACGTCACCGCGGAGGCCTTCGGCCGCGAGGAGACGACCGTCTTCTTCGGGTTAGCCGGCGCGATGGTTCCCGCCGGAATGCGGGCCATCGTCGCCGATCTCATCCGAGCGGGCCACATCGACGCCTTAGTCACCACCGGCGCGAACCTCACGCACGATTCGATCGAAGCGATCGGCGGCAAACACCACCACGGCAGCCACGACCACCCCGACTACGAGGAAGAGGCGTTCGACGAACAACTCCGCGACGAGGGCGTTGACCGCATCTACAACGTTTACCTCCCACAGGAGCATTTCACGCTGTTCGAGAAGCATCTCCGGGCGGAGGTGTTCGATTCGATCGGCGAAGAGGTCGTCTCGATCGCCGAGTTCACCGCCGAACTCGGCCGGGCCAACGCCGAGGTCAACGAGCGCGAGGGGATCGACGAGGACGCCGGCATCGCCGCCGCGGCCTACGAGCACGACGTGCCGGTTCACGCTCCTGCGATTCAGGACTCAGTACTCGGATTGCAGGCGTGGCTCCACTCGCAGGTCAGCGGCTTCTCGCTCGATGCGCTCGCCGACATGTCGCCGTTGAACGACCTGGCCTACGAGGCCGATTCGACCGCGGCGATGGTCGTCGGCGGCGGGGTCCCGAAGAACTACGTCCTCCAGACGATGCTCGTGACGCCGGGGGCCTACGACTACGCCGTCCAGTTGACGATGGACCCGCCACAGACCGGGGGGCTCTCGGGGGCAACGCTGGATGAGGCCCGCTCGTGGGGGAAACTGAAAAAAGGCGCCAGAAACGTCTCTGTGTACGCCGATGCGACAATCACCCTCCCGTTGGTCGTCGCCGGCGCGCTCGATTCGATCGAGTGAGCGGGTCCTTCGCCTCCGAGGGAAGTAGGGAGGGGTAGTTTACCGCGTGGTGGTGTCGGTGCTTCCGCATTCGGGGCACTGGGTTAATTCCCCGAGCGGCGGGTGCTGGATCGTCCCCCACGCGTCGTCGCTCGGGGGCGCCTCGAACCCACACTGCAGGCAGCGGTGCTGTGTATCGACGGACATATATAATGATAGTTCACGCCAGTATATAAATTCTGCCGCCGACGGGGGATCGACCCCCGTTTCGGGTCCGTCGCCGAACAACTCGGTATGGAACGCCTCCGCGAGTCGCTCCACGGGGCCCCGATTATCGGTGAGGACGGTTACGAGTACGTGGTGCATTCGGTTAGCAGCGGCGTTCCGGACCGGCATCTTGCTCGTCGTGATCCGAAAGCGGGCCTGCGGCCGCAAGGGCAAGGTCCCCCTACACAAGACAACCGGCCACTTGCGACTCGGGGATGTACGTCAACGACATCGATTCGAGCGATCGGGGACTCACCGTCAACGACCTGCTCTCGACCGATGAGGAGCTCGCGGCGGTCTGCGACGCGCTTGACGACATTGGGGCCGACATCATCGTCGTCACCTGGATGGTCGGCGACTCCGCCATGGAGATGTCGACCACGAGGTGACGAAGGCTTGAACTACGAGTGATGAACTGTTTTAATACTCGCACGCGTACGCTTGCGATGGCCGATGACGAGTGCTCCATCTGAGCCGGTGTAGGCAGCCGGTAGTGACGAGCCCTATGAGTGCCGAGGCCACGTTTCTATCCACACATTTGTGTGGAAAAGTGAATGAGCATCGGAGAATCGCGTCTGTTATCCGCTGAGAGCGGATAGTCGTTAGCCGTGAACGTTCTCGGCACGTACAAGCGAAACGTTCATTATTGGGCACGATATTGATTGTGTTATATGCGCTTTGCCACCGCTTCCCGACGCTTGCCCGTCGATAGCGGTGTCTCCACGACCGCTATTATTGGGGCGTTTTAGTCCCGCTACACCCTACTCTTACTGTTCGGCCCGGTTCGCCCCGTTTCGTAATCGACGGTGTCGCAGTTTTGACGACGCCACGGACCCCCAGTCCACCCACGACAAACAACCACAAGATGTCAGAACAAATCGCAGTCACGGAGGAAGCGACCGAAGAACGCTCAGTTACCAGCGGTGCCGACGCCGTCGTAGCGGCGCTCGAAAGCGCGGGCGTCGAACACGTATTTGGCGTCCAGGGCGGGGCAATCATGCCCGTTTACGACGCCTTCTACGACGCGGCGTTGACCCACGTGACGATGGCACACGAACAGGCTGCGGCCCACGCCGCTGATGCATATGGCGTCGTCTCCGGCGACCCGGGCGTTTGCATGGCAACCTCGGGACCTGGCGCGACCAATCTCGTCACCGGGCTTGCGGACGCGGATATGGATTCGGACCCCATGCTCGCGTTGACGGGACAGGTGCCGTCGGACTTCGTCGGCAACGACGCATTCCAGGAGACGGACACGACCGGCGTCACCCGGCCGGTCACGAAAGCCAACTTCTTCGCCGACGACGCCGATACTGTCGGTGACACGGTCGGCGAGGCGTTCACCCTCGCCCGCGACGGCCGACCGGGGCCGACGCTCGTGGACCTCCCGAAAGACGTCACCCTCAACGACACCGACCGAACGCCCGACCGACCGGAACAACCCGAGAACTTCGAGGTACCCGACGCCGCCGACGGCGGAGCGGTCAGGGCGGCCGCGGAGGCACTCTCGGACGCTGACTGCCCCGTCATCCTCTCCGGGGGCGGTGTTATCAAAGGCGAGGCCTGGGACGAGCTCCGGGCCTTTGCCATCGAGTACGGTGTCCCCGTCGTGACGACGATGCCTGGTCTCGGGTCGTTCCCGGAAGACCACGCTCTCGCGATGGAAGTCGCGGGGATGCATGGCACCGGCTACGCCAACATGGCACTCCAACACAGCGATGTCATGTTGGCGGTGGGCACCCGTTTCGACGACCGGTTGACCGGCGGGGTCGAAACGTTCGCGCCGGAGGCCGACATTGTCCACGTGGACATCGACCCCGCGGAGATGTCCAAGAACGTCCGCGCGGACCACCCGCTGGTCGGCGACGCGGCGACGGTGCTTGACCAGTTGTACGACGCGATGGCCCGGGCACCCGACGCTAGTGAGTGGCGCGAGCAGTGCCAGACCTGGAAATCCGAGTATCCGATGGATTACGACACGCCCGCTGACGAACCGCTCAAACCACAGTTCGTCGTCGAGGCCGTGGACGCGCTGACACCGGACGACAGTATCGTCACCACGGGTGTCGGCCAACACCAGATGTGGGCGTTCCAGTACTGGACCTACACCGAGCCACAGACGTGGGTGTCCTCGCACGGCCTGGGGACGATGGGGTACGGTCTGCCCGCAGCGATCGGCGCCCGCTTTGCCGCCGACAACGACCGATCAGTCGTCTGCTTCGACGGCGACGGCTCGTTTCTGATGACCCTGGAGGAACTCGCCGTTGCGGTCCGCGAACATCTCGACGTCACGGTGATCGTCCTCAACAACGAGTACATCGGGATGGTCCGGCAGTGGCAGGACGCCTTCTTCGAGGGTCGACGCGTGGCTTCGGAGTACTCGTGGGGTCCGGACTTCGCGACACTAGCGGAGGCGTTCGGCGCTCGCGGATTCCGTCTCGACGACTACGACGAGGCCGAAGCGACACTTCAGTCCGCCCTCGACTACGACGGACCCTCGGTCGTGGATGCCCACGTTGACCCCGAAGAAGATGTCTACCCGATGGTCACCAGCGGTGGCAACAACGGGAAGTTCGCGATGAACGAAGCACAACTGGAGGAACTATGAGCAACGGACTGGACGGCCCCGGCCCTCACGAGCGAGCCCAGCCAACGGGTCGCCGAACGAAGCCGGGAACCGACGAGGACGAGGAGACAGAAAACATCGACCAGCGGGTGGTACTGTCAGCGTTCGTCGAGAACGACCCCGGCGTGCTGGCCGACGTGACCGGGCTGTTTGCCCGACGACAGATCAACATCGAGCGCATCGTGGGTGAGCCGGTTGGCGACGACGCACACTCTCGCATCACGTTCGTCGTCGAGCCACCGCACCCCGGCGTCAAGCAGGTGTCGAACCAGATTAAAAAACTCCGTCACGTCGTGACCGTCGAGCAACTCGACCGCAACGTCGCGGACCGACTCACCACCGACGTGGACGAGCCATAAGCCGTCCTGTTTTGTATTCGCACGAGCGTAGCGTAGTGGCTTGGGTTTCCAGTAGCGGCGACCCCTCCCCTCAGGTTACAAATACAGACATCACGTCCGACGGAAGGTCCGAACCGTATCTCGGTTCCCGCGTTCGGCGTCCACTTCGACGAACCCCAGTCCGTCGAAGACGTGTCGCCAGTTGCGGTAGTACAGCGGCACGTCGTCAGTGACGTAGTTGACCTCCGTTGGGGCCGACCGCGAGACGCCCCCATCGCCCTCATTTTCGACCGTAATGAGGACATCGCTGGTGATCCGGGCGATTTCCTCGAACACCCACTCGGCGTCCGGGTGAATGTGTTGGAAGGTTTCGACGGAGTACACCGCGTCGAAGCGATCGTCCGCGAACTCCCCGATGACGTCCTCGATCGCGCCGTGGTGAAACGTTCCCTCGCTGGCGAGATCGGGGTACGTCTCGGCCATCACGTCGAAGGCATCGCCGTTGAGTTCGATCCCCGACAGTCGCTCGAACCCGTGCTCGTGGAGGTGTGCGAGGTGTCGCCCGGAACTGCATCCCATCTCGATGATCGCCGCGTCCGGATCGAGAAACCGCTCGAATGTTTTACGAAGCATCTCGCTCGTTTCGTCCGGGCCGTAGTGTGCGTAGTACGCCGGCGAATACTCCCCGGAGCGAGTCTCCCACTGGTGTCTGACCTCGTTAGAATCCACGTCGGAGTTCCGCGACG
>NZ_JBKEGK010000093.1:0-9171 GCF_046710025.1 Natronomonas sp. | reverse complement strand
CTTTCGACAATCGCCTACTCACTTCGGGTCCGCTAGAACGACCGGAGTGCGTCGAGTCGTGCCGCCGGCTCGTCCGACGCCATGGTGTCTCGCGCCCTCTCAAGTCCGGACTCGATGTCAGCCGCATCGCCACGGGCGTGGATCCGAAGGGCGGCGTTGACCGCGACCGCGTCGGCGAATTGGTCGTCGCGCTCGCCACGGAGAATCTCCTCGGTGATCGCCGCTGACTCGGCCGCGACATCGTCGACGCCGAGATCATCGCTTTCGAAGTCCATCCCGTATTTGGGTGTTTCGATCTCGAAGTCGGTCAGTTCGCCGCCGTGATCCCAGACGGCGACCTTCGTGGAGCCGGGACGAACGTCGTCGTACCCCTCCAGTCCCTGGAACATCACGACCCGTTCGACGTCCGAGGTCGTCGACGTGTCGAAGGTGTCGATGATCCGCTTGGCGTACGGCAGGTGATAGAAGCTCCCGAGGTGGACGGACGCGCCGGCGGGGTTTGCAAGCGTCTCGATAGTGTTGACGAAGGTCCGGACACCCATTTTGTCGCGGCGATCCGAGAGCGCGCTGACACCGGGATTGAATTTCGGCTGATAGTAGAACCCGAACCCGACCTCGTCAGCCATCTCGGCCGACTCCTCGGAGGCGAGTTCGGTCCGGACGCCGAGCTCGTCGAGAACGTGCTTGTAGGCGTCCTGTTTTTGCGTCGGCACGCGGTCGCCGGAGTGGACGACCACCGGCGTCCCGGCCGCAGCCGCGACGAGTCCCGAGGCGACCCCGAGTAGAGCGGTCCGGCCCTTCCCGTCGTAGTTCGCCCCGCAGTCGACGGGATCACACTCGGGTTCGGCCGTCTCGACGCCGTCAGCCATCACGTCGATATAGGCGGCGAGTTCCTTTGGGGTGTTGCGCTTCCAGCGGTTCGCGAGCCAGAACGCCCCGAGTGTCGTCTGATCGGGTTCGCCGTCGAGAATCCGCTTGAGGGCCTCGCTCGCCTGCTCGCGCGTCATGTCGTCGGCGGATTTATGACCCGAGCCGACGACCTCGGTCATCAGGCGTTTCAGCGGCCACTCGCCGTATCGTTCCGTCGTTTGTGCCATACAGTAGGTTGTGGCTTATGGGACAAAAACCCGTTCCATCGAGCGGCGGCGAGGCCGTTCGGGACCGACGAAAACTAAACCCCCTATCCCGTACGTTGGACAATGAGCGCGCCGGTCACCGATGACGACGATTGGCGAGCGGATATCGACGCGACCGACGCAGCGATCATCGACGACTACCAGTCGGAGTTCCCGGTCGCAGAGCGGCCGTTCCGACAGGTCGGTGAGGCGCTTGGGATCGACGAGGCGGAGGCGCTCGAACGCGTTGAACGGCTCCGAGGAGCGGGTATATTCCGCCGGTTCGGGGCGGTACTCAACCCACCGGTCATCGGCTCCTCAACGCTGGCGGCGGTTCGCGCGCCGGAGGACCGATTCGACGAGATCGCCGAGGTCATTAACGGTCACCGGCAGGTGAACCACAACTACCGTCGCGATCACGAGTGGAATATGTGGTTCGTCGTCACGGCCGGATCACTCGAGACGCGTGATCGGATCGTCTCTGAGATCGAATCCGAAACCGGCTGTTCGGTGCTGGTACTCCCGATGCTGACGGACTTTTATATCGACCTCGAGTTTCCCGTGGTCAACGGCGATCGCTTCGCCCGGGAGTCGACCGAATCGACCACCGTCGACGCCACGCGGATCTCCGAGACGGCGGCCGCGGATCTCTCGGAACTCGACCGGCGACTCATCCTCGCGATTCAGGAGGGGTTTCCCCTTTCGAAGACTCCCTACCGGGACGTGGCCGCCGCGGTCGACGCGCCCGTCGCAGACATCCTGAGTGCGATCGACCGGCTTTCGGCGAACGGCTGCATCAAGCGAATCGGCTGCGTCGTCAATCACATCGTAACGGGGTTCGACTCGAACTGTATGGTCGTCTGGGACGTTCCCGACGACGACCTCGACGCCCTCGGGGAGGCGGTCGGAGAACTCCCCTACGTGACGCTCTGTTATCACCGTCCCCGGCGCCCCGAACAGGGATGGGAGTACAACCTCTTCACCATGATCCACGGCCGCGACCCTGAGGCGGTCGACGGGAAGATCGACGAGTTGGCGGCCGAACACCTCGCCTTCGAGCACGAACGGCTGTACTCCACCGAGACCCTCAAACAGACCGGCGCGCGCTACGAGGAGATCGTTGGCGGGGAGTGACAGCCGCCGTCGGTTCGCGGTTGCGATCCCGATCGGGACGGGGCCAATCGCCCTGTTGCTGTGGAACAACGCCGCTCACGAGGAGCACACGGGGGCGAGCTGATAGAGGGATACCACCGGATGCGATGGTTTCGCATATAAATTTTCCCATGGGATCGCGCGATTACCGCACGCAAGTATAAAAACCAACACGCGGCTATGTATCCGTATATGGAGTCACGACTGGTCGGCGACGCCGATGGGGAACTCATCGGAGCGCTTCAGGACTTCGACGCCCGGGAGTCGATCCGAGGGATCACGGCGTTCATTGCGGCCGGAAGCGAGCCGACGCCGGAAGCGCTGAACCCGGTGCTGTGTGATCTCTCGACGCCGGTGTTCGGCGGCGTTTTTCCCGAAGTCGTCTACGAGGGCGAAGCGTTCGCCGAAGGCGCGGTAGTCGCCGGCCTCTCCGTCCGCCCGGACGTGACGACGATCACCGGACTCGACGACCCCGAGAGGTCGTTCGGGGCCGCGCTACCCGACGAGGTGGCGCCCGGCCGATCGGCGTTCGTGTTCGTCGACGCCTTCGCCGATCAGATCGGGGCGTTGACCCGGACCCTGTTCAGCAGGTATGGTCTTGAGTACGACTTTGTCGGCGGGGGTGCGGGGACCCTTGAGTACGGCCGACGACAGTGTCTGGTGACCGGTAGGGGGCTCGTGAGGGATGCGGCGGTGTTCGCGACCGTCGAGGCCTCGACCGGCGTCGGCGTCAAACACGGCTGGCAGGACGTTGCCGGGCCGTTTCGGGTCACCGAGTCGTCCGGGCGGACGGTGTCGTCACTCGCGGATCGGCCGGCCTTCGAGGTGTACAAACGCGCCGTCGAGGCGGATTCGGGGCGTGACCTCAACCGGCAGGAGTTCTTCGAGATCGCCAAGTCCTATCCGTTCGGCATCAGCCGCCTCGGGGGTGAGCGAATCGTTAGAGATCCGCACGCGGTCACCGACGACGGCTCGCTTCGATGCTTCGGCGACGTGTCCGAGGGCGAGATGGTACACGTGCTCAATGGCAATCCCGACTCGTTGATCTCGGCTGTAGAGGAGACATACCGAACCGCTACGGCGGATCGGGACGCGACTGGGGATGGGTGTGTCCTGCTTTTCGACTGCATCTCGCGAGTACTGTATCTTGAAGACGACTTCGAGCGCGAACTCGCCGCCGTGGGCGACGACGGTCACCCAGACTTTGGGGCGTTGACCATCGGCGAGATCGCCAACGATGGACGGGGAAATCTCGAGTTCTACAACAAGACCGCTGTTACCGCCATATTCGAGGAGGGCTAATCCGTGGGGCTCTCTGAAACTGAGATTCAAGTGCTCTACGAGATCGCGCTCTCGATCGAACCGGAAGAAGACCTCGAGACGACCGTCGAGAGCGCGATCTCGACGTATCTCACGAAGCTCAACTGCTCTGCCGCCGCTGTTCTCGAGCGGAAAACGGCACCGAGCGGGACTGTCTCACACGAGTTGGTCGGGTCGGTCCCGGAACACGCTCGGATCGCCGACCTCATCGGATCGGTCCGCAAGCGACTCCCCGAGGACGATCGCGCCGAGGCGTTTCCGATCGTCGAATCGCACCCCGACGACCAGTACGTCTATATCATGCGTCTTGAGGGGTTTGGCGTGCTCGTCCTTCGAAAGGACGGCGAGCCACTTCGCGAGCGGGTAGTCTCGGCGTTGCGGCGGGTGAACGACAAGTTGGCGAACGCTTGCAACTGGTGGGTCATCGAGGAACTCGACCGGCAGAACGAGCGGCTCGAACAGATCGTGCGAGCCGTCTCCCACGACCTCCAAAACCCGCTGAGCGTTCTCAACGGCCGTCTGGAACTGGCTCGCGCCGAGACCGACGACGACCACCTCGAGACCGCCGCCGAGATGGTCGACCGGATGGACCGGCTCATCGACGACCTCCTCACGATGGCCAGACAGGGGCGAACGCTCAACGAGACGCGCCCGATCGAACTCAGGACGGCGTTCGAGCGATGTTGGGGCGTCGTCAACACGCCGGGGTCGGAGGCGACCCTCGTCGACGATCCTATTATCGTCGCGGACCCCACCCGGCTTCAGCAGTTGCTGGAAAACCTGCTCGACAACGCCGTCGAACACGGCGGGCCGGAGGCGCGCGTCGAGATCGGATCAGTGGGCGACGAAGGGTTCTACGTCGCCGACGACGGCCCCGGCATCCCGCCCGAGGAGCGGGACGCGGTGTTCGGGTTGGGCCACAGCACGGCGACCGACGGCAGCGGGTTCGGGCTGACAATCGTGCGCGAGATCGCCGACGCGCACGGCTGGGCGCTCCGCGTTACGGAGAGCGCCGAGGGCGGCGCCCGCATCGAGGTCCTCGGCGTCGAAACCGAGCCGTCGGCCTCGGATTCGCAGTCGTGACTCTCGGGTGTAACCACGGGAGCAGTGCCAACAACGTGGAGTAAGACGTATATATAACTCTCCGTCGGGAGCAATGGGACGAAAGCGCTCACGGGCGATGCTAGTCCGCGATCAGGTCCCCGGCAAACGTACGAGTAATTCGTCGAAGTATATACGCAATTGATGATGTATACAAATCACTACCCGTTTTCAGGCCCGGTGAACTCGATGTCGCGCAGCCAGATGACCCAGACGGTGGCGAGCGCGCCGGCGTAACACAGCGCCCAGACGGCGGTCCCGGCAATGTCGTAGCCGGCGCCCGTCAACAGATAGTCCGTCACGCCAGCGACCGAAATCGTCCCCGTGAGCAACACCACGCCCGTGACCCAACCGGGGAGGTCGGCGTCCGCGTCGAGGATCGACATATAGCCTGTAGTCGGGCGGCCGTTTCGAGCCTTCCGGTTTCCGGTGGCGCCGACCGTCACTCGGCGCCGTATCGCTTGAGCTCTTCGACACGTTCGGCAAGACCGTCGAGGCCGTTGTTGATCTCCTCGATGTGCCCGTCGATACCCTCTGCCGGGACGGCTCCGTCCGGCGTCGGGTCGACGAGCCCGTCGTCCTCGAGCATTCGGAGCGAGTACCTCGTTTTGTACTCGTCGATACCGACCTCCTCGGCGATCCCAGCGATCCCAACCGGGTACTGCGAAAGCACGGCCTCCAGAACAAGAAGGTCCCGCTCCTCTTTCCCGAGCTGTCTCGCCAGCCGCTCTATCATTCGAACATCGATACCGACCCGACGGTCAAAACGATGTCGGAGTCTCTCGCGGGCGGGGAACGCCGAGCCACGGCACCGGCCGGTCCCCTCGCAAAAGCTCGCACGCCCCATCGGAGCACGAGGCCGGGGGTGTCGTGAGCAAAAAGCATATCTCCGGGCGGATCTGAGTATATATATCAGGATGAACGAGGTTCAACTCGAGGTCGCGAAGGCGTACCCCAACGACTCCGGGCGGGGGATCGCACGCCTCGATCCCGACACCCTGCTCCACCTCAAGCTGTCGCCGGGTGATATAATCGAGATCGAAGGCGCGGAGACGACGGCCGCGAAGGTCTGGCGGGCCGACCGACAGGACTGGAACACCGACACGGTCCGGATCGACGGCTTCACCAGACAGAACGCTGATGTCGGCATCGGCGAGCGCGTCACAATACGGAAGGCCGAGGCGACGAAGGCCGACAAGCTCGTTCTCGCGCCGCCCGAGGAGGCGTCGGTGCAGTTCGGCTCCGACGCCGCTGGGATGGTCAAACGGCAGATACTCAAACGACCGGTCGTCGAGCGCGACATCGTTCCCGTCATGTCCTCGACGAATCACCCGTTTATGCGCTCACCGGGACAAGCGATCCCGCTCATCGCGGTCGAGACTGACCCGGACGGGGTGTGTCTCGTCACTGAGGACACGGAGGTGGAACTCCGCGAGGAGCCGATCGCCGGCTTCGAGAAGACGGGCGGCGGGATCACCTACGAGGACATCGGCGGCCTCCAAAACGAGATCCAGCGCGTCCGCGAGATGGTCGAATTGCCGATGAAACACCCCCAGATATTCAAGAAGCTCGGCATCGAGCCGCCACAGGGGGTCCTGCTGCACGGCCCGCCCGGTACGGGCAAGACGCTGTTGGCGAAGGCCGTCGCCAACGAGACGTCCGCCTCGTTCTTCTCGATCGCCGGCCCGGAGATCATCTCGAAGTACTACGGTGAGTCCGAACAGCAGTTGAGAGAGATCTTCGAGGACGCGACCGAGGAGTCGCCCTCGATCATCTTTATCGACGAACTCGATTCCATCGCGCCCAAGCGCGAGGACGTGACCGGTGAGGTCGAACGCCGTGTCGTCGCCCAACTGCTGACGATGATGGACGGCTTGGAGTCCCGGGGGCAGGTCATCGTCATCGCGGCGACAAACCGCGTCGACGCCGTCGATCCCGCGCTCCGACGCCCCGGCCGCTTTGACCGCGAGATCGAGATCGGCGTCCCGGACGAGACCGGCCGCAAGGAGATCCTCCAGATCCACACCCGCGGGATGCCGCTGGCCGACGACGTCTCCTTGGACACGATGGCGGATGAGACCCACGGCTTCGTCGGCGCCGACATCGAGAGCCTCACCAAGGAGGCCGCGATGAAGGCGCTTCGCCGGTACCTCCCCGAGATCGACCTCGACGAGGAGGACATCCCGCCGAGTCTCATCGACCGGATGATAATCAAGCGGACGGACTTCCGTAGCGCGCTGAACGAGGTCGACCCTTCGGCGATGCGGGAGGTGCTCGTCGAGTTGCCGAAGATGTCGTGGGACGACGTTGGCGGCCTCACGGACGAGAAAAACCAGGTCAAGGAGTCCGTCGAGTGGCCGATGAACAGCCCCGAAAAATTCGATCGGATGGGGATCAACCCGCCCGCAGGGGTGCTGTTGTACGGCCCGCCCGGCACTGGCAAGACGCTCATCGCGAAGGCCGTTGCCAACGAGACCAACGCGAACTTCATCTCGGTCCGCGGCCCACAGTTGCTCTCGAAGTGGGTCGGCGAGAGCGAGAAGGCTATCAGACAGACGTTCCGGAAGGCCAGACAGGTCGCGCCGACGGTGATCTTCTTCGACGAACTCGACTCGCTCGCGCCCGGACGCGGCGGCGAAGTCGGCTCGAACGTCTCCGAGCGGGTCGTCAACCAGCTGTTGACCGAACTCGACGGCCTCGAGGACATGGACGACGTGATGGTGATCGGCGCAACGAACCGCCCCGACATGATCGACCCGGCGCTCATCCGTTCGGGCCGGTTCGACCGCCTCGTCATGATCGGCGAGCCCGACACGGAGGGTCGCGAGCAGATTCTCCGCATTCACACCGAGGAGACGCCGCTCGCGCCCGACGTGAGTCTCCGCGAGATCGCTGAGATGACCGGCAGCTACGTGGGTTCGGACCTCGAATCGATCGCCCGCGAGGCCGCCATCGAGGCGCTCCGGGAGGACGACGCCGCCGACGCCGTGGAGATGCGACACTTCAGGCAGGCACTTGAGTCCGTCCGCCCGACGATCACCGAGGACATCAGCGAATACTACGACGAAGTCGAAGATCAGTTCCGCGGCGGCAGCCCGGACGGCCGCCAACAGAGCGGCGGCCGGATCGGCTTCCAGTAACGGCCTTTTTCCCCGTTAGCCGCATCGACGGGATTTTGCCCTGGTATCTGCATCGACGGTCTTCGAACGTGATCGCGGTCCCGCGCCGCCGAACCGTCGCCGTTATGACCGGTCCGACCGGCGTTTCGGTATGGTGATTCTACACACCTGCCTGAACGTCTCGGATGTCGAACGATCCGTCGAGTGGTACACGGAGAATCTCGAGTTCGAGGAGTCGTGGGGCTTCGAAACCGAGGACGGCGAGACGGTCAACCGCTACGTCGCCGACGAGGACGGCGTCGAACTCCAGCTTTCGGACACCGAAGGGCAGACCCCGAGCGAGGACGGCGACCAATGGGACCACTTCGCGGTGAAGGTCGACGACGTCGATGCGGCCTTCGAGGCGATCGACCATCACGGCGTCCGAAAGGAGCCGGGAGACCAGCCCGCCGCAGGGGCCAGAACCGCGTTCGTGCTCGATCCCGACGGCCACGCGGTCGAGTTGATCGAGCCGCTCGAGTAACCCGACCTAGTTTTGGATCCGAACCCGGTTGCGGAGTGTCTCGCCGGCGTCGAGCCGCCCCACGTTGTCGGCGACGATGTCCGCGAGGCGCTCGTAATAGTTCGGCGTCGCGCCGGCCGAGTGCGGCGTAATAAGGACATCGTCAAGTCCCCATAGCGGGTGGTCGTCCGGCAGCGGTTCGGGGTCGGTCACGTCGAGGACGGCCCCCCTGATCCACCCACGGCGGAGGGACTCGACGAGGGCGTCTGTCTCGACTACTTCGCCGCGGGCGACGTTGACGAGTACGGCCTCGGGCGGAAGCGTCGCGAGCGCCTCGGCGTCGATAAGCCCACGCGTCGACTCGGTGAGCGGACAACACAGCACGACGAATTCACTTCGCGATAGGGCATCGTGAAGCCGTTCGGGGCCGATCACTTCGTCGGTCGGCCCGCCAGATTCGGGGCTACGGCGCACGCCGACCGTAGTGACGCCGAAGGGGTCGAGCCGCTCGGCGATTCCGGTTCCGATGGCCCCTAGCCCGACGATCGTAATAGTCGAGCCGGCGAGTTCGCCCGGCGAGACCGGTTGCCACTCGTCGGTCCGGGCGGCCTCGTGGAGCCGCCGCGAGAACGCCAGCATCGACCCGATAGCCTGCTCGGCCGCGTTCGGGGTGTGGACGCCGGCGGCGTTCGTCACGACGATATCGTGGTCGGCGAGGGCGTCCAACGGGAGGTGATCCGTGCCGGCGTACGCGCACGCGAACACCCGAAGCGCGTCGGCGCCCGCAAGAATCGACGGGCGAACGTCGAGCCCCGTCGCAACGTCGGCGTCGGCGATCAACTCGCGTTCCTCGTCCGGCGTT
>NZ_JBKEGK010000092.1:0-9334 GCF_046710025.1 Natronomonas sp. | reverse complement strand
TCCGCCCGGGCCCGCTCGCCGGCGGTACACTCGCCGCCCTCGGTCAGCGCGAGGAGCCGAAGCGCGGCACCCGTTCTGCCGGGACGGGCGAAACGCTCGCCGTCGGGGACGACGACGGTGACCGTCTTTCCAGTCGCGACGAGGTGGACCGTGAGGCTCGCGACCGCTGACGCCATCGCGTCGGCCCCACCCCGCCCGGACTCGCCGACGACCGTGATTTCCCCGTCCCCGGAGCGACCGCCGTACTCCGCGACGACGAACTCCTCGTCGGGCCGCTTCGCGCTCGCCCGCCAGTGGATGTCGCGGACGGGGTCCCCGTGGGTGTACTCCCGGAGCCGATCGAACGTCGACCGGTCGTCACCGTACGGCCCCCGCCCCATCGTTGGCAGCGCCGCCGGGTCGATCGCCCGGATCTCGGGGTGAACGAGCACCGTCGCGCCGCAGTCTTCGGGTTCGACGGCGGCCCGGAACAGCCCCAGCGAATCGACGAGCCGACAGCGTGCCGGGCCGAGCCGACGCGCCCCCCGGCAACTGAGTTCGACGATGTACTCGAGGGTTCCCCCGTGGCCGACTGCTCCGGTCACCTCCGTTCCGTCGGCCGACCGATCCGAGCTTCCCCCCTCGCCGGCCGGGCCGTCGACGACTGTGAGTCCCCCGCTGACTGACTCGAAAACGGTACAGGGAACCGCCGAGTCGACCGAAACCGTCAGCCTGCGTTGCTCGCCGGGCACGCCCGGTTTGGGATTAGAGCGGCTGATCTGGGGCGGATCGGCACGCACCAGTTGCACCGCGCCCGCTAGGAGCGCAACGGCGGCGGGGACAGCGACCGCATCGAGCGATCGAGTCCCCCCCACTGCGGCCAGGGCCCCTCCGAGGACGACGACGGCGGCGACTCCGCCCCCCCGGCGCGTCGGCCGTATCCGGCGAACGGTCGTCATGGCTACGCCTCGACCGGCACCGACTCGAGGGCGTCCGAGACAACTCCCTTCTCGTCAGTGTCGCTGCCCTCGGCTCGGAGCCGATGCGGGAGGACATGCGGCGCCATCGCCTGCACGTCATCGGGGACGGCGTACGAACGTGATTTGAGGATCGCCCGCCCCTGCGCAGCCCGGACCAGCGCGATCGATCCGCGAGGGCTCGCACCCAACTCGGCGTGTTCGCGGGTGTAGCGGGCAATCCGGGCGACGTACGCTCGAAGCGGCTCGCGGACCTCGACGCTGTCGGTAGCCGCCTGGACAGCGCGCAGTTCGGCTGCCGACGCGACCGGCGTGACCGCCTCGATGGCGTGGCCGCCGATCGCCCGATCAATGACAGTCGCCTCTCCCTCGGCGTCCGGATAGCCCAACCGCAACCGCAACATGAACCGATCGAGCTCCGCGGCGGGGAGTTCGTAGGTCCGATCGCGTTCGATCGAATTTTGCGTTGCGACGACGACGAAAGGATCGGGCATCGGATGCGTCCGGCCGTCGACGGTCACCTGTGTCTCGGCCATCGCCTCAAGCATCGCCGCCTGCGTCTTCGGCGGGGCGCGGTTGATCTCGTCGGCCAACACGACGTTTGCGAAGACTGGTCCCGGCTGGAACTCAAACTCCTCGGCCTTTCGATTATAAATGTTCGTCCCGGTGATATCGGCGGGGAGCAGATCGGGGGTGAACTGGACGCGCTCGAAGGAGCAATCGACCGACGCCGCGAGTGCGCGGGCGAGCATCGTCTTTCCGACTCCCGGGACATCCTCAACGAGCACGTGGCCGCCACCGAGGAAGCCGGCGACGAGCAGTTCGATCGCCTCGCGGTTCCCCACGATGACGCGACGAACGTTCTCGACGACCGCCTCCGCGATTTCCCCGGCGCGCTCGGCGCCCATCGCCCCCTCGATTACCCCTCTGTCAGCCGCGTCACTCGCATCGTTCATCAGTGGCTACCCGCCGCCGTCCAAGTCTTTGCCTCTCGACGCGCCAGTGCGTGTCATTATCGCTCGAACGGGCCCCATCGATGTAAGCACTACGGGGCCAGCGAAGACTCTGCCCCCGGCTAAAGCGGTCGCGCTCCCGAACTCCGAACCGGGCCGCAACGACAGCGGAGGTTAGTCCGTCATCGGACGGTAAACGCCGGTTCGGCGACGCTTTCGGCCTTGCACTTGGGGCACCTCGACGGGCGGTTGATCAGGTCGTTGAAGCCGGCGAACCCGCACTCCCGGCACTCCGGGGGCGCCGCGAGCAGTTCCTCGTCGGTGTCCTCGAGCGACTTCGAGATGTGTTCGACGTGTGACAGCGCCGCGGCCGCCGTAATCCCGAACTCGTTCGCGATGTGGCCGGCCTCGGCGGGTTCCTCACGGAGCAACGCGGTGATCCGCTGTCGGGTGGTCCGCTCTGTCCCCTCCATACACGTGGTTCGGCGGCGGATGAAAAAACGGTACCGGCGGACACCCACGGATACCGACCGATTGTACCATCGATGCCGTCATATCGGATCGCCCCCATTCATACTCCCCACGCGGGATCGCAGTAGGCGCTATTCGTTTTCGTCGTCGCCGTTCCGCAACTGCGTGTGCGCGCCGATGAGCGCGCCAGCGAGGTCGTCCTCGATGCGGGTCTCGCGGTCGATGATCGTGTCGTGACGCTCACACCCCTCGAAGATCCGATCGACCATCGTCGTCTTGCCGATCGGAAACAGCATCTTCGGCCGGTGTCCGGTGACGGGCCACAGACGCGTCGCGTACCCTCCGGCGAGGACGACAGTCTTCATCATCCGCCCTGAATAAAGTCGCGTACAAGTGTTTTTGATCCGCCATTCCGGATAGTTATATACCGGAACGGGACCACCAACGGTGTGGTCTAACCGACACGACGGCCCGCCGAGGCGGTTGCGGGGGCGTGGGCACCCCTCGACGCAACCGGGATCCCTCCCGAGAGCGCGGCACACGGGTCGTCGAGCCGTCCGTGCCGCCTGTTCGCTAGTCCGCCCGACATCCCAGACCGATCCGGCCCGGAGCTACTTCCGCTCCCCGAGCCACGCGTCGGTGATCCGCACCGCCCCGCGCATTCCGTCGAACTCGGTATCGTACTCGAGCCGGATGGGCCGGTCCATGTGTGGGCCGTCGGTGACGAGCGTCTCGAACTCCCCTCCCTCTCCGAGGAGGTGGACGCCGCACTCCTCGCCGAGCCGCTCCAGCTCCGCGAACGCGTCGGCATCAAGCCGCCGGCCGAGCCACGACTCGTCGAGCCCCGCTGCCGCGACTCGGACAACAGTGATTTCGAAGCCGGCCTCAAGCATCGAATCGGCCAGCGTCTCCGGCTTCGCCTGCCACAGCGGCGCGAATAGCTCCGCGCCGAGTCGATCACACATCCCCCGGATCCGGTCGGTCTGATAGCTGCTCTCGACTGCGCCGGCGGTGATGCCACCGATCCCACCGAGTTCCGCGGCGAGGTCCTCAAGAGCGGCCTCAAGCGGTTCGAGTTCGCGGTCGCCACGCTCGCCGGATCCCTCCTCGGGGTCGGCCGTCGCGTCGAAATCAGCCGGCCGGACGTTGACAAGCGGGAGGCCGATGCTCTCCGCCGCGAGTCCGGCGAGTTCGGTCGCCGGCACGTGATACATGTACGAATCGCCGCTCGGGTGGACGGTGACCAACCGCTCGACAGGCGCTCCGCGCTCCAACGCGCGATACAGCGCCCATGCGGAGTCCTTTCCGCCCGAAAAGAGGCTCACCCACGGGTCCATACTCGGCGTAGCCAGGCGACGGCTAAACCGTCGTCGGTCGCTTGGCGGTGCGTCTGGCGGTAGTCACTCCGGGAGTTCCTCAAGCGACCGACCGTTGGTCATCCGCGAGGTGAAGACGACGCCGAGGAGGCTAACGAGGACGCCGGCTGCGACGTAGAGCGCGAGTCGCCCCCAGATCGAGACGACGAACCCATCGACGGAGACCACGCCGGCCTCTACGGCCGGGACGACGACCGGAGCGAGGGCGCCCGACCGCTCGAGGAAGTAGCCGGTGAAGCCGCGGACCACGAGTCCGACTGCGACGACGCCGAACGGAAGGTTCATCAGCGCACTGGAGACCCCGTCCTCACCGAGCAATCCGTCGACGAGTTGGCCCGTCGCTGCTGCCATCGCGGCCGCGGCGACCCACGGAACGCTGTCAAAGAGAAACCGAAGGATGACAAGCAGATCGCCGCCGCCGTCCATGCCGGCCGCCCGGATTCCGCCGGCGAAGGCCCCGATAAGCGCCAATCCGGCGCCGACAACGTAGGTCACGAGCGACACCTGCCCCGAATAGAGCCCCTCCTTGATCCGGAGCGGGAGCGTCGAAACGAACGCGTCAATACCGAGGCCCTTGTACAACAAGAACAGGCCAATGACGCCGGCGATGGCCGACACCGCCACCGCGAGGTCGGCGAACAACAAAAGCAGCGGGAACGCCAACAGCGCGGCGCCGACGGGGACGAGCACCGTCCCGCGCAACTCCTCGTCGCCGAGGAACTGCTTCAGCAGGTAGTACGTCGACTGGATATCGTGTGACTGCCGAACGACAACCCGATCGACAGCATCGACTCGGACGCGACTTTCGATGATCGGTACGAGCCGCTCGTCGCCCGCTGAATCGGTTACGACGATGGCCCCGTCGAGGTCGTATTTTGATCGGAGTTCCTCGATCCCACGGGCGACGGCGCGGTGGCTGTTGATTCCGTCGCCGCTGCCAGGAACGACCGCTACGACCGCTTCCTCGCCCCCGTCTCGGAGGTCGCGGGCGACGTGGAGTGCCTCGAGCAGGCAGTTGACCCGGCTATCCTCGGGGTCCTCGAGGCCGACATCGGTTACGAGCGCCTGGACGGCCTCCCATCCGACGACCGAGCCGTCGCGGCAAACGTCACCGTTGCGGTCGACGTAGACGACGAGCGTGCTCACGCGGAGCCCTTTCGCGGCAGTATTAAAAAAGATTCAGGCGCCACGGGCCTTTATACGCCGGTCGAGTACCGGAGGATGCCGGCGATCCCGCCGAACGCCGTCAGCAACTGTTCGCCCTTCTCGAAGTCCGTCGAAATGAACTTCACCTCTGACCCGCGCTGTTCGGCCAGTTCCATGAGGTGATCGATGGCGTCCTCGCGCTCAACGGCCTCGCCCTCGCCGCCGTTTTCGCAGGTGTGCGTCGGCGTCTCAGCGCGGCTCTCCACGAGTTCGAACTCTTCGCGGGTATCGCAGTCGTAGGTGACGACCTCCTTTCGGAGGTCCTCGCTTATCAAGAGCCGGTCGACTGAGCCCATCATGAGATTCTGCCGGGTCGCATCGAAGCCGTAGGTCGCCTTCCCGCCGTCGTGGAGCTGCTCGAAGAACTCCTCCATCTCGGCTTTGTCCTTCATTACCTCCGTCTCTGCGAGGACGTCCTCGGCGGCGTCGACGAGGTCGTAGAGCCCGGACTCGTCGGTGTAGGAGACGTCGAACTTCCCGAGCACCATGTCGCCGAGTTCGTGGTGGAGGTAGTCGCCGTCGAGGAACTCGTCCTTTGTCGGGGAGGGGCCACCGACTAGGACGCCGTCCATTTCGTGGCGATCGGGCACGAAGAGGTCGTTGGCCATGCCTGCGACCTCCTGATAGAAGTTGTCGATCGCCTCGAGGCGGAGCCGGGCGAACCGCTGGGCAGACTGGCCGCCCTTCCGCTGTTTACCGGGGACGAGCGAGGAGGCAGACTTGACCGGCTCGACGCGTTTGCCTTTCAGCCAGCCGACGTTTGCCTCCCGGCGGTCGAGGACGATGAGCCCGTAGAGGCCCTTGTCGCCGAGCATCTCCTGGAGGGGCTCGGTTAAAAAATGCGAATCGCAGTGATACCGGAACGACTCGACCGGATCGGGTGGGGACTCGAGCACCTCGGTCACCATCTCGGTTTGGCCGCCGCCGGCGTCAACCGCGCCCGAGAAGACCACCATCCCGTTCTCCGGGGGGCGAACGTCGTAGTATTTCAGGCGATCCTTGATGCTCTTGAGGGCGTCCTGAACCGCCGTCCGGGTCTGCTTCGACTTGATGTTCGACGCTTCGCTGTGTTCTTGAGTGACGTGGGCGACGACGTCGCTTATCAGCCTATCCTCCGGGATATAGATCGAGACGAGTTGGGTCCCCGACCCCGAGTAGTCGTCGAGCTCCTCGATCACCTTCTGGAACTCGTATTTTTGTTTCTCGGACTGCTCGCCGTCTTCGCTCATTAGTTACTGTTGATTCCGGGGCGGTAAAACTCCGTCCTTTGTGTCCGAGGCCCCACTGCGGCCGGGCTACCCGTTCAAACTGATGTACTTTGTCTCCGTGATCCGCTCGTCGGATTCGAGCGCCTCGCGGGCCGAATCCGGCACCTCTTGATCGACGTTGTACACCGTTAGTGCCTCGCCGCCGTGGACCTCCCGGGCGTTGAACATGCCGGCGATATTCACGTCGTACTCGCCCATCACGGTCCCAATATGGCCGATCACCCCCGGCTCGTCGGTGTTTCTGGCCACCATCATCTGCCCGCCCGGGATGGCGTCGACGCGGTAGCCGTCGACCCGGACGATACGGGCATCGTCGTCGGCGAACAGCGTCCCGCAGACACCGATCTCGCGCTCGCCGTCGCCGACGGTGACGGTGACGAGCGACTGGAAGTCCTCGGCCTGACGACGCTTCGTCTCCGAGACCTCGATCCCGCGCTCCTCGGCGATCCGGGGGGCGTTGACCGCGTTGACCTGCCACTCCAGCGGCTGGAAGACGCCCTTGAGCGCGGAGGCGGTGACGATGTCGATGTCCTCCTCGGCGATGTCGCCCTCGTAGCTGATCTCGACGGTTTCGACGCGGCTGTCGAGGAGTTGGACCGCGATCTTGCCCGCGGTCTCCGCGAGTTCGATGTAGGGTTCGACGCGGGGGAACGCCGACTTATCCATCGACGGCGCGTTCAGGGCGTTCATAACGGGCTCGTTCTCGAAGGCGGCGAGCACCTGCTCGGCCGTCGAGACGGCGACGTTTTCTTGGGCAGCTTCGGTCGACGCGCCCAGATGCGGCGTGACAATGACGTCTTCGACGTCGAGTAGCGGGCTGTCCGCCGGGAGCGGTTCCTCGCCGAAGACGTCGAGTGCGGCTCCGGCAACGACGCCGTCGTCGACGGCGGCAGCGAGCGCGGCCTCGTCGACGATGCCACCGCGGGCGCAGTTGACGACGTAGCCGCCCTCCATTTCGGCCAGTTCGGCCCTCCCGATCATCTCCGCCGTCTCCGGCGTCAGGGGCGTATGGATGGTCAACACGTCAGCCTGTTCGAGCGTCGTCTCGAGGCCGGCGAGGTCGGCGCCGAGTTGGTCGGCGCGCTCCTCGGAGATGTAGGGATCGTAGGCGACCAGATCCATCCCGACAGAGTCGAACTTCTTGGCGACCTCTTGGCCGACCCGACCGAGGCCGACGACCCCAAGCGTCTTGCCGTTGAGTTCGGTCCCGAGGAACTCCCCTTTCGCCCACTCGCCGCTTTTGAGGCGGGCGTGGGCCTGCGGCACCGACCGGGCGGTGGCAAAGGCCATCGCAACGGTGTGTTCCGCGGCCGCCCGGACGTTCCCTTCGGGGGCGTTGGCGACGATGACGCCGTGATCCGTCGCCGCGTCGATGTCGATGTTGTCCACGCCGATGCCCGCGCGGCCAACGATGACGAGGTCCGGCGCGGCCTCGAGGAGTTCGCGCGTTACCTCCGTCCCGGAGCGGACGATGAGCGCGTTCGCGTCGGCGACCGCGCCGAGCAGTTCCTCGCCCTCGGCGTCGTACGCCGTGACGACCTCGTGATCGGTATTCCGGATGACGTCGAGCCCGGCATCCGAGATCGGGTCCGTGACCAGTACCTTCATGCGCGTATGCTCCCGTGCGCGAGGGATAACGCTTTCTTCATCGGTCTACCGGGGCGCGGACGATCGGCGAAATATACGGGTATATCCGAATGTGTTTTTAAAATATGATCGCTGTACGGGCGGTTATACGTGATTTTCAACCAACAGCCGATCCCCCGCCTCACAGCCGCTGGCGCGCCACCATATTTGTTGGAGCCTGGCGCGTCACATTCGACGCCGGCCCCGCACGGACGAGCGCCGACCGTATCACAGTTCGCGCCTCGTCTCCGGGCGTGTGGCCGACGAACCGGACGATTTGTGATCCCCCGGCCCGCAGCGGGTGTATGCTCATCGCGTTCGACTTCGACGGAACGCTCTCTGACTCGGAGATGACGGTACTGCTCGGCGAGGAGGCCGGGGTTGCCGAGGAGATCGGCGAGATCACCGAGCGGGCGATGAACGACGAGCTCTCCTACGCCGAGAGCCTCTACGCCCGCGCGGACCTGCTCGACGGGCTCGACGATGAACGCGTCGAGGCCGCCTTCGATCGCGTCGCGTTGCGCCCCGGAACCGGCGATGTTCTCGACGCCCTGTCGGCGGCTGGTCACCACGTCGCCATCCTGACCGGCGGGTTCGAGGCCGGCGTGGAGCGGGCTCTTGAGTCCACGCGGACCTCCGTCGACACGATCGTCGCCAACCGGCTCCCGGTCCGGAACGGCAAACTGACAGGCGCGGCCGAGGGGCCGCTGATCGAGGGTACGAAGGACGACGCACTCGCCGACCTCGCCGCTGACGTCGGCGTCGACATGGCCGACACTGTCGCGGTCGGCGACGGCGCGAACGACCTCCCGATGCTCGAGGTCGCGGGGCTGGCGATCGGTTACGAACCGAAACCCGCCGTCGAACCCCACTGCGACGTGGTTGTTTCCTCGATGGTCAAACTGCGCGAACTGTTCGAGGATGAGGGCGTCCTCTGAGGGACGCTAGAGTATCGATCAACAGGGCCGTTCGACAGGTTCACCCACCGGATGATTGGGACGGTCACCGATGCCGGCCGATATTTATATTTCTGCTCGATCAACACCCGGTATGGAGCCCGGACACGTCCTCGTCCCGTTGGACGGGTCGCCGCTCTCGGAGGACGCGCTCGCGTACGCTCTCTCGGTGTTCGAGTCCCCGGTGACCGTCTTGAACGTCGTCACGCCGCTGGACGCCGGCATGAGCGAGGGGGGCGTGTTGGAGCCGAGCGACGAACGGCTGGAGCCCGCACGGCGGCGCACCGATCGGCTGATCGAGCAGGCAACGACCCGAGCGACGGCTGAGGACCGGGATGTCGACACCGCCGTCGAGGCGGGCGATCCTGCCGAAACGATCCTCTCCTACGTCGATCGCCACGACATCGATCACATCGTGATCGGCGGTCACGGTGGCGACCCGACCGGCCTCGTCGAACGGCTGTTGGGAACTGTTGCGACGACCGTCGTCGCCGAGGCCCCGATCACCGTTACCGTGGTCCG
>NZ_JBKEGK010000091.1:0-9355 GCF_046710025.1 Natronomonas sp. | reverse complement strand
CTTTCTGTGATGTTCTCCCCCCGTCACTTGATTTTCCGTCACTTGATTTTCCCTCACTCGATCTTCTCATCAATCGACCTCCCCGCCATCATCGCTATCTCTCGCGTCGGCCAGTCCCTCGGGCGAGAGCTCGTCCATCCGGCCGGCGAGTGTCGCCGCATCTCCCGCCACCGCAGCCGGTTCGACGCCGGCTTCGTTCGCGACGAGACGGACGTGCGCGGCAAGCAGCGACAGTGCCTGTAGACCCTCCTGTTGCGGGTCATCAGCCGTCTGTGCGAACGTCGTCTCAAGGGATTCGTCGTCGCTGACAACGCCGACGTACAGCGCCGTGATCGAGTCGTCAGCCAGCAGTTCCTGTGCCGCCCGCCGCTCTGTCTCGAATGCTGTCTCCGAGCTGTCTGTCATACCAATACTCGGCGTCGGAGAGTAAAAAGGCCGTGGGGGGACAGTTGGCGTTTTCGTGTCTTCAAAGACGGATCGCCGGTATCGATTTTCTTGCTTCGGTCCCGTCCGACATCTGCCCCCACTCCGTCCGGCATTCGCTTTCGCCGGCCTCAGTCGCTTTCGCCGGCCTCAGTCGCTTTCGCCGGCCTCAGTCGGCGTCGGCTGTCTCGGGACGCGGGATTGTCACGTTCGGCAGTGCCGCCTCGATTTCCCTGCGTCGGTCGCCGAACTCGCCGGGGAGGACGAGCCGCTCGCCGAGTTCGGCCAGGGGTTCGTCGCTCGTGTATCCCGGGCCGCTCGTGGCGAGTTCGAACAGCACGCCCCCAAACTCCCGGAAGTAGACGGATCGGAACCAGTGGCGGTCGATCTGTCCCGTCGGACGCAACCCGGCCGACTGGACGGCTCGCCGCATCGACGCTTGGTCCTCGTCAGTTGGCGTCCGGAAGGCGACGTGATGGACCGTCCCGTGGCCCTGTTGGCCGCTCTCGACGGTCGGCACCACATCGACGTGTGTTCCGACGGGGCCGACCGCCGAAAACCGGGTCCGTTTGTCGCCCGGCGCATCGCCCGGTGGCTCCTCGCTGCCCTGCTCTTCGAAGCCCATCGTCCGGAGCAACTCCTCGGTCGGCCCCGGGTCGGTGAGCCACAGCGTCACCGAGTGGAACCCGCGGATCGCCGCCGACTCCGGGATGAACGCCGTCCACGGAACGGTCGGGTCATCGTCGGGTATGTCGACTTCGACTAACTCAACCGGCAGGCCGTCGGGATCCCTGAACGGGAGGGCAGCCTCACCGAAGCGCTCGATGCGGTCGTCATATTCGACACCGTGGTCGTCGAAGCGCTCCTCCCAGAAGTCGAGACTCCCAGAGGGGACTCGGAACGCTGTCCGTGAGACCTGGCCGGTACCGACCGTGCCGGCGGAGAGGTTCAACCACGGAAAGAACGTTATGCTCGTTCCCGGTGTCCCCTCGGCGTCGGCGAAAAAGAAGTGATACGTTTCAGGATCATCTTGATTGACCGAGCGCTTGACCACTCGGAGGCCGAGCGTCTCGGCCCAAAAGTCCAGATTTCGCTGTGGGTCGCCTGCGACGCACGTGACGTGGTGGATGCCGGGCGTCGGTGTCGGATCGGTCATCGGCCGACAGTACGAGCCCGGTGTACTTGAGTTACTGCTAACCCCAGTGTTACCGGGATAGCTGCCGAGGTGGTTCCGGGTGGGCTGCTGAAAAGATAGGTTTGCCTTTAGGGCGGCTGTGGAATGGTTTTGGGCTCGGAACTGGCGCGAACCGCGCCACGCCGACACTTATAAGCGGCTCTCGATCGCCTCGGCGATCCCGTCGAGTTCGACCTGCTCGTCCTCGACGAACACCGTCGGCGTCCCGCTGACTCCCCAGGTGTCGCCGCGCTGGCGGTCGGCGTCGATTCTGTCCCGGTAGGCCCCTTCCTCGGCGGCGCTTCGGGCGGCCGCCCCGACGCCAGCGACTTCCTCGGCGATGTCCTCGAAGACGTCCAGCGAGTAGCTCCGTTGGTCCTCGAAGAGAGCCATCGTGAACGCCCAGAAGGCGTCGTTGTCGGCTTCCTCGAAGACGGCGTGGCCGGCGTTCGCGGCGGGGTAGGACCAATCGTCGACTGGAATCGGGAAGTCGGCGTGAAGATACCGGACATCGCCCGGTTCGACGTACTGCTGGACGATTACCGGCGTGGTATTAAGCGTGAACCGCTGGCAGTGCGGACAACTGAAGTCCTCGAAGACGGCCATCGTGACCGGCGCGTCCGACGCGCCGATCGCCGGGCGGGACCCATCGTCGATCTCACTCGGGTCGATCTCCGATCCGCTGGCCGAACAGCCGGCGAGCGCTGTCAGTGCGGCCGCCCCGCCGGCAGCGAGAAACGACCGTCGGGAGGATGTCCGTTTCATACTGAACTCAACGCCTCGGGTACAGTTAAACGTCTAGATCTGGGCTGTCGATCGAGGCCACCCGACTGTAGATCACGCGATTGTGCTAATTCGCTCCGCCGATACATCGGAATACTCTCTTCGATGTGACCACCAGCCGTGCCATGGGCGATAGTATAACATAGTGGGGTGCACAGAGTCGCTGTCATGTGCCACGCGGAAGACCGTATCACACACCCCCTATGAAAGACGCTATCCGCGCCAACTTCGACGAGAGCCCCGACGCCTACGAACGCTACGAGCGGCGAACGGGGCGGTTTGAGGCGCTTGCTGACCGACTCTACGACGAGTTGACCCGCGCCGCGCGCCTGGTCGACTCGTTGTTAGACGCCGGCGCTGGGTCGGGGATCAGCACCCGGGTGTTCGACGGCCGAGGCGTCGCGACCGTCGCGTTGGATCTCAGCGCCCGGATGCTGCGTGAGTGTGCTACCGTGCCCACCGTTCAGGCCGATTTCGATCACCTTCCGTTCGCCAGAGATGCGTTCGACGCCGTCGCGTTCACCGCGTCACTGTTTTTAAGCCCCGATCCCGGGCGGGCCGCCCGAGAGGCCCGCCGGGTGCTTCGTCCCGGCGGCGCCGTCGGTGCCGTTGCCCCTCTCGGCTGGACAACCGACGATGGCGAGGATGTCTTCGCGTCGCTCGCGCGGGACTCGCGCTCGCCGACGAGTGTTGGTGCCGTCAAGGACGCTCTCGACGCGGTATTCGATGTCGAATCTGGGACGTGGGCGTTCCGGACGACGGCGGCCGACCTCCGGGCGTTTTACACCATTCCCGCCATGTCCGCCCGCCTCTATCCCGGATTGGCGGCCGACGAACGGGTTCGGCGGGCAGGAGCGCTACTTGAGGCGGTCGAAGGGCCGCTCGAACAGCGGTGGCGGTGGTTCGTAGGTGTGTAGCGGCGTTATGAACTGTGTACAAGCCGGCACGAACGGCAGTGATCCGATATATATCACCTCATAGTACAGCCCTCAAGTTATGATTGTAAGCGCTTTATATGAGACAGTGCGCGGACGATGCCCGTATGCCTCTCACCGAGATAGTGCGCGGGCGATATTTGTATGTCCTAACACTACATGAGGGGTAGACGATGATCGATATCGACGCGCCGATCGAGATTGAGCGCCCCCACGAGCACGTCGCGTGCGTGACATACGACCGATCAGACGCGCTGAACGCGTACAACAAGCCATTGCTCCTCGGGGCCGTCGAGGCGTTCGAGCGACTCGACGCCAATGACGATATCCGGGCGATCGTGCTGGCAGGCGCTGGGGACGCGTTCTGCTCGGGCGTGGACCTGACCGATATGCCGCTGACACCGGAGATGGAATTTGCCGAGTACGAACGGGGTCTTGGGCTTTTCCAAGACGTCGTTGCGACGATTCGTAGGATCGGCACGCCGGTCGTCGCCGCGGTCGATGGATACGCCCTCGGGGCGGGGTGTGACACAGCTCTTGCATGTGATTTCCGGGTCGCTGGCGAGGCGGGCGTCCTCGGCGAGACGTTCATCGACGTCGGATTCGTCCCCGGCGACGGCGGGGCGTATCTGTTGCCCCGCCTCATCGGCGAGGCCCGCGCGAAGGAACTCATATTAACTGGTCGGAAACTGGAGGGAGAGGAGATTGTCGAGTGGGACCTCGCCAGGGAACTCGCCGACGACGCCCATGAGGCGGCCGTCGAGTTTGCCCACGAGTTGGCCGACCAGCCGCCAATCGCTCTCGCCGAGAGCAAGCGGTTGGTCAACGACAGCTTCGATTCCACCCTAGAGGAGGCGTTTGCGGATGCGACCCGCGCTCAGCGGATCTGTGCGCAGACGCGAGATCACGAGGAAGCTGTCGCCGCCTTCCAGGAAGATCGGGAACCGGAGTTCGAAGGACGATGAGGTCGTGTGGTCGATCACGCTGCTGGCGTCGTGTGCGCGAACATATCCGATGAGTGCATCAGAGAGGACAGAGCGACGTAGTCCGTAATATAATCGCTTTGCGCCAAGCCGGGGCGTCTGACGGACGATTTATAATCCCACACCGCATCACTACCGTCGATGCCCTCCAAACTGTCCGACGTTCCGATCGGGGGAGTTGTTGTCCTATTGGCACTGCTCTCGTTCGCGCTTCTCATGCTCGCGGTCCTCCGATGAGTTCCGCCGTGGCGTCGCATCACACACCACCGTTTCCGAAGCTTTCGCGCATAGGAACGTGGTCATCTCTACCGTGTCCACCCGCACCTCCTGTACTTTGCTACTGTTTCCACTTGCCCCTCCTGTACCTCGCTACTGTTTCCACTTGCCCCTCCTGTACCTCGACATGGATCGTCCTCTACAGGTCCAGCGGCCTTAGCTTGAGTCTGAGAGGCCAGCGGTATACCCCACCATTTCCGGAGCTTTTGATACCCCGGACTGTCGGACAGGGAGAACCGATGTACTCTGTAGTCCGCAAAAGTTGGCTCAGTAGTATAAAAAGGGCGTCCCGATTGCCTGAAAAAAGCGAGTTCAGTAACCCGAGATGTTGGACTGCAAGCGGTCATTGTCATCGGCCGCCGAACGGATGATCCCTGCGAGGTCTTCAAAACGGCTCGTCGAGAGTAGGACATCGAGCACAGCACGCAACGGAACATCGAGTTCGTATTCGTGATATCGGCCGGCCGAAAGCCCCTCGTTCCGCTCGTAAACGCGTATGAGTCCGAGCATATTCATGTCCGAGAGGTGATCGCGGACACGGCGCTCGCTCACGCTGTCGGTGTCGAGCCGATCACAGATCCTGGCGTATCGCTTGTACAGATCGCGGGACCTGACCGGAACCTCGTCCAGTGCCTCGTGGTAAGCGAGCGCACAGAGGACAGCGTGGCCCTGCGTCGTGAGTTCCTGCATCCCCTCGTAGAGCTGGTTTTTTTCGAGTTCGTCCTGAGCATCCCGGACGTGATCTTCGGTTATCGTTTCTGATCCATCGGCTTGGGCGAGTTCGCCCGCCTCCCGGAGCAGACGGATCGCCTGCCGTGCCGACCCTGTATCCTGTGCGGCGAAAGCCGAGCAGAGCGGCACGACGTCCCCGTTGAGAACGCCGTCGTGGAACGCCTTCTCGGCGCGTGGTTCGAGGATCGAGCGGAGTTGGTTGGCGTCGTACGGCGGAAAGAGAATCTCCTTTTCAGCCAGGGTGTCCTTGACCTTTGGCGAGAGGTTGTCCCGAAACTGAAAGTCGTTGCTGATGCCGACGATAACAGGGCGGATGTCCTCGACGTAGCCGTTCGAGCGCGCTCGTGGTAGCCCATAGAGGATATCGTCGGAGTGTCCGATATTGTCGATCTCGTCGAGGACGATCACGACCGTCCCGCCGAGCACGTCGAGTTCCTCGTAGAGGATGTCGAACACCCGTTGTTGGGAGTAGCCGGTCGTGCTGATTCGGTCCCCACCTCTGCTCTCCCGCAGTTCGTTGACGAGCGCAACGGCGACCTGATACGACGACGAGAGGTTTTCACAACTGACCCAGACCGTCGAGAGATCGATGTCGTCGTATTGGGCGGCGTCGTCCTCAAGATGCGACAACATGAATTTCGTCGCGACGGTCTTCCCAGTTCCTGTCTTCCCGTATAAGAAAATGTTCGATGTCGGGCGGTTGTCGATGATCGGCTGGAGCGCGCGCTGGTACTTTTCGAGTTCCTCGTCGCGTTCTCGGATGTCCTCGGGTTCGTAGGAGTCGTCGAGGGGTTCAGCATCGGCAAATACCCGACGATCTCGCTGAAACATCCCCATGGAACGCCGTTACGCCACGCTATATTAAACCCTCTGTTTCCGTAGCTTCCGGAGCATCCGGAGCTCGTCTTTTTATATACGTGTGCCACACCGGTGTTTCCTTAGCTACGAATAGTATATAACACACACTCCCCGTCGTTTCCGGAGCTATGGGTTGTAGTAGGCCGTGGTATGTACAGTGGGGGTGTCATAGCAAAAGATTTAATATGGCGAAATAAGAAACAAAGCCTTAGTATTCAGTTTCTAACGAAATAAAAATAAATCAAATATTTTCAGCTAGAAATTTAGCTTAGATACATGTTAATCCAGGCAAACACCGATCAATAAATACTAATTTAGATAAACGCCAACCTGAATAAACCCTCAATCGGTAGATAACAATTACATAAGCGCCAATCTATAAGATTCTAACATATTTATATATAAATATTAATATAAGTAGGTGACAATATGTGTTACAACTTATGAATTGTCTGGATATGTTAACATGTATACACGTTAGAAGCTTATGTGCATATATATTATGTGCATATATGTTATGTGGATATATCAGTAGCCACCCTGGTTAAGATTAATAGTTACCTAATTAAGATTAATAATTTCCCGTAGCAAAGGATCACTACTGGTTTTCATTTATATACTCGCTACCCCCCATCTTCCCTCTCATAGATAGCTCCGGAAACAGTGGTGTCTGTGTCTTTTCCTTCATCTCTCGTCTCTAACCCATTTACCAACAAAAAGCTCCGGAAACGTCGGAGGGTTGCCCCTGAGAACTGCCGGTAATTATGTTGACGGTCATGGCATACTCCGAAAGGCTTCCCGACTAATTCCCCCGAATAAGTCCTTACTGCGCAATCTCTCCCCTCTGGCTCAGAACTACCCGATCGGAACGAAAGCTTCGGAAACGACGGAGGGTAGGTCAGTATAAACGGAACCGCGACACCCGATGCTATCTAAACAAGAATATACGCCACCACAAGCCGCTCTAAGAGTATAGAAGCTCCGGAAATAGTGGTGTCATGCCCCCACTGCCGCGGGGGTCGCGTTTATCAGCCACGACGGCGTAGTGATTTCATGCCAATGAAACGCTCCGGTACGGGCGAGTTGACCGTCGTCGACCGGTTCGAAGATGGCGTCGGATGGATTGCCCACCCAGAGGAAACAATGCAGCGCGCCTCCCACGCCGTCGAGAGCGAAGGCGGGTTGTGGATCATCGACCCCGTTGATGCTGCGGGACTCGACGACCTGCTCTCGGAGTACGCCGATCCGGAAGGCGTTGTCGTGCTGCTCGACAGGCACAAACGCGACGCGGCGACCGTCGCGGACCGACACGATGTAGCGGTTTACATCCCGGAATGGATGGATGGCGTCGCGAGCGATATCGATGTCCCGACCCGGCGTTTCGGGAGCGACCTCGCTGGGTTCCAAGTCGGCCGGTTGATCGACAACCCACTGTGGCAGGAGGCGACGCTCTTCGACGGCGAAACGCTTGTTGTCCCCGAGGCGCTCGGGACCGTCGAATACTTCCGGGCACCGGCGGAGGAACTCGGCGTTCACCCGATGTTGCGCGTCCTGCCCCCGACGGATCTCCGGAGCTACGACCCCGACCGACTGCTCGTCGGCCACGGCGAGGGGATCGCCGAGGATGTCGGCCCGGTTATCAGGCGGGCAGTCGACGATAGCAGGGGCCGTGCGCCCTCGTTGTATCTCAAGAATGTCCGCGGCCTGTTGGGTGTTTGATGCCGCCGACTTCCGGGACGGGCACGGGGATGTTGGTCTCCACCACGTACGCGACCGCATCGACCCATCCTGATGTAAGCCCACCAGCCACATCGGATGTGACCGAATCAATGCCCGACAGCGACGGCCTTTTTCGGGACGCGAACCCAGCAAACGTATGAAAATACTGCTTACGAACGACGACGGGATCGACGCCGTCGGTATCCGCGCGCTCTACGATCGTCTCTCGGCGGTGGCTGACGTGACAGTCGTCGCACCGGCCAACGACCAGAGTTCTGTCGGCCGACAGCTTTCGCGAACGGTCGAGTTGACTGAACACGAGATGGGCTATGTAGTCGAGGGAACGCCGAGCGATTGCGTCGTCGCGACTCTCGGGTCGTTGGATTTCGACCCTGACATGGTGGTCTCCGGAATCAACCAGGGCGCGAACCTCGGCGCGTACGTCCTCGGCCGGTCGGGAACGGTGTCGGCGGCCGTCGAGGCGACGTTCTTCGACGTACCGGCTATTGCGGCGTCCGTCTATTTCCCCGCCGGAGAGTTCACGTTCGAGGAGTTCTCTGCCAATCCCGAGCACTTCCACGAGGCTGCCCGAGCGGTCGAGTACCTCGCCGAACACGCCCAGAACGTCGACGTGTTCGAAACGACCGACTATCTCAACGTCAACGCGCCGGTGTCGTCTGCGGACGGCGACGCCCGGATGGAGGTCACCCGCCCGTCGCACGTCTACCGAATGGACGCCGAGTCGAACGGCGACGGGACGGTTCGCATTCACGATCGGATCTGGGAACTGATGGCCGAGGGGTCGGTCCCGGACCCTGTTGGGAGCGACCGTCGCGCCGTCCTTGAGGGTCGTATCAGCGTTTCGCCATTAACTGCCCCTCATACCACGACTGACCACGAGGCACTCTCAGGGCTCGCGGAGGCGTACTGATCGGCTTCGGAGTGTCCAAACCACGATTGACCCGATCCTGACTACTCACTCAGCTGCTGAGTACTCATAGAGGTCCCCGGTGCGACTGACAAATCCCCGGCTACCCACAGATGTCCCTGATCATGTCCGCTCTTTCGGACCGGCGGCGGAGGCTGCTTCAGACCGTCGGCTTCGTCGTTACGATGAACGTGCTTGGAGCGCTTCCGGCCGTCTTCGTCAGCACCGACACAAGTTGGCTGGAGGAACCGTGGTTCTACCCGCCGGGGATCGCATTCCCAGTGGCCTGGACAGCGCTTTTCACTCTGATGGGACTCTCGCTCTCGATCGTTTATAATCAGGGAACCGACCGCCCCGATGTCCGACTCGCGCTTGCCACCTTCGCCGTCCAGTTCGCGCTCAACCTCGCGTGGACACCGGTCTTTTTTGGGCTCCGGCGCCCAGGACTCGGGCTCGCGGTGATCGTCGCCCTCTTGATCGCGATTCTGGGGACGATCGCGACGGTGGCTCGGGTCGACCGACGGGCGGCCGCGCTGCTCGTCCC
>NZ_JBKEGK010000090.1:0-9509 GCF_046710025.1 Natronomonas sp. | reverse complement strand
GTCCGGCACGGCGCGACCGACAGGAGCGCCGTGCCCGACCGCCCGGAACCGTCCCCGAGCGCCCCGAGGGGACGGCACGTGATCGCCCAGCCGTCCGAGGGGCGTGCCCCTCGCAACGGAAGCCTGACCGCAGGAGGGACGACCGCAGGGAGGACCGGCCCGACAACGTGCGGTGCGGGTGCGGAAGGGCACTCATTCATCTGTGTCGTGTTACTCGACGTCGATCACGGTTGGCTCGCTTGGTGACCGAGTCGATCGGTCGCGGTCCGTCGTGAGATCGTCTACTGCCAGTCCGAAGTTGCGCTTGTTGGCCTTACAGACCGCATCGAAGAGATCGCCTGCGAGTGGGATTGTTCCTCCGACCACATCCACGGCGATATTCGCGATCATTTTGAGCAGCGTCGTGTAGGAGACGCCGAGCCGGGCTGCCTCCACTACGATGTACAGCGAGAGGCCGCCGCGAAGCAGCAACGATTACCGAGCACGCCAGTCGCGTCGTCTTCCCGGCATTCTCGCTGGAACGAGGGGAGGGCTGTGAGATTCACGAGAACGCCTACTGGGACCTACAGACGTACCTACTCCGTGAGCGGCTGGCTGCCAACGAGGGGGCTCGCAGTTTCGTCTACGAGTCAACGCGGGAGCGGACGCCACTCGGGCATACTCATCGCGACCACATCCGTGCCCTCTCGATATGGGGGATTCGAGAGATGTACCGTCAGGCCGTTAATAGACTCCTGAACGAGGTCGCGGAGACGGAGCGGTTCTTTCGAGCCGGGATCATCGCCATCGATATCACCGAAGCGGATCCCTTCAGGGGCGATAGAACGGCCCACGAGGACGAGATCATCGGGACGAAAGAGAATGCCGGTCTCAATTTCTGACCGTTTCATACTGTCCGATCCGACCGGCTCAAAGCCAGATCACTAGAACTGGTCGGTATCGTCGGTTCGCCCCCGATCGACCTCAGCTACGGCGGTCTCGAAGTGGGCGGCGGTGAGTTGGATGGTGTCTGGGTCCGTCCCGCCGCCGTCGACGAACTCGCGGACAGCGGCGGCGGCGGCTTCCCGGCAGACGGCTTCGATATCCGCGCCGACGTAGCCGTCGGTTTCGGCGGCCACCTCGCCGAGATCGACGGTCGGATCCAACGGTCGATCTCGGGTATGCACCTCGAGGATATGACGGCGGGCGGCTTGGTCGGGCGTATCGACGTGGATGTGGCGGTCGAAACGCCCGGGGCGCAACAGCGCGTCGTCGAGCAAGTCCGGCCGGTTTGTGGTCGCGATCACGACGACGTTCTCCAGTTCCTCAAGGCCGTCGAGCTCTGTCAACAGTTGGGAGACAACGCGCTCGCTAACGCCCGAGTCGCCGCTCGCACCCCCGCGTTCGGCCGCGATCGCGTCGATTTCGTCAAAAAAGACAATCGCCGGGGCGTTCGTCTTCGCTTTCTCGAAGATGTCACGGACGCCCTTCTCCGATTCGCCCACATACTTGTCGAGTAGTTCCGGCCCCTTCACCGAGATGAAGTTGCTGTCGGCCTCGTTCGCGACGACCTTCGCGAGCAGCGTCTTACCGGTGCCCGGCGGGCCGTACAACAGCACACCTTTGGCCGGCTGCAGCGAGACACGGTCGAACGCGTCGGGATGCTCCAGCGGCCACTGAATCGTCTCCCGGAGTCGCCTCGTCGTCTCCTCGAGACCACCGACGTCGTCCCAGGTCGCGTCCGGTACTTCGACAAACACCTCGCGGAGCGCAGAGGGGGTGACGCCCCGGAGCGCCGCGTCAAAGTCCGCGGCCGTGACCGCGAGGGACGCGAGCACGGCGGAATCTGGGGGCTCCCCATCGGGGCGGATGCCGTTCCGTCGGAGCGTGTTGAGGGCGGCCTCCCGCGTGAGTGTTTTCAGGTCGGCGCCGACGAACCCGTGGGTTCGTTCGGCGAGCGACGCAAGGTCAACATCCTCCGAAAGCGGCATCCAGCGTGTGTGGATCCGCAGTATCTCCTCGCGCCCGTCGCGATCCGGGACGCCGATCTCGATCTCGCGGTCAAACCGGCCCGAACGGCGTAACGCCGGGGCCAACGACTCCGGGTCCGAGGAGGCTCCGACCACGACGAGTCGACCGTCGGCTCCGAACTCGTCGACGAGGGAGGCTAGCGCTCCGGCTCCCGTTCCGCCGGCATTTCGATCCGTCCGCCCGGCGATCGCGTCGAGGTCGTCCACAAAGAGCACCGCGGGACGGTTTGCTTTGGCAGCCTCGAAACGCGCCCGCAGTAGTGACTCCGTCTCACCGTGTCCCCCGGCCACGACGGCAGCGCCGTTTATTCGCTCGATGTGAATGGCAGTCTCGTTCGCCATCGCCTCAAGAAGCAACGTCTTGCCGGTGCCCGGCGGGCCGTACAGCAACACGCCGTTCGGCGTCTCGATTCCCAGCCGGTTGAACAGAGCCGGGGTCAAAAGAGGCAACTCGACGGTTTCTCGAACCTGCGTGAGTTCGGCGTCGAGGCCGCCGATATCCTCGAAGGACGTCGCTACCGGACCGCCGAATGCCGTATCGGCGGTCAACCCCTCGGCCGGTTCCGGGTCGACGGAGACACGCGTCCAGTCCCGGACGAGCACCGCCTCGTCCGGGGTCGTGTCCGTGATCCGGACCGAAACGGTTCGTTCAGTCCGCTCGCTTCGCTCCCCGAAACGGAGGGTCACCGGAACGACCTGCCCAACGGTGACAGCGCGGCTGATGAGTTGCTCGCGGAGCAGGAGATCCAGTCTTTCGACGGCACCGAACCCTGGGGGGAGAGCAATGGTAACACTGTCGGCGGGCGAGACGGGTGTCGCCTCGGCGGTCACGGTGTCACCAACGTCGACCCCCGCGGTCCGGCGAAGTTGCTTGTCCGTCCGGATCGTCCCACCATCGATATTATCGGCCGGAGCGACCTGGGTGATTGCGCGGCCGCCGTCCGGTCCCTCGAGAATAATGTAGTCTCCGCTATCGATGTCCAGCTCCGAGAGCGTCGAACGACCAACGGCGCTGAGCCCCTGCCCTGGATCGCGATCAGTGAGTGGCTCGACGGTGAGTTCCATGTGGCCGTTCTCAACCGTACGGAGGCAGGATATTAAACACACGGGCGATCCCAGACATTCCACCTCAAAAACTAGTTCACCACCGTACACGCCAGCGAATCCTAGAGGCTTAGTTATATACTGAGATGGTGTGGAGGTGTTCGATCGCACGGATTCAGTTCTGCTTAGAAACACTATTTTTTTGAAATACCTCCTGAAATCACGAAGGATATTGATTGTGAGAGGGGTACGCGTAGTCCTGCAATTGTCATTATAGTTTAGGAAAAATATATCTGGTATCCATAGGTATAAGATAGTGGTGTTGAGATGGTCAATGTTACCAGGCCCCAATCAAAAACGGATGAACAGAAACAGCTAGCCGAACGTCTCGGCGCCGAGGATGCGACCGTTGACGATGGACTGACTCTCTCGGAGCTGCAATCGGCAGTAGACCCCGAGATCAGCGACGAGTTTGCCACGATGGGGGCGGTGATCCGAGAGGATCTCGAAGAGACGCTCGACACAAAGCTCATTAACGCCGTACTGGCTGATCTCGAGGTGCAGATCAATCGGCTCCCGGAAGTTCGGGACGCGGGTGTTCCCGACGGAGACATGGAGCCGGAACGCCTGTACGAGGAACTCGTCGAACCAGGCTGGCGGCTGTACGACCACCTGCTCGACATCGGCTTCTTCGAGAGCGTCGATCGGAACGCACCGCGGTTCAGCGCTAAGCACATCCTAGATACCGGTCACGGGCTCTTGGAGGCCGAGCCGCTCACTCGCGAACTTGAACGGGTCGGGTTCGACGAGGGCGAACAGCTTGCGTTGATTGCGAACGTCGTAAACAGCGATACGCAGCTCGAGCGATGGGTTCCGACAGCCGAGATCCCCTACGACGTCGACGAGTTCGACGTCGAGAACGTTCCGCCGTTACACCAGCGGGCGAGTGGTGGATCGTTGCTCTGGATACAGACCCTGGACGTCCACCTGTGGCAAAAAGAGGTACTCCTCACCGAGGAGATACTCGACGACGGCTACTGGGATGTCAAAGGAATGCTCGGCGGGCTGTACTTGCTCGCGCTCGCAGCGCGGGAGATAGCCACCGAGGGACGTGAGCGCTCGCTCACGGATGGACAGTTGATGGCCGCACTGACCGGCAGCGCGGCGATCATGATCGTTAAACAACAGGATATCTGCCACGACGTCTTCTACATCACGGAGGAGATGCGGGCAGAACCGAAAGCGCGGTAACAACAGGAGGGACACCTAATGTCAATAGAGGAAGACCAAGCGGTTCAAGCCGCTCAAGACACCGTCGTTCGAGAAACAGACAACGGATATCGAGTACTCGGCACGCCCGACGAGTCAGTCACCCACCAACACGACATCGACCGGATTCCAGAGTTCGATGTCACCCAAGAGATGCTCAGCGAATCCGGCCAGAACCCGGAGTCGTGGCTCATCTACGGTGGAAACTACGAGATGCATCGCTACACCACGGCCGACATCGTGGACAAAGAAAACGTCAGTGATCTGCAGGTCGAGTACGACATCGAGGTCGGCTCCGGGTCGAGCATGGAGGGCTCGCCGGTCGTCGTACCCGGCGACCCGACGATCATGTACCAGTCGAACGGGCCGAACCATCTCAAGGCTCTCGACGCCCGAAACGGCGACGTGCTGTGGAGTTACACCTACGCCGTGCCCTCGGACGTAGTGTTGTGCTGTGACGATAACAACCGCGGCCCGGCCGTCTACGAGGACAAAGTGTTCATGACGACGCTCGATTCGGGCGTTGTCGCCCTGGACCGATACTCCGGGGAAGAAGAGTGGTACTGTTCCACCGAGGATCACGAACGCGGCTACTCCGCGACCTGGGCACCGGTCGTCCACGACGGCACGCTGTACACCGGGTCCGCCGGAGGCGAGTACGGCGTCCGTGGGTTCCACTGCGCAATCGACGTCGATTCCGGCGAGATCGAGTGGCAGACGCGAACCTGTCCCGAGGAGGAGTGGGTCGGCGATTCGATCAACCAGTCCGGCGGCACGAACTGGATGACGGCGACGTACGACGAGGAGCGCGATGTCCTCTACATGCCGGTCGGCAACCCGGCACCGGACTTCGACGGCTCGGTTCGACCAGGGCCGAACCGCAACACCTGTGGGACGATGTGCATGGACGCCGAGACCGGCGAGCGGCTCTGGTTCCATCAGGAGTCTGCTCACGACGTGTGGGACTACGACACGGCGTCGCCGCGGATGCTCATCCGCGACCTCGAGTACCCCCACCGCGACGAATCGCGCGACACCGTGGTCGACGCGGGCAAGACCGGCTGGGTGTACTCGATGGACGCCGACAGCGGTCGACTCATCACTCGATCCGACCCGGGCGTCCAGCAGTTGAACATGTTCAGCATGATCCCGCACATCGACGATGGGCGGCGCGGCACGTTCATGCCCGGCGGGATGGGCGGTTGCGATTGGCACCCGGCGACGTACAATCCCGAAACCGGGCTCGTCTACTACAAGATGCACAACAACGCCCAGGAAGCCTGGTGGCGCTTCGAGGAGTTCGAGGCGGGCCGAAAGTACTGGGGGGGCATCCTCGAGGACGAAACCGAGGCGATGCCCGACGAGTACAACGGTCACATCAGCTCTATCTGTGCGTTCGACCCGGCGACGGGCAAGCGTGTCTGGCGCGAGTGGATCGACAGTGACGTTTACATCTGGGGCGGCACGATGTCCACCGCGACCGGTCTTATGTTCGCCGGCACTCAAAACGGCAATTTCGTCGCCTACGACGGCGAAACCGGCGATCGCCTCTGGGAGTTCTCGACGGGCGACGCGCCGATCTCCTCGAGTCCGATTAGCTGGCACGACTCCGAGACGGACAAGCAGTACATCGCGATCCAGGTCGGCGGTTCCGGCTGGCTCCGCCGCGGCCAGCGGGACAACCGGCTCGTCGTCTTCTCGATGGATGCGTAATGTGGCAACCGCCACACACGTTTTTTTACACAGTTCGAGGAGAATGCCCCGGGGCTTGACCCCGGGGTTGAATCCGACAACTCGTGAGACAAACCATTAAGTAGACACATCTCTAACCGAGAGACAGCGATGGAATACAGTCACCGCTACCCTGCATACCCGACACAACAGGTAGTCGGTGAACTGGAACGTCACATCGACATTCATCGCCAAGCGTACAACTACACCCTGTACGAGTACGAACACGTGGACGCCGACAATATCGGTTCCGCGTACAAACACCACTACCGACTTCCCGACTGGAAAGATGAGTTTCCTGTCTTCTCGGAAGTCAACTCGAAGGCTCTGCAACGAACCGTCACACGGTTCTACCAGAACCTCGACGGCCTCTCCAAGCAGAAACAGAACGGGCGAAACGTCGGGAAGTTGAAGTGGAAGTCACCGCGAGAGTTCCAGAGTATGACGTTTTCGCAGTCTGGCTTCGAACTCAAAAACACGAGTGGCCGACGTGCGACACTCTGGCTCTCCAAAATCGGTGACATCAAAATCCGATACCACCGCGAAATACCAGATGCAGCGGATATCAAAGAAGTCACGGTGAAAAAAGAGACGACTGGTGAGTGGTTCGTCTCCTTCGGGTTGGAAACCGACGACGCAGACCTGCCCGAGAAACCCGCTGTGGACTCGCTGGACGCGAGTAACAGCGTTGGGATTGACCTCGGCATCCTCAGCTACATCCACACCAGCGACGGCCAAACCGTGGATTGGATCGACCTCGAAGACGAGCGCGAACGCCTCCAACGCGAGCAACGCAAGTTGTCGCGGAAAGAGGAGGGGTCGAACAACTATGAGAAGCAACGTCGTGAGGTGGCGGAGGTGAATCGCCACATTCGGCGGAAGGTGCTGGACTACCAGCACAAGATTACGACGTGGCTCGTCCGCAAGTACGACGCCGTGTTCGTTGAGGATTTGGGCGTGAAGGGAATGCTCGAACAATCGCATAATGCTCGCAACAAGCAAGATGCGGCGTGGCGACAGTTCATCACCCTGCTTGATTACAAAGCCAACCTGTACGGTTGTCACGTCGTGCAGGTCAAACCCGCTGGAACGACGAAAGAGTGCGCAAAGTGTGGCGTGAAGACGGCGAAACCAATCTGGGTTCGTGAACACTCATGTCCATCGTGTGGGTTTGAGACAGATAGGGATGCAAACGCGGCGATGAATGTCTTGAAACGCGGTTTTTCTGAACTAGGGCTGGGATGGCCCGAAGACACGCCTGTGGAGACTGCGCTCCCTACGGATACCGATGACGTTCGAGAGGTGTCTGCAAAGCGCGTCGTAGAAACAGGAAGCCTCGGGGTCGTACGGAAGACGAAGTCTTCCGCGATGACGAGACGCTCCGCGTCTCGAACCACTTGCCCCCGAGGCGATTCACACGGTCCGCACGAATAGTGACATACGTTTTAGCGATCAATCCGACGATCGAGGGCTTCGGGACCCACGACCCCGCAGCGGCGCTTTTCGCCGATGGTGGTCTCGCCTTCGCCATCGAGGAAGGGCGGCTGATCGACCGGAAACGCGCTCCCAAAACGTTTCCAACGGCTGCAGTCGGGAGCTGTCTCGACTACGCCGGGATCGATGGGTCGGCAATCGATCGGGTCGTCATCCCCTGGAACGTCCCGATCGGCGCAGAGAACGGGTCAGTCGCCGCAAAGCGGCGCCGCGCCGGCCTCGAGCGGGCGATCGTCGAGGCGGTCGGTCGTGCTCCGCCGGTCGACTCGGTGAATCATCACCGGTCCCACGCAGCGAGTGCCTTTGTCCCCTCCGGGTTCGACGAGGCGCTGGTCCTCACGATCGACGGGCGCGGAGGCCGTGACTCGACGGTCGTCTGGCGCGGAGGTGATGGGACACTCAAGCGGATCCGGCGATACGAAGCACCGAACAGCCTCGGCTACCTCTACGCCGCAGTAGCGGGCTACCTCGGCTTCCAGCCGTTTGGCGGCGAGGGGAAGATGATGGGTCTCGCCCCGTACGGGGCGATCGGGTCGGATATCGGGGAGCGATTCCGGGGCGCCGTCCGCGGCGGGGTCGACTACGACGTGACGCCGCTGGTCGGATCGGGCGTCCCGACGGCGATCGACCGTCTTGAACGGCTGTTCGGTGCCCCCCGAGCGTCGTCGCGGCGGTCGGTCAGCGCCCGTGAGAAGGCACTCGCACGAACAGTCCAGGCGTTTCTCGAGGAAACGGTCGTCGCCATCTGTGAGACGTACTGCGCCGAACTGGGGCTCGATCGCGTCTGTCTGGCCGGTGGCGTAGCGCTCAATTGCAAGCTGAACCAGCGGCTCGCGGAGTCGCCGGCCGTTTCCGAGTTGTTCGTTCAGCCGGTCGCCCACGATGCTGGGGCTGCCCTCGGGGCGGCGCTGGTTACGATGGGAACGCGATCCCTACCCGCGACAGTGTATCTGGGACCCTCGGCCGAACCGAACGTCATCAAGCGGTTACTTGTCCGTGACGGCGTCGAGTATTCAGTTCCCGACGACCCCGTAGAGTACGCCGCGGTCGCGCTCGCCGAGGGGGCGATCGTAGGGTGGTTCCAAGGGCGTCTCGAGATGGGACCGCGGGCGCTCGGCAACCGAAGCATTCTCGCCGATCCCCGCTCTTCCGACGCCCGAGGCCGGGTCAACGGCTTCGTGAAAGGACGCGCTTCCTGGCGGCCTTTCGCCCCATCGGTGCTCGCCGAGTCGGCTACTCGGTACTTCAATGGGCCGATGCCGGCGCCGCATATGATGCGGACGGTCGACGTCACACCCCAGCGGGACGGAGAAATCCCGGCGGCACGGCATCCGGGCGACGGGACGGCCCGCCCACAGACGGTCACGAGGGGTGACAATCCGCGATATCATCGGCTACTGGAAGCGTTCGCGGAACGGACCGGCGTCCCGGTGTTGCTCAACACGTCGTTCAACGAGTCCGGCGCGCCGGTCGTCGCGACGCCGGCCGACGCGCTTGACGTCTTCGATCGAACGGGGCTCGACCTGCTCGTCCTCGAAGACTGTGTTGTCGAGCGATCGGATCACCGACAGTAACATCTCCCGCCGTGGACAGCCCTACGGAGGAGACGGTCCGGCGTCGGAATCGGCCGGCTCCAGCGTCCCGGTTGACCCGCAGACGGGACACGCCAACACCCCTTTCGTTGGCGTCTTCGCCTCCGCGTGGGGGAATGTGGCCTCACAGTCCGTACATCGGGTATTCGGGTCGGTCACGCCGAGGGAGCCGTGCTCGAACGGGACGCCGCGAACGACGCTGTGGCCACAGACGGGGCATCGGAGGCCGGATCCGTCCGACTGTTCGGCGGCCGCTCGCGGGAACGTCGCCCCGCAGTCGGCACACCCGGCGTTGATCGGCTCGTCCATAGACGCATGTTATGTGTACACATGTTTTACTCCGTCGCTCAAAAGCGTACACGCCGCTCGG
>NZ_JBKEGK010000089.1:0-9642 GCF_046710025.1 Natronomonas sp. | reverse complement strand
CACGGCGATGTTGCGCCCGGTTCGACCGGGGACGTTGTAGATGATCTGTGGGAGATCGACCGCGTCGGCGACGGCCCGGAAGTGCGCCTCCATTCCCTCCGGTTCGGGGATGTTGTAGTACGGCGATATCAACAGCAGGCCGTCGGCGCCGGCGGCGGCGGCCCGCTCGGAGAGGTCGAGCGCCTCGCGCGTGTTGTTCGACCCCGAGCCGGCGATGACGGGGACATCCTCGACCGCGTCGGCGACCGTCTCGATGACTTCGACGTGTTCGTCGTGGGTCATCGTCGCCGACTCGCCGGTCGTGCCGACGGGAACCACCCCGTCGACGCCGGCGGCTTCGAGCCGCTGGGCGTGCGCGCGGAGGGTGTCGTTGTCGATGCTCTCGTCGTCGTGGAACGGCGTGGTCATCGCGGGGAAGACGCCGGTAAACGTGTCGTGTGTCATGATTGTGTCGGTGTGATCGTGGGGTGTGGGTTCGTCGGATGTGATTCGTGGATAGAGGTTCGTCGGACGTAGCCGTCGACCGTCCGTCCGTGACCGGGGTCGACCTGCAACGGGACGCCACGCCCGCCACAGACCGAGCTACGGACGTTTGGCTTTCGAGAAGGCGGTCGGGACGGCGCGCTCGCTGTCGTCAGCGCGGGGGTGACGGACGAGCACGCGGTGTCGCATACTCGGGCCAGCGTCGGCGAGCGACTTAGGCGTTTTGAGTTCTCGCCACCGTCGCGAATGGGGGGCGTGCGTTCGGAGGGGGAGTAAATGCCACAGACCGTGGTTGTGAGTATACTGTGTTTCGCGGCCACAGATGCATAGCTCAGCCGGAAACCGTGGGAAGTGAATCTACGTATTTTCGTATAGATTGCTCTAAAGTTTATGTACTGGTAATATTTGAGTAGTAGATGGTACTTATGTGTGCTAAACACACCTGTTAATACAAGAGACGACAGATAATGAGCGACCACATCATCATCGTCGGTGGCGGGCGTGTCGGGCGCCACGCCGCCGCGGAACTGAATCCCGGTCAACACACAATCTCTGTGATCGAACGAGACGCAGAACAGTGCGAACACTTCCCACAACATCTGGCAAGCAACGTGATTCAAGGCGACGGTACTGACATCGACGTGTTTGAGGAGGCGAACCCGACGCTCGCCGGCGCGGTGTTGGGCGTCACCAACGATACGGCGACCAATCTCGCGGTATGTGAACTCACGAAGGAACTGTCGGAGGAAACCCGGACGCTGGCCCGGATCGCTCGCGACGGCGAACAGGACTACGCCCACTTGGGTCACGTCGACAACATCATCTATCCTCCGGCGGTGGCCGCCGAGACGGCCGTCGATCGGATCACTGCGGATTCGGTGTCGGCGTGGCGGCATTGATCCGGATCGACGTTGCCGCTTTCCGTTGCCCCGGAGTTTCCCGGACGCGCAGCCGGTGATCTGTCGGGGCTCATCGTAGAGCAGCCGAGACTCACCGGCCGAGTCTGACAGAGGTATAAAACACCCCCGTCCCCCACTTCTAGGCAGAGGCATCTCCGAGAACCGCAATGCTCCGGGTCCCGAACAAACTACGCGATGTGAGTGTTGGTGCGACGGTGAACCTCTTCGTCTCCGTCGGGAAGACCTCACGCCGGCTCAAGGGTGAGGTACACGAGACGAGAGAGCGTGGCGAGAACGGCGATGTCGTCGAGGTCCGGGTTATCGAGGACACACCCGGAGATTCTGACATCCTCTTTTGGCTTGGTTTTGCCGACGGATCGACGTATCTGCTGCCGCTTGACGCGTACGACGACCGACTCGTCTACGTCGAGTACCGTCACAACGGCGCCCGAACGGGCCTCAACGTCAAGTCCGTCCGGGATGTCGGGGTCCAGTAGCGGGGGCGCGAGCCGCCGCCGGGTCGGGACCGATCGGCGGGGGATGAGAGCGGCCGGCCGCCGCGCCCCTTTTATTCGTGCTCCGCCAACGTCGGGTATGCTTCGGATCCGTGGTTCGGCGGGCGGAACGGCCCTGACGGGGACGCTGTACGAACCCGGCGAGGAGCCGCCGACGTTCCGTGGCGCGCCGGACGACGACGCGCCGTACGTGTGGGTCTGCGACGCCTTTTACGAGGTCGAAAGCGGCGGCCAACTCCAGCGGATCGGCGGCGAAGAAAAGCGGGTGGCCTTCGAATCGCCGATGCCACGTGGCTTCGCCGACCGTGATCGCGCCATCGAGGCGGCGAAGTCCCACATCCGGACGCAGTTCGCCAGACTCGGCGTTCCCGAAGTCGACGTCGAAATCGCCCTCGGTGTCGACGACGCGACCCCGTGAGACGGACGGGATAGATCGACCGACCCCGCCCCGCTCAGGCGACGAGTCCCCAGCGCTCGTCGTCGTAGCTCCGGTCGCGGTCGGCGTCGAAGCGCTGTTCTATCGACCGAATCAGGGCCGCCCGCTCCTCGCGGCTGATCCGGGCCAGTTCGTCGGCCTTCGCGACCGCGAGCGGCGGCCCGCCCTCGTGGGCGATGTCACGGAGGAACTGCATCGTCAACGCTTTCCGCGTCTCCGGATCGCGGGTGAATACCGCCGGGGCCTCAACCCGAAACAGGAGTTCGCTTCGGGGGTCGTACACGCAAAAGAACGTCACTTCATACTCCTCGGGAGCGCGCGAGCGTGCGAGGCCGAGCGCATCGCCATCCGCTGAGAGCGGTTCGTCGACGCCGCCGCGGGAGCGAAACCAGTTGGTGAACGTCAACTGGTCGGTCAGGCGGTCGCCGTCAGCGTCTGTGCGCTTGAGGACGCGCTCGAAGAACGCCGCATCGTCCACCCAAGGCGCGCGCGTCTTCCCACGGACGGCGCGGGTGATAACCTTTGAACCGCCGTTCTTTATGAATCCGGACAGCGGGACGCCGCGGTCGGCGAAGCGCTCCACCAATCCGATGTAGCGGGCGATCACGTCCCGCGGGCGTTCCTCCTCGACGAGCAGTTCCGCGAGTTCCGGGTGTCGATCCGCCCACGCGAGCAGCCCCTTCGGATAGATCGGGCCGTCAAGGATCAACAGATCGTCGACGACGTCGGCCTGAAGCGTCGCGTGGGATACTTCCGCGAGGTACAACGAGAGCGCGTGGACGACCGCCTCCTCGTACCGGTTGACACGCGGTGCTTGGAGGACGCGGCCCCGCGAGTAGCCGCTGTCGAACGCCGACCACTCGTCCTCACCACAGTCGACCGTCGGATCGTTCGAGTGTGCGGTCGTGACCACGGACCGCGACCGGTGTAACTCGAGATCGGAGGGGACGGCCGCCATCGCGGCCTGAGCCACGTCGAGGACCAGGCCATTGGTGAACGTCGTCGGATTGATTGTTCCGGAGTCGAGTCCGTGCTGGGTCGGGAACGGCGATTCCCGTAGCGCGGCGTCTTCGATGTCGATCCGTCGGCGCCGGAGTTCCCCGACCGGTTCGAGGATCTGCCGACCGTTGTGGTACAGCGGGTCGAGAAACTCCTCGAAGACGGTTTCGGCGACGGCTTCGTGCTCTGTCGAGTCGACGCGTTGGCTGATCCGGCCCGCGAGCCGTGCGATCCCCTCGAAGTGGACCGGGTCGAGCGTCATATCACGTTTCGGACGCTCTGTAATATAAAGGATCGCCTCTCGAATCCGTCACAGCGGGATCGGTGAAACCTCTGAGAGCCCGTCTTAACGCCGTCCGAGGCCGCTTGCAGATTCATCAGCATCTTTCATGTGTAATTCGCCACGATAGCGGTACGCCTTTGACGGGGCCCTGCAAACCAGTTCGGTATGGACTACGACAAAGTCGAGGTGCCGTCGGAGGGATCGAAGATCGACGTAACGGAGGATGACGAACTCGTCGTACCCGACGACCCCATTATTCCGATCATCCACGGCGACGGGATCGGGACCGATGTCGGTCCCGCGGCCCAGAAGGTCCTGGAAGCCGCTGCGGAGGAGACCGGTCGCGAAATCAACTGGATGCGCGTCTACGCCGGCGAATCCGCCCGCGAACACTACGACGAGAACCTCCCCGAGGAGACCGTCGAGGCGCTCAAGGAATTTAAGGTCTCGATCAAGGGCCCGTTGACGACGCCCGTCGGAGCCGGATTCCGGAGCCTCAACGTCGCGTTGCGGAAGAAACTCGACCTCTATACGAACATCCGGCCGACCTACCACCTCGAGGGCGTCCCCTCGCCCGTCAAGCGCCCCGAGCGGATGGACATGGTGTCGTTCCGGGAGAACACCGAGGACGTCTACGCCGGCATCGAGTGGGAGGCCGGCACCGACGAGGTCCAACAGGTCAAGGAGTTTGTCGAAGACGAGATGGGCTTCGACTCGACGATTCACGACGGCCCCGTCGGCATCGGTATCAAGCCGATCACCGAGTTCGGTACCAAACGACTCGTCCGGAAAGCGATCGACTACGCCCTCGACAACGACCGCGATTCGGTCACGCTGGTACACAAAGGCAACATCATGAAGTTCACCGAGGGCGCCTTCCGCGACTGGGGATACGAGGTCGCCCGCGAGGAGTACGGCGACGAGGTCATCACCGAGGACACCCTCTGGGAGGAGCGCGGCGGCGAACAGCCCGAGGACGCCGTCGTCGTCAACGACCGCATCGCCGACAACATGCTCCAGCAGATCCTCACCCGAACCGACCAATACGACGTGTTGGCGCTGCCGAATCTCAACGGCGACTATCTCTCGGACGCCTGTGGCGCTCAGATCGGTGGCCTCGGCATCGCGCCGGGCATCAACCTCGGTGACGGCCGCGTCCTGGCCGAACCCGTTCACGGCTCCGCGCCGAAGTACGCTGGCCAGGACAAAGTCAACCCCACCGCGATGATCCTCTCGGGCCGCATCATGCTCGAGTTCATCGGCTGGGACGACGCCGCCGACCTCGTCCGCGACGCCGTCGAGCAGGCGATCGTCGACCGGAAGGTCACCTACGACATCGAACGGCAGGTCGAGGGCGCCGAGAAACTCGCGACGAGCGAGTACGCCGACGTCGTCGTCGAGAACATCCACGAGATGGCCTAGCTACGGCAGAAAGGGCTACTCGACCCAGTCGGGATCGGTTCGAGGCGGGGCGAACACGTCGATACCCCGAACCGGAACGTCACTCCTGTTTTCCGCCGAATGCGGCTCGTTGCCGGGTATCGAAAACGAGTCCCCGGCTTCGACGACGACCGTCTCGCCGCCGGAGACGAACGTCAGCGTCCCCTCATAAACGAAGCCGGTCTGCTCGTGGGGATGGCTGTGCTCCGGGACCGTTGCACCGGGATCAATCTCGAAGTGTTGCAGGCTCGTTTCCTCGCCCGAGGCGAGCAACCCGAGGAACACGTCCTCGACCGGCTCCGATGGGTCGACATCGCGGGTGCTGACTCGCTGCATAACGGCGATTTGTGTCGAGAGAAGAAAAATCAGCCGGCGGCGTTCCGGGGCGTCCAGTTAGTACGACTTCGCGAAGTAGGCGGTCTCCTCGGCCGGTTCGTCACAGATCCCGCAGGTGTCGTGAACCGGCTCCGCATCCTCGTCAAGCGGGAGCATGACAATCTCGGCGGCGATCTCCTCTTTGATGACGGCCTCGCAGGCCTCGTCGCCGCACCAGCCGGTCTTGACGTAGCCGCCGTGGCGACCGATCGTTCCGAGTATCTCGCCACGACCGTGGGCCTCGCGGACGTTCTCCTCTACGTTCTCCTCGGCGGCGGCGTAGAGTTTGGCGTAGACGGTATCGAGGGCCGTATCAACCGCATCGACGATCCCCGCCCGTCCCGCGACCTCGCTCTCGCCGTCGGGGCGGTGGACGAGGGTCGCTTCATTATCCTCGACCTCGTTGGGGCCGATCTCGATCCGGAGCGGAACGCCGTTGAGTTCGTGTTCGTTGAATTTGAAGCCGGGGTTACGCCCGTCGCGGTCGTCGAACTCGACGCGAAACTCGTCGTCGAGTTCGGCCGCCAGATCAGCGGCGTACTCCTTTACATCGGTCTCGGTGTCGGCCTGCCAGATCGGAACGATGACGACCTGGGTGGGGGCGAGTGCGGGCGGGACCACGAGACCCTGGTCGTCAGAGTGGGTCATGATCAACGCGCCGAGCGCGCGCCAGGAGAGCCCCCACGAGGTGGTGTGGGCCGTCCGTTCGTTCTCGTCCTCGTCGGTGTAGGTGATGTCGAACGCCTCAGCAAAGGAGGTCCCGAGGTGGTGGCTCGTGCTCGCCTGGACCGACTTGCCGTCGGGCATCAGCGCCTCGATTGTCGTCGTCGTCTCCGCGCCGGGGAACTTGTCGTGGTCGGGCTTGCGGCCTTTCATGCCGGGGATCGCCATCACCTCCTCGTAGAGGCGTTTGTACTGGTTTAGCCGCGTCATCGTTTCTTCCCAGGCGTCCTCGTCGGTCGCGTGAGCGGTGTGGCCCTCCTGCCAGAGGAACTCCTTGGTCCGGAAGAACGGCTTCGTCTCGGTGGCCTCCCAGCGGACGACCGAACACCACTGGTTGAGCCGCATAGGTAGATCGCGATGGCTGCGAACCCACTTGGCGATGAACGGCGTGATGATCGATTCGGAGGTCGGCCGAACGGCAAGGCGCTCTTCGAGTTCGTCGTGGCCGCCGTGGGTCACCCACGCGACCTCGGGGTCGAACCCTTCGACGATGTCCTTCTCGCGTTCGAGGTACGATTCGGGGATGAACATCGGGAAGTAGCTGTTCTGAACGCCGGTCTGCTTGAACCAGCCGTCGAGGTGGCTCTTGAGTCGCTCCCAGAGGGCGTACCCCCGCGGGCGAGTGACGATGAACCCGCCCATCGGCGCATAGTCGGCGAGCCCGGCCTTCTGTACGACCTCGGCGTACCACTCGCCCGGGTTGTGTTCTTTGCTCTCCGTGATTCCGAGTTCTTGTTCACTCATTGTTGTGGCGTTCGCGTCCGGCCGCCGGGGCGGCCACGGGGTCGCGTTAGTGTTCGTTCGGCCGCGCGCATTTATATACTGTCGGGATCCGTTTGTGGCCTCCGAGATCCCTGAAGCCAGAACTCATTGCTCATAGCCAGTACGCAGTGTCGCGACCCGCCGCCAACTTCGCCGAACCCGAAACATCCTTTACTCCGGTAATTATATCTAATTACACATCATGAGCGATCTTCAGGAGTACGTCGACGTATCGTACACCGACGGGGAAAACGAGTCCGCCGCGGACTACCCCGAACTGGAGGACAAACTCGAGAAGGCGATCGAGGTCGTCGCGACGGGCCTCGATGAGTACGACAACCCCGCGATCATGTGGACCGGCGGGAAGGATTCGACGCTGACGCTGTACTTCGTCAAGGAGGTCGCCGAGCAGTACGGGTACGACCTCCCGCCCGCGGTGTTCATCGACCACTACCAGCACTTCGACGAGCTGCTCGAGTTCGTCGACCGGTGGGCCGAGGAGTGGGACCTCGATGTCGTGTTCGCGCGAAACGACGATATCGGCGAGTACGTCGACGAGCACGGCCTCGACCCCGGCGACGACATCGAGGTCGCCGACCTCTCGGAGCACAATCGCCACCACATCCGAAACATCCTCGAGTACGAGGAGGAGACGTTCCCCTTCCTGTTGGACACCTACGTCGGGAACCACCTGCTGAAGACCGTCGCGCTGAACAACACCCTCGAGGAGCGCGGCATCGACGGTATCATCTCGGGCATCCGCTGGGACGAACAGGACGCCCGCGCAGAGGAGACGTTCTTTTCGCCGCGGCACGACCCCGATATCTACCCCCCGCACGACCGCATCCAGCCCATCCTGCAGTTCGACGAGGCCGACGTGTGGGACGCCTTCTGGTACTACGTCGTTCCCGAGACGGTCGAGGACTTCCCCGACGACGGCTACGTGCCCCAAGACTACAACGACCTGCCGAACGACCTCACGCACGATGACATCCCCGTCTCGCCGAAGTACTTCGCCGGATTCCGCTCGCTCGGCAGCGAGATCTCGACCGAAAAGAGCGACGAGGAGCCCGCCTGGCTGCAGAATCTCGAGGATACGACCGAACGCGCCGGCCGCGCCCAGGACAAGGAGGACCTGATGGAACGGCTGCGCGACCTCGGCTACATGTAGCGACGGTCGGACGTGTATATAAATAGTGGTCGGAGGGTGGCACTCCGCATCAACGTTTCACCCCCGCGAGTGCCACGTCAAGAGAAGCAACGCCCCGGCCCCGATCACTAACGCACCGCCGCCAGCGACGAGCGCAACGGCGCTCGAAAGCGCCGTTCCGACGGCGACCGAAAGCCACCCGAACGCGCCGACAGCGTGGACGACGCCGAGTCGGACTCGTCCCTGTCTCGCGTAGGAGAGCCCCCCGACGAGCAACCCGAGCGACAGAACCATGGCGGCGAGGATCGCGAGGCTGAGGTCTACGCCCGACACCGTAATCGGATCGACGAACTGGTCTACGAGGAACAAGCCGACCCCGACGCCGAGGCTCCCGACGATGACGAGCGGGGCGCGACCGACCGGCGTTTCGGGGTCGTCGTCGCCGTCGAAGTCCTCCGGATGAAACCGGTACTCCTCGTCACTACTCACGGCAGACCCCCCCGAACGTATCCGGACACGACCCTCGAGAACGACCGGTTCGACGGGTCACAGCCGCCTATACACCCCGTCGGTTCGGGTCACTTCGCCCGCCCGACGGAGTTTCTCAAGCATCCGTTCGACGGCCGGTTCGGGGACACCGGCCGCGGTCGCGTACTCGACGATGTCCGCCTCCGTCGGCGTGTCGAGTTCCGTCAGCCCGTCCAGAACGGTCTGCTTCCGGCTTCGCGAGGAGCGGTTCCCGCGTTCGGATCGTTCCCCGGCGGCCGACACCGCATCGGGGTCGACTCCGGACGCCGAGAGGTACTCGACGTCGTCCATTCCGACCCCCTCAACGTCGACTTCGTCGGGGTCGATAAGTTCTCCGTCATCAGCGCGCTCGGCGAGCATCGAACTTCTGACGCGGGCGGCGGCGTCGGCGTCGTCCGTCTCTGCGAACGCTCGGAGCTTCGAAAACTGGTGTCGCCGTCGACAGCGCGGACACTGTGTCGTTTCCGGTCGTCCCTCGATGATCCAGAGGGCGTGACACTCCCGGCACCCGACGACCGAATACATATCGCGTCTTCCGCCGCCTGGCAATTGAACCTACCGCTCCGTTCGATTAAGACGTAGGAACGCGCAGGTCCGACCGATTGGTCGACAGTGCGCGACAGCAAACACACGCAGAGGCATCTTGTGTGGCGCGAGCCAACAAGAGGATCAATTACATTATATCTCCTTGTATGAAATAATCTTACCATTATACTTTGAGGGGAAGTCTCTTGATGCGGTACTTACTACATACCTCTATGTCTGAGCCAATAGACCGCTCCGCGGCCACCGACGGGCTCGCGGACCCGGGCGACTCCCGCGCGAACTGCGGGGTCGGCGTCGTCATGGACCTCGACGGTGACCGGTCCCACGGCACGGTAGCCGATGGCATCGAACTGCTCGAGAATCTCGAACACCGCGGTACAACGGGGGCCGACGAGAACACCGGCGACGGCGCTGGCATCCTCCTACAGACGCCCCACGAGTTCTTTGACGACGAGATTGAGTCCCTCCCCGACGCCGGCGAGTACGCCGTTGGCTCGGTGTTC
>NZ_JBKEGK010000088.1:0-9673 GCF_046710025.1 Natronomonas sp. | reverse complement strand
CCACTCCCGTCAGTCGGGTATAGAATGTCTGTGTACATTGTTTGACTCCTCCATCTGCACCGATCGGATGACGTTTAACGTGAGGGGACTAATTTCTTGCGTATAGTTCACAGCAAACACGAGTTCATGCGTGGCCGCCGTCGTACGACCGCCGCCCGCCGGACAGCAGCAGTACTGACCCCCGGTTGCGGCGCCAGTGCTGCAGGGGGCCATACCGTTCTACGTCGCCGACCCGCGGCCCGCGTCACGATGGTTTATACGGCGCGCGGATCTATTTTCGCCTATGCACGTACTCGTCGTCGGCGGGACGGGATTCATCGGCACGCACCTCTGTCGGGAGTTACACGATCGGGGCCACGAGGTGACGGCGCTGTCACGTTCGCTCGACTCGGCTGCTCTCCCGTCGGACGTTCGGATTGTCATGGGCGACGTGACGGCGTACGACTCGATTCAGGGGGCGTTTGAGGGGCAAGACGCCGTCGTCAATCTCGTGGCACTGTCGCCGCTGTTCCGCCCGTCCGGCGGCAACGAGATGCACTTTGAGGTTCATGAGGGCGGAACGGCGAACGTCGTTCAGGCGGCCGAAGAACACGGCGTCGACCGGATGGTCCAATTGAGTGCGCTGGGCGCGGACCCCCACGGCGACACCGCATACGTTCGCGCGAAGGGGCTCGCGGAGGGAATCGTCCAGCAATCGGATCTTGAGTGGGTCATCTTTCGCCCCTCGGTCGTCTTCGGCGACGGTGGGGAGTTCATCCCCTACACGAAGCGGCTCGCGCCGCCCTACGTCACGCCGCTGCCGGGCGGCGGCAAGACCCGGTTCCAGCCGATCTGGGTCGGTGACCTCGTTCCACTGCTTGCCGACGCGATAGAGAGCGGCGAGGCAGGGAACGACCCCCACGCCGGGGAGACGTACGAGATCGGGGGGCCGGAGGTGTTGACACTCGCGGAGCTGGCTGAACTCGCCCACGGGGCCGACGGGCGGTCAGTCGGCGTTATCTCGATCCCGATGTCGATCGCGGGGGTCGGGCTCAAATCACTCGATGCGGTTCCCGAGTCGGTGCTTGATGCCATCCCGGGCGTCCCCCGGATGGGCTCCGATCAGTTCCGATCGCTGCAGTTCGACAACACGGTCAAACGGAACGACACGTCGGCGTTCGGAGTCGACACAGGGGACCTGTTGACAGTCGCGTCGTATCTGGGGTCGGACGCGAACGCGAGTGCGGACGCAAAACTCGCGTGACGTTGCGTTTCGTACGCTCAGCGTCAGACGTTGGCCGAAAGCTTATCAGTCCCATGGGACGCTAATCTGATAAGGACTGATATGAAACTTGCAATGATCGGCTTCGGGCAGGCCGGCGGGAAGATCCTCGACCGGTTCCTCGAGTACGATTCCAGCCGAGGGACCGGCATTATCGGCCATGCCATCGCCGTCAACTCCGCGAAAGCGGACCTGATGGGGCTCGATTACGTGCCAAACGAGAACCGGGTCCTTATCGGGCAGTCGGTGGTGAAAGGCCACGGCGCCGGGACCGAGCCTGACCTGGGCGAGAAGTGTGCTCGCGAGGACTTAGAGGAGATCCAAAGCGCCATCGACAAGATGGTGTCCTCGGAGATCGACGCGTTCTTGATCATCGCCGGGCTCGGCGGCGGCACCGGCAGCGGCGGCTCGCCGGTTCTGGCCGAGCACCTCCAGCGGCTCTACGTCGAGCCGATCTACGGCCTCGGCATTCTCCCGAGTCGCGACGAGGGGGGTATCTACAACCGAAACGCCGCCCGGTCGTTCCAAGAATTCGCCGAATCCGTCGACAACCTCCTCGTCTTCGACAACGACGCGTTCAAGACCGGCGGCGAGAGCATCGGCGAGGGCTACGCCGAGATCAATGATGAGATCATCACCCGCTTCGGCGCGCTATTCTCGGCGGGCGAGGTTGAGGCCCTCGGGGACAACGTCGCTGAGAGCGTTGTCGACGCCTCCGAGATCATCAATACGCTCGGCGAACACGGGATCACGTCGATCGGCTATGCGAGCGAACTCGTCGACCCCGGCGGGGGAAACACGGGGCTGCTCGATCGGCTCCGCGGCGGCGGCGACGACAAGAACGGCTTCTCGACGGCCGGCGACGCGACGAACCGGATCACCTCGCTCGTTCGAAAGGCGACGCTCGGTAAGCTGACGCTGCAGTGTGAGGTCGACAGCACCGAGCGGGCGTTGCTTTTGGTGTCGGGGCCGCCGGATGCGCTCAACCGGAAGGGTATAGACAAGGCGCGGAAGTGGCTTGAGGACCAGACCGGCTGCATGGAGGTCCGAGCGGGCGACTACCCGCTGCCAAACGAGGATAAGGTCGCCGCCATCGTCGTGTTGGCCGGAGTCACTGACGTTCCGCGCGTCAAGGACATGCAGCGGATGGCGATCGAGGCCGAGGAGCGAAGCGAGGAGCTCAGATCGCAGAGCGAAGACAACTTAGAGGACCTGATACAATACGGCGACGATGAAGAGTAGCGCACTCGGTGCCGTGTTCGTCGCCCTCCTGTTGTTCGGCACGTTGTTCGTTGGATCGGCCGCCGCGGTGGATAGTAGCTCCCAAGGGCTTCCGGAGGAGTCGGAGGTCGGGACTAATTTCGAGGCGACGTTCGAAGTGACGAGCCTCTTCGACGAGTTCGAGCGGTGGACGCTCGTCACGAACACGGAACTCGATAACGCGACCTGGACGATCCGGCGGTACAACCAGGCGGGCGATGAACTCTCCCGTGAGGACACCGACGGGGCGTCCGCGACCGAACCGATTGACATCGACGACGACACGGCGAGAGTCGAGATCCGTGTCACCGGGACGACCCCGGAAATAGGCAACCTGAGCTACGAGCCGCCGGATCGCTTCATCGCCGCGAACTTCACGCTCGAACGGTCGGGCGGCACCGAGCGTGCTATCGGAAGCTACGAGAGCCACCACTATACTGCGGAGAGCCGAGAGGCCCGCGAGGCGATCGATAGCGCCAGCGAAAGTGTCGGCGACTCGGGTGGCGACGCGCGAGACTCCCTCGACAGCGCTATTTCGGCCTACGAGAGCGGGAACTTCGAAAACGCGATCAGTCTAGCTGAGCGGGCCGAGAGCGAGGCCTCCCAGAGCCGACTTATCCGGAACGCGCTGCTCGGTGTCGGCGCCGTGATCGTGCTCGCGATCCTCGCTGGTGGCGGCTACTGGGTGTACAAGTCCAGACAACAGGGTCCGAGCCGTCTAAAATAATGGACGTCCTCGTTCCGTTCGCGGCGAGCCGACCCAAAACCCGGCTCGCCGGCGTGCTCGGCCCGGACGAACGCGCCGAGTTCGCGGAGGAGATGCTTTATGACGTATGCTGCGCCGTTGAATCGACAGGAGCATCGCCGATGGTCCTGTCAACGGACCCGATCGAATCGGCGTGGCCGGTCGTCGTCGACGACCGGCCGCTGACAGACGCCGTCAACGACCGTATTGAACCCCCCGTCGCAGTCGTGATGGCGGACCTCGCGCTCGCGACCCCGGCGGCCCTGTCGCGGCTGCTCGATGCGGACGGCGATGTGGTCCTCGCGCCGGGGCTCGGCGGCGGAACGAATGCTCTCCTCGTCCGAACTCCGGAGTTTTATGTCGATTACCACGGCGCGTCGATCGCCGACCACCGGCGGATCGCCACGGAGGTCGGCACGACGACGACGGTCGACTCGTTTCGGCTTGCGGTGGACATCGACGAAGCCGACGATCTCGCGGAGGTGCTGTTGCACGGCGACGGCCGGGCCGCCCGCTGGCTCCGGGAGGCGGGGATCGAACTCGAAACGGCCGGCGGGCGCGCCACGGTCCGTCGGTCGACACCCCGGTAGCCGACACTGACCGGGGGCGATCCTTTTATTCCTTCGAGTGCCTGAATGAGTGGTGTGTTCGGGGCGAGCGAATACGGGATCGACATTGAAATCCCGGCGGAGGCAGTCAAGCGGCTACTAGCCGTGACGCCGGGCGATGTCGATTCCGCCCCCGAGCTTTCGTTCGCGCGGAACGTTTTCATCCCGCTGACGACCGCCTGCCGGTACACCTGCACGTACTGCACGTATTACGACCCGCCGGGGGCGGCCTCGCTGTTGTCGCCAGCAGAGGTGCGAGAGATCTGTGAACGCGGTGCCGACGCCGGGTGTACGGAGGCGCTTTTCACCTTCGGCGACGACCCCGACGACCGATACACCGAGATCCACGAACAACTCGCCGAGTTGGGCCACGACTCGATCCACTCGTATCTCCGGGAGGCCTGCGAGATCGCCCTCGACTGTGGGCTCCTTCCGCACTCGAACCCCGGCGACCAGACGCGCGAGCAGATGGCCCGCGTCGCCGATGTGAACGCCTCGATGGGCGTCATGCTCGAGACCACCGCCGAGGTAGCCGCCCACGGCGGGCCGCGCTCGAAGGCCCCGGGCCAGCGGCTGGCGACGATCGCGACCGCCGGAAAGCTGGGCATCCCGTTTACGACGGGCGTGCTCGTCGGGATCGGCGAGACACTTCAGGATCGCGCCGAGAGCCTGTTGGCGATTCGAGAGCTCCACGAGCGCTACGGCCACGTCCAGGAGGTCATCATCCAGCCGGTCGCCGAGAACGAGCGCTGGCAGGGCGGCTCGCCCGATCTGGCGACGATGCGACGGGTGACCGCCATGGCTCGGGCGGCCCTGCCCGACGCCGTCAGCGTCCAGTCCCCGCCGAACCTCGCGCCCGTCGAGAAACTACTCGACTGCGGGGTCGACGACTTCGGCGGCGTCTCGCCGGTCACCGACGATCACATCAACCCCGGATACGCGTGGCCGGCACTGGACGAACTCGAAGGGATCGCCGACCGCGCCGGAGTCCCCCTCTCGGAACGGCTGCCGGTTCACGACCGATACGTCTCCGAGACGTGGCTCTCCCAGCAGATGGAGGCCGCGATCGAAGCCGATGATGAGGCAGGGCAGCGGTATCGCGATCTATTGTGAGTCCGCGGAGCCTGCGATCCGGTCGACGCGTTGTGTAACTAGGATCTCTTTTGCCCCCGTCAACGATGAAATACCCATGCTATCGTTGCATCCAGAGCCTCATGACCACACGCCCCAGCAGCCGCTTTCACGACACGTGAACGCCTCCGCAGCCACTTCCGCAATCCACACATAATCCGCACGCAATCCAGACGCTTCCTCAGTCGATTTGCTCGCTTACGGGCGCGATACGCCCGTTCGCCTGTGGAGTCCTCGATCCCACGTCGCCCATCCCTCGCACGTGGAATAGGCCGGGGCTTGGGGGTCGACTCACTTCGTTCGCCGCCCGCCTCTCGGGCATGGCCCCGAGCGTATGTCCCAGAGGGTTTATATAATTTAATTAGACAGTTACAAAAACTAGATCCGACGTATCGGCCGGATCTAACCCCCACCTCGATCCCGACCGTTCGACGCCGGTCACAGTTCCCGCTGTCGACCCTTCGGCATCTGCGAGCGGAGTTCGCCGTACAAATATAGGCCGACGCCCACCGGTTCGGTCTCGCCGGCGATCTCGTGGGCCGCGATCAAGTATCCCCAGTCGCCGTCCCAGTCGGGGTCGGTCGTCTCGCCGCGAAGGAACGCCCGCGCCTCGTCGCGGGTGAGCACGACGACGTTCCGCGTCGCGTCACGCCCGAAGCGTTGGACGGCGTCCGTCGTCGGCTTCCAGTGCTCCTGTCGGGTCCGGAGAAAGGTCATCCCCAGCCCCTCGACCTCGGCGGGCGAGTCGATGTCGTCCGCGAAAGCCCAGATCTTCCCCGAGCCCTTCTCCCAGAACGTGTGTCCCTCGAAGCGCTCGGCATCGAGTCCGAAGCGCTCGACCCACCAGCCGACGGCTTCCTCGCGGGTCGCGCGCCCTTCGACCGTCCGGTCAGTCGCGGTCGCTGGCAGGCGGTCGAAGCGGCTACCCTCGTTCGTAGAGGCGGCGTTGTCTTGATCCTCCCCGTCGATGTCGTGGCCGCCGGCGTCGTCCGCCGACCCATCAGATCCGTCGCTCATCCGGCCACCTCCAGTTTCGCACAAAAGAACCCGCCGGTGTCGTTGTGGTGGGGGTAGATCCGCTTTGCCCGCCGCATCGAGTCGTCGAAGGACTCGCCGTTCCACTCTGTGAGCCCGGGAACGTATTCGAGCGGCAACTCGTACTCGAGCAGCCGGCAGTCGTGGTTCTCAAGGGCGTGCTGGAGGATCGCCTCGTTCTCCTCGGGCGCGAAGGTACACGTCGAATAGACGACTGTTCCGCCGGGCCGGGTAATCTCGATCGAGCGTTCGAGGACCCCTTTTTGAACCCCCGCGATCCCCTCGACGTGATCCAGCGACCAGTTATCGAGTGCATCGGGGTTCTTTCGGATTGTCCCCTCACAGGAGCAGGGAACGTCCACGAGCGTCCTGTCGAACGGCTGGCCGTCGAAGGGCTTCAACGAGAAGTTGCGCGCATCCGCCCGCGTGACGGCGAGGTTCGTCACGCCGCAACGCTCGGCGTTCGACCGCAACGCCGACAGCCGGCCGAGGTTGTTGTCATTGCCGACGAGCAGCCCCCGGTCGTCCATCCGCGCGGCGAGTTGGGTCGTTTTGCTTCCCGGCGCGGCACAGCAATCCAGCACGCGCTCGCCGGGGTCCGGATTGAGCGCCAGCGCGGGCACCGCGGACACCTCCTCTTGGCCATACACCCAGCCGTGGACGAACGGCCAGGAGTTGCCGGGCGATTCGCCCTCGCCGAGCCGAAAGAGCCCCTCGTGCCACCCGACGGGGTCGAACTCGACGCCGGCCGACTCGAACGCCCGCCGGATGCGGTCGGGCGTCGCTTTGATGCCGTTGACCCGGACGACCGAGGGCAACGGCCGCTCGCAGGCGTCGTGAAACGCCGCCGGATCCTCGACGATGGGGTCGTATCTTGAGAGCGGGTTCATGCGCACAGTCGCCCCCGCGGCGGTTTGTCGGTATCGGTGTCGCCCCGACGCGTCGGTTCCGACCGTGATCTGCCCGCTACGGCTCAAGGCGGTTGTCGGTCAGACCGGACGGTCGGGACGGCTCAGGCTTAAGGGACCGCGACGCGTGCCCCCGCGTATGGCACACGTCCAGATCATCGAAGAGGATATTGAGCTCGACTCGCCAACGCTCGTCGAGGGGCTGCCGGGGGCCGGCCTCGTCGGCAAGATCGCCGCCGACCACCTCGTCGATGCGTTCGACATGACGTACTACGGGGCGTTACACTGCGATGGGCTCCCGCGGATCGCCGTCTACGAGGGTGAGTCATCGGCGCTTCTACCGCCAGTCCGCCTCTACGCGGATGAGGCGATGGACCTCCTCGTCCTCCGCAGCGACGTGCCGGTGTCGCCGACGCAGGTGACCGAGTTCGCGAGTTGCGTCACAGGATGGCTCGATTCGAACGGGGTCTTCCCGCTGTATCTCAGCGGGCTGGCCGAGGAAAAAGAGGGTACGCCGGAGCTGTACGGCGTCGCGACCGGCGACGGCGAAGCCGAACTTGATGACGCCGGCATCGTCCCGCCCCGCGGCGGTGGGATGGTCTCGGGGCCGACCGGCGCGCTGTTGCACCGCGCGGTCGAGACGGAACTCGACTCGGTCGGGCTCATCGTTCAGACCGATCCCCGGTTCCCCGACCCGGAGGCGTCTCGGACGATCCTCAAGCACGGGGTGGGACCGATCGCCGATATCGACATCGATACTGATCGACTGGTCGAGAAGGCCGGCGAGATCCAAGACGCTCGCGAACAGCTCGCAAAGCGCCTCCAAGAGATGGATCAGGACGGCAGCACCCAGGCCCAGCCGATACGCGGGTTCCAGTGACGCTCGCGACGCCCGCCGCTCTCGGGGACGGAGGCCAAGACCTATAGCCGACGACGGACGATTTGCCGTATGCGACCGATCCATCCGTCTCAGCGCGTTGCGGTTCTCGCGGACTCACAGAACCTCTATCACGCCGCCCACAGTCTCTACTCACGGAACGTCGACTACACCGAGTTGCTCGATGCCGCGGTCGACGACCGGAACCTCGTCCGCGCGATCGCCTACGTGATCCGCGCGGACTCGCCCTCCGAGGAGGACTTCTTCGACGCGCTCCGCGACATCGGCTTCGAGACGAAAATAAAGAACATTAAGACGTTTGCCGACGGCTCACAGAAAGCCAACTGGGATCTCGGGATGTGTCTTGACGCCGTTACGCTTGCCGGGAAGATCGACACGTTCGTTCTCTGCAGCGGCGACGGCGATTTTGCTCGCCTGTGTACCCACCTGAGACACGAGGGCGTCCGGACGGAGGTGTTCGGCTTCGGTCCCTCGATGGCCGAGGAACTCATCGAGGCGGCCGACTCGGTCAACGACCTGAGTACCGACGAGGAGCGATATCTCCTCTAAGAGGTGGGCTGAGAGAGCACACAAAGCCACGGGTCACCTAGTTCGTGGTCGTTTACGCCCGTTACGGCTCCGTATCGGCGATCTCGAGGATCGCCTCCGTCAGCACGTCGACACCGGGTTTCAGGGAGTCCTCGTCAACATCGAACGTCGCAGTGTGGTGGCCACCGGGGTGGTCCGTCCCGATGCAAGCGTACGTCGCCAGGCCGCCGTTCCCTTGGACGCGCCGCATCAGGAACGTCGCGTCCTCGCTGCCGCCGATCGAGCCTCGCCGTCTCGCCCGCCTGATATCGGGGTCCGACTTCGCCGCCGATCGGACGATATCGATTAACTCGACATCGCTCTCGGCGGAGGGCGCTTCGCCCTCGATAGTGACGTCGGCCTCGCAGTCGTGAGAAATGGCTGCGCCCTCAAAGACCTGTTTGGCCCGGCGGAACGTGTAATCGCGGATCTCGGTCGTCTCCCCGCGGACCTCGCCGTGGACGAACGCCTCCTCGGGGATAATGTTCGTGGCGGTGCCGCCGCCGACGCGACCGGCGTTGACACGCGATTCGCCGTCGCTGTGGCGTTCGATGCCGTAGAGATTCGAGACCGCGGTCGCCATCGCCTGGACGGCGTTTCTGCCCTCCTCCGGCCGCGCCCCGGCGTGGCCCGGGGAGCCCTCGAACGTCGTGTAAAACTGCGTGACAGCGAGGAAGTCGTCGATCCCGGCGATGATCTCGCCGGTCGGGTAGTCGAGGCCGATGTGGATCGCGAGGAGGTACTCGACATCGTCGATGTGCCGCGATTCGGCCATCGCCTTCCCCCCGCCGATAACCTCCTCGGCGGGCTGAAAGAACAGCTTAAATGTGCCCGAGAAGTCGCTCTTTGCAATCGACTCGAGGACCCCGAGGCCGATCGTGGCGTGGGCGTCGTGGCCGCATGCGTGCATTGCCCCCGTCTCGGAGCGGAACCCCTCGCGGGCGGGGACGTGGCCGGCGTCGGTCGACTCCTCGCGGGGGAGGCCGTCGATGTCGACCCGGAGGCCGACGGTCGGACCCTCGCCCCGCTCCAACACCGCGACAGCGCCGGTCCATCCGCCCGAAAACGACTCGAGAACATCGGGGTCAGCGCCCGCCTCGCGAGCCCGATCCATCCAGGGCTCGAGATCCTCAGGGTCGGGGACCGCGAGCCGGTCACCAGCCAGGGCGTCGCGGCCGACGTGCAGTTCATCGACGCCGATGCGCTCAACTTCGGAGACGATACGGGCGGTGGTCCAAAACTCCCGCCAGGCAGGTTCGG
>NZ_JBKEGK010000087.1:0-9739 GCF_046710025.1 Natronomonas sp. | reverse complement strand
CGTCCGGTAGGCGGGGCGCACAAGACGCCCCGTCGCGCCAACTGAAAGCGAGAACCACATCAAAGCCACCGAAAGGCGACGCCTTTCGAGGCCTTGCCAGAGCGACGCTCTGCCAGTGGCCCCACCCTCAACGAGCGAGGCCGCAAGGCCGAGCAAAGTAGGGTGGGGTCGGTTACGTTTGGTACTTTCCATCACGACTTCCTGAACTCAATCCAACAGAAGGCTATTGGCAGCGACTTAACGACTGGTTCAAATTCAAATTGATCGATGATATGGATGAACTGAAAAATAAGCTCCTCACCGCTTTGGATGAGATACAGGAGCCAGAAATCTTCGAATACATATGTCCATGAGTATATATATCGAGGCCGGTCGTGCGCTTCCGTCTGAGTATGTTTTCTATGAATGACACTACGGTCGATCGCCGAACTGACGATCCAATTATATTCTTTGATACTATGAACGCGTTGTGCGCAAGCGAACCGTTAATGCGCCTGCACTCCTCGTAATAGTGTTTACATGCGTTCGCTATTTGAACGCGACACAGACGTGAATAGCTCATTTATAAACGAACTGGATCCGATTCCGTTCGTTGTCGGCGCTGCCGTTGCGATCGGCTTCGTCGCATACACGGCGTACGATGTAACCGCCGTCGGAAACGCCATCAACTGGGCATTCGGCACGCTCGGGCAGGGACTCGCGTGGCTGTATCTCGGTGGCATGCTCGTCCTCGTCGGGCTCGGCGCATATCTGATGGTTAGCGATTATGGGGCGATCAAGCTGGGGAGCGGAGCCCCGGAGTACGGGTATTTCTCGTACGTCGCGATGTTTTTCTCCGCGGGGCTGTCTGCCGGGATCGTGTTTTTCGGGCCTGCCGAGGCATTGGGCTACTATCAGAGTCTGCCGCCGCTGTTCGAAGGGACAGCGACTGCCGAGACGACCAGTGCGGTGGTACCGGCTATCGCCTACACCATCTTTCACTACGGTATCAGCGCCTGGGGCGGGTATCTCGCTATCGGGCTTCCGGTCGCATACTTCGCGTATCGACACGACGCCCCGTTCCGTGTTTCGACGGCCCTCTATCCGGTTCTTGGCGCTGACGGTCTCGATGGTGCCCTCGCTCGAATAGTCGATACGGCGGCCGTCATCGCGACGATCGGCGGGGTCGCAACCGGGCTCGGGTTTATTGCGACACAGCTCCTCGCCGGCATCACCTTCGAGACCGGTCGGGCGTTCGGGAACGCCGAGACCGTGCTCGCGATTACCGGGATCACGACATTCTTTACGCTCTCGTTGATCGCTGGCGTTTCGAAGGGGATCCGCCGGGTCTCACAGTTCAATATCGGGCTGATGACGCTGCTGTGGATAGTCGCGCTGATCGGCGGACCGACACTTCTGTTGTTGAATACGGGCGTTTCGGCTCTCGGAACGTACGGGAGCAACTTCTTCGATATGAGCCTCTTTACCGGCGCAAGCGGGGGAGCCAGTTGGAGCGTTGCGTGGACGGTGTTCTACTGGTCGTGGTGGATCGCGTGGGCGCCGTTCGTCGGCCTCTTTTTGGCCCGCATCTCCCGTGGCCGGACGATCCGCACCGTCGTCGGCACAGCGTTCCTGACGATGACTGCTACGTCGGCGCTTTGGTTCACTGTCATCGGGGGCAGTTCGGTGTGGCTCCAACACACCGGGACTGTTGACCTGCTCGGAGCGACGAGCGAGTTCGGCAACGGGGTCGCCGGGTTCGCGCTGTACGGCTCGTTCGCCGGCGGGACGATCTGGCAACTGTTGTTCTTCGTTCTCGTGACAACGTTCTTCGTCACGTCAGCCGACTCGTCGACGCTTGCGCTCGGGATGCTCACCACCGGTGGAAAGCGATCGCCCTCGAACCTCAACCGGGCGTTTTGGGGTGTTCTACAGGGGCTCATCGCGTCGGTGTTGGTCGTCGTTGGCGGCGCGTCGGCGCTTCGGTCGTCGGTGATCGTGACCGGTGCGCCGTTCGCGATCATCTGTCTAGTCGCGATGATCGGGTTCGTGCGGTGGCTTCGGATCAAACACGACTCGGTCGCGGCAGACAGGCCAGCAGCCCCCCGCGAGGATCGGACGCCGACTGATGAGACGCTACTCGACGACGCAGTCTCGTCGGACGGCGACTGAGCACGGGAGCCTCCTCGTTGATCGAGAGTGAACACGTCCCGCTGGAATCTCTCTCAGAGGCGACTGCATCCGGCGCAAACAACCGACGAGACCGTCTAGGACGCCGCGTCGGAGGGACGTTCGACGAGCACGAGGATGCGCTCGCCCGGTTCGTACTCCTGTGTGCAACTCGGACAGATCCGCCCGAACCCCTGGTCGACGCCATACCCGTCGAGGGCCCGCCGGAGTTTCGACGGGATCGTGTGCTCGCCTGATATGGTGTAGCCGTCGGTCGACGCATGTCAAAACCTGTGCCGCCCGTGCAGCCTCGTCGAACGAACAACCGGCGGGGGCGGCGGACGATTGGGGTCGCAGAGCCGGGGACGGGGGCGTGGACGCCGGTTTGATATAATAGAGGGCAACATAATTGTCGGTGGCTGTAAAAACAGTCGGCAATGCCGGATCAAACGCCGGATTCCGAGGGGGAGGGCGATGGGACGGACGAGGCGGTATCTCCCGGTTCACCCGACGCTGACCGCGGGGCTCCCGGTGAGACGGCCGAAGCGTCCGGCAACTCAACAGACGACGAGGGTGAGACGGATCCGGACACCGAAAGCGATTGGCTCAACGGCCCCTGGTACGGGTCAAGCGTCGGCATCAGCGTCATTCTTATCGACGTGTTGTTAACGATTGTTTTTGTGGGGGCGACGACAGTCGAACTCGGCGGGACCGCCGTCGATATGGGGCTGGCACCCGGTCTCGTCCCGTGGCACATCTACGCGTTTAGCATCCTCGGTGCGCTAGGATTCGTCTTCACCGCGTTGATCGACGACTTCGGTCGGTCGACGTTCGAGGTGATTCACTACAATTTCAGGCTGCCCGCCGCCCTGCCGCTCGGCGTCGGCATCTACCTGTTTTCGGGTATTCTACTCGGTGATGCCGCTGAGAACGGCCCGCTCGTCTTTGGCCTGGTCTTTCTGTCGGGGATGTACGTCAACATCGCGTACAGGCAACTCGGGGCGCTGGCGCGGCGGCTCCTGCCGGGCGGTGAAAACGTTGAGGAGGGGCGTGGCGGCGCGGGACAGGATAACGGTCAAAAACTGGGTGAGAGCGAGAGTGGCGGCGGTCGAAACGGTGACGACAGCGACTCGAAACGTGATGCCGGTGGGGCGGGTGGCGACTCGGGACACGATACCGAGGCGGAGGGCGGTGACAGCACCACCGGAGGCGAACGAGGCGGTGACGGCAAACGCGGTGCCGGGCGGCGTGCCGATGGCGCGAAGAACCGCCAGGACAGCGACGGAGCAAGCTGACTCGGGCCGGTTGTCGACCGGTTGCACACCCGCTGTGCGGTTTTATGATCCGACCGCGTCGGTCCATCCGAACCATGTCTACCGAGGCGTTCGAACTGACCGAACCGGAACTGACGGCCGAGGAGGCAGAGACGAGGACCGTCTGGGACTGTCTTGACCGGCTTGAGGACGGAGGAATCGTCGAGAGATCGATCCCGGAGTAAGGAGTGAGTGTTCGCCTCGTTGCCGCCGCAACGGGGCGGTAACTGTATTAAAAACGCCCGTTCGGGGCGATCGTTCTCACTCGATCGGTTTGCGTCCGTTCGTGATCCCGTCCTGATCGCCTTCCGACTGGAGGTCGTCTAACTCGGCGAGCAGCTCGTCGATGTCGGGTCTGTCGAACGTTGACGAGCCCTTGTGGACGTACGCAATCGTCGGCTCCGGGCCGCGTCTGTCGACCACGACGACCGCCGGCATCCGGCCGAAGAAGTCCGAAAACTTCCCGAGGATGCCGAATCTGACGGGTTGATCGTAGGCCTCGCCCGCCTCCGCGTCCGGGTCCGCCAACAGCGGATACGGGAGCCCGTAGGACGCCTGCCATTTCTCGACGCGCTCGACCGGTTCGGGAACGATCGAGACGATTTCGGCCCCCCGTTCGTGGAACGCCTCGACGTGGTCGGCGAGCTGTTGCACCTGCTTGCGACAGTTCGTGCAGTAGTGATCGCGCTGAAAAAACAACACCGCGAACGAGACCTCGTCGGGTAGCGCCGAAAGCGAGAACGGATTCGGGCCCGCCGACACGTTCGGAAGCGAGAAGTCCTGTACCTGCTGTGCCATACAGTATCGTCGGGGCCGTGAAATAAAAGCGGCAGGGGCGGTGGTACGGCGGGCGACGGATGGCCGGACCCGCGCGGAACTCAATCGACGAACGTTCCGGCCGCTTTCGACCAATCCCACGACAGGTGACGAATCGACGGCGTCGCATTCTCCGGGATCGCGTCGTACTCTCGGAGGAACGACCGGATCCCCGATCCGCCGCCGAAGTCGCCCCGGAACCACAGGAAGACGCGGGGCACGCGCACCACGCCAGCCTCTGAATCGTACGCGACGGTCGCATTGAGGTACCCCCGGGTCGCCAGATCGAGTTGCTCGTCGATCCGATCGGCCTCGTAGGCTCGGATCGCCGGACAGCTCTCGGCCCCGCAGTTCAGCGCGAAGTGGAGCCGCGGGTCACAGTGGGAGAGCCGATAGCGTCGTTCGAGGGCCGTCCCGAAGAACTTCGGGAGATAGCCCAACCCGTACTTCGAGCGCCCGCCGCGTAGGATGCCGTTCTCGATGCGGTCCAGCGACAGGGACGTGCCCCCAACAGTGATCGCCGGGGCGCGAAAGAACCGAACGAACCGAAGCCGGCTCTCATAAAGTTCCGGACGCTCCTCGAGGAGGAGCTGTGTGCCAGCGTTATAACAGTTGAGCCAGAACGCCAGTCCGACCTGCCGGTTCTCTCGGACTCGCTCGAGGTCCGTCTCGGTTGCCCTCGCGAGCGCGTCTCGGTACCGCTCGGTCGAGTCCCCACGCTTGCACGCGACGAGCAAGTTCTGTGCGAGCGTCGCCGGGGGGTCGTCCAGGGTCGTAGCCGATGACCCTGTTTGCTCCGTCGAGGACATACCGTTCGTCCGTCCGCAGCGTGAAAAAGGGTTGTGCGCCCCTGTAACGGCGCTGCCAGACGGCTCGGCGCTGATACGGACAACGGCATTGATCCGTAGAGCAGTTCTCACAGTTCCGCTCCGTACACATTCGCGGTAGCTTTATTCAGATCTGTTCCTCGGACCGAGTATGGGTGACGGCGATACCATCGCGACGACGACGAGCCTCTGTCCCGAATGTCTGGAGTCGGTTCCCGGGCGCTACGAGAGACGCGACGGCGGCGTGTTTCTCACGCGGGAGTGTGCCGATCACGGTCCGGCCAGCCGTCGCGTTTGGGGCTCGTTCGACCACTGGGAGTGGGCCGCCGAGTTCGGCCCGGACCCCGAACACGACGGTGGGGATCTGGCTGTCGATGACGACCACGCCTGTCTGGCCGTCGTCGAGGTCACGGATTCGTGTAACCTCTCGTGTTCGTACTGTTTTGCGAGTTCCGGCCCCGGCGGTGCCCACCGCCCGACCGAGGAGGTGACGGCGCTTTTGAACACCGTCGCCGACGCCGGCGGCCGGCCGATCCAGTTCTCGGGCGGGGAACCGACCGTCAGAGACGACCTCCCGGAGCTTGTCGAACGCGCTCGCTCCCGAGGGATCGACCATATCGAGGTAAACACGAACGGGATTCGGCTGGCGACCGAGGCGGGCTACGCGGCGGCGCTCAAGGAAGCCGGCGTGACCGCCATCTATCTGCAGTTCGACGGTCTGACGAGCGAAACGTACGAGCTGATCCGCGAGGCGGATATCCTCGAGGAGAAACACGCAGCTATCGAGGCCTGTCAGGACGTAGGGCTGCCGGTCGTCCTCGTGCCGACGGTCGTCCCCGACGTCAACGACCACGAGATGGGCGATATCGTCCGGTTCGCAGTCGAGAACAGGGATGTCGTGCGGTCGGTCAACTTCCAGCCGGTGGCACACTTCGGCCGCTATGAGCGAAACGACGGCCGCTTCGCGCTCGACGACGCCACGCGGCGGCTGGCCGAGCAGGTCGAGACGCTCGAACCGCGCGATATGCTGCCGGCACCTTGCTGTTCAGCGTACTGTCAGATCGGGACCGCGTTTGTTCCGGAGGGGTTCGACGCCGAAACCCCGACGGCAGACGCCGAATCGTTCGTACCGCTCACGAAGTACATCGACGACGGACTCTGGGGGACGCTCTCGGGGATGGTCGACGAGGGCGAGTACATGGACCTGCTGGCCGGCACCGCGGCCGGCGAGGAATGGGCCTGCACGACCGCTGGCTGCTGTGGCATCGACGTGCCCGGCGGTGTCGATGGGCTGTTCGACGAGGTCGTCCCGGTGTCGATCACGGGGTTCATGGACGCCGACGCGGCGGACCTAAACCGGCTGAGCAACTGCTGTATCTCCGTCCCGACGACTGACGGCGAGTTGGCTCCGTTCTGTGGATACAACATGACAACCGAGGACGGCGAGTACGCGCTCCGGAACCGCAACGAGTGGGGTGGTCGGAACGTGGTCAACGACGCCCCAGCCACCGACCAGTCACCCGCCGACGCCGGCGGAGATACTGAAGGCATTAGCGACGGCGGGCACGCCCGCGATGTTCGGGACGCCCACAACGCTCAGGACGCTTGCGGTACCAGCGATAGCAAAGACCACTACGGGACCAAGCGATGAATGGGCTGTTGGACGCGGCGCTGTCGAACCCCTGGCGGACTCTCGAAGGCGTCCTTGCGGGGCCTTTGCACCCGGGCGGGGCTGAAGCGACCGAGCGACTCCTCGATCGCGCCGATGTCGGAGCGGACACCCGTCTGTTGGATGTCGGCTGTGGGGCCGGTGACGCGTTGGTTATCGCCCGCGAGCGCGGTGCCGACGCCGTCGGTGTCGACACCGAGCCGACGGCCGCTACGGGGCGGGCAGTGCGGGGCGATGCCGCGACGCTGCCGCTCCGAGACGGAAGCGTCGATGTCCTTCTCGCCGAGTGCGTGCTCTGTCTCACCGACCTCCCGACTGCGCTCGGTGAGGCCCGCCGCGTATTGAATGACGGTGGCCGGATCGCGCTCTCCGACGTCGTCGTCGACGGCGACCTCCCGGCGGTTCCCGGCCGGGCGGCGGACGCGCTCTGTCTTAGCGGGGCACGGAGTCCCGACTACCTGCGTGAGCAGCTCACCGGAGCCGGGTTCGGGATACGGGTCGAGACGGACCACCACGACGAACTGCTCGGGATGCGCGATCGGGTTCGATCTCGCGTCGACTACGAGGGGCTGTTGGGGCTGATGGGCGAGCGCGGCCAGCGTGCGTTGGACGCGATCGAGGCACTCGAAGCTGCGGTTGAGGCGGGCAAGGTAAGCTACGTCTCCCTCGTTGCGACAGTTGACGACGGATCGTGAACGGCGACGGGACGGACGTGGCCGGAGCGACGGACTCCGGACGGAGGCGACCGACTCACTCGGGCGAGATGACCGACTCGCAGGAGGGACATTCGGCGAATACACCGAGGGTGCTGTCCGAACGCTCGTAGGCGATGAGTTCGTCGATCGGCCGGATGCGGTCCCCGCAGTTCGGGCACGCGCCGAGCCATCGGTCGTCGGTGGTCATCGGGAGGGGGTGGGGGTATGGAGCGCGTCGTCTGTCGCTCCGTGCTGACGTTGCGTGCGGAGAGTAATATGAATACGGCGCCTGTGCAACGTCGTTTCACACGCTGCCGGCGCACTCTGGCACCCGACGCGACGGTGTGTTATGCGTTCGGCCAGCGCTCGATGTAGACCGTCTTGTCGGTATAAAAGTGGATCATGTCTTCCCCCTGGGCGTGGAGGTCGCCGAAGAACGAGTCTTTCCGCCCCCCGAAGTGGAAGAAAGCCATCGGGGCCGCCGTCCCGGCGTTGATACCGAGGTTCCCGATGTCAGTTCGGTGTCGGAACGCGCGGGCGTCGGCACCGCGCCCCGTGAACAGACTTGCCGCGTTTCCGAAGTCGCTCCGATTGAGGACCTCGATGGCCTCGTCCAGATCCGCGACGGACAGCAACCCGAGCACCGGGCCGAACACCTCCTCTTGAGCGATCGTCATATCCGGGTCCACACCGCCGAACAGCGTCGGCCCGAGGAAGTTCCCGTCCTCGTAGCCCTCGACGGACACGTCGCGACCGTCAAGAAGGAGTTCCGCGCCCTCGTCGACGGCCGTTTCGATGTACTCCCGAACTCGTCGTTCGTGTTCGGGGGTGATGAGCGCGCCGATGTCCGTTTCTTCCTCAAGCCCATAGCCCACGACCTGGGCCTCGGCCTCCGAAACGACCTTGTCGACGAACTCGTCGTAGACCGATTCCTCGACCACGGCGACGTCGTTCGCGAGACACCGCTCGCCAGCGCAGGCGAACGCCGACCCCACGGTTTTTCGCGCTGCGTGGTCCAGATCAGCCGTCTCCGTAACGATGATGTGGTTTTTCGCACCGCCCTGGGCCTGGACGCGCTTGCCGTTTGCCGCCGACGTCTCGTAGATCTCCCGCGCGACGGGCGTGCTGCCGACGAAGGAGATCCCTTCGATGCCACCGTGTTCCAACAGCGCGTTGACCGTGTCGACCCCGCCGTTAACGAGCTGGAGAACACCGTCCGGGAATCCAGCCTGATCGATCAGTTCGAAGATCCGCTGGGCGACGAGGGGGTCTTGCTCGCTCGGTTTCAGAATGAAACTGTTGCCGGTCGCGACGGCGTACGGCAGAAACCACAAGGGGATCATCGCGGGGAAATTGAACGGCGTGACCGCGGCGAAGACGCCGAGGGGCTTGCGGACGGCGCTCTCGTCGATCTCCGGTGCCGCGTTGAGCAACGTCCCGCTTTGCATCATCGTCGGGATGCCGCAGGCGACCTCGACGTTCTCGATACCACGCCGGAGTTCCCCCTTCGCTTCGGCCCGCGTTTTGCCGTGTTCCTGGACGAGCACTTCGGCGAGTTCGTCTTGGTGGGCCTCCAGTAGCTGTTTCAGCTCGAAAAGCGGCTGAATCCGTTCTTCGACCGGACGGCCCGACCACTCCTCGAACGCTTCGGTAGCCGTACGGACCGCTCCGTCGACATCGTCCGCCGAACTGAACGCGACGTGAGCGAGTTTTTCAGAGGTTGCCGGGTTGATGACATCCTGGCCGTCGGTCCCGCTCGGCGTCTGCCAGTTCCCGCCGACGTAGTTCTGTACTGTCCCCGTCTCAGGGAGAGATTCTGGACGAACCATACAACACAGTACTAACCCACGCACAAAAATTTTATTGTTTTTTATTTTTCTATATTTAATACTATATTTGTATAGTAGTTACCCAATTACCGAAATCATCTGCCGCGATCACGGCAGCTCTGATCACGGCCCGACATCTCGACGGTCCGGATAAAAGCGCGCTACAGGCCCTTAGGGTACCGATTCCGTCTCGGATGTCGGTCAGACGATTTGCTCTGACGGGGTGGAACTACCGCGAAATGTTTTGGAATAATCAAAACGGTCCAAAATCGTCGGTCACCGCCCGTGTACAGGCGGCTCAAGGCGACTGCCTCGGGGCTTGACCCCGAGGTAGTTCACTGTCGTGGGTGTCCGTCAGCAGTTTTCGAGGCGGAGCCTCCGGCCTCAAGTCGTGGGGGGCCCGGGGTCCCCCCGTCCGGCCGAACCGCCCCTGCGCGGCGGC
>NZ_JBKEGK010000086.1:0-9752 GCF_046710025.1 Natronomonas sp. | reverse complement strand
ATTGACGGGCTGTTCGCGATCGGCGAGACGATGGCCGGCGTCCACGGGGCGAACCGACTCGGCGGGAACTCGCTCGCGGAGACGGTCGCCTACGGCGTCGTCGCGGGCGAGCACGTCGCCGAGCGGGTCGACGGCCCCGGAACAATCCCCGAGGAGGTGCTTGCGGAGACCGTCCAGTCACACCTCGGTGGGCTCGCCGCGATAGCCGACACCGATGGGTCGTACGAGGTCGAGACGCTCGTTGCCGAGTTGCGGGAACTGCTGTGGGAACACGCCGGTATCCTTCGCGATGAGGCGTCGCTACGGGCGGGTCTCGACGCGCTCGGCGACATCGGACGACGAGCCGCCGACGTGGATGTCGGGGACGTGACGAGTCGGTCCTTCGAGTTCGCCGTCGACCTCGGCTTCATGCTTACGGCCGCCGAGGCCGTCCTTCGAGGCGCGCTCAAGCGCACCGAGTCCCGCGGCGCGCACTACCGGACGGACTACCCCGATATCGACCCCGAACTGCGGTGCAACATCCATCTCGACGGTGCCGACATTGGCGGGATGCTCTCGCACACAGAGTCCGTAGGTGCTCCCAGCGAGGCCGTTCAGGCGGCCCTCGACGAGGGGCACGAACTGGATTACCACCAACTCGAATAGCGTCGGATTTTCCCGACCGCAGATAGCGTCGGGTTCTCCCGGCCGCGGATCAGCCAGCGAACTCAGAAGGGAAACAGCGATTCGGCGTCCGCGTCGCGCTCCAGCAGTTCGATCTCGTGGTCCTCGAAATCCTCGGCGAACGCGTACATGTTATCACAATCCGCGGGGTCGCGGTCTTCCGGAATCTCCCGCAACGTCAGCTGTTCCCAATCGTCTTGGAGGTCGTCGACCTGGACGCAGAGGTGGCCCCAGCCGTCGCCGTGGGTGTAGCTCCGACCGTCGTAGTTGTACGTCAATTCGAGGCTCATCGCCTCTTCAGGGGCGTGCTCCGGTTCGACAAAGAAGTTTGCGAACGTGTCGGCCTCCCAGCGGCTGACCGCCTCGTACTCGAACTTCCGGACCCAGTAGCCGAGCGCCGCGTCGGCGTCCTCGACTCTGATCATCGTGTGATCGAGGCTCCACGGTGATCCCTGCGAGCGCTCGACGAGTTCGATCTCGTGGCCGTCGGGATCCGTGACAAACGCGTATCGGCCGCCACAGGACGCCGGATCGCGGTAATCCTCGACACCGCCCTCCATTAGCCCCTCGTAGGCGGCTTCGAGGTCGCGGACGCGAACCGCGATGTGGCCCCACGCGTCGCCGATCTCGACCTCGTCTTGCCCCTCGTTGCTCGTCAACTCCAACATCGCCTCGTCGTCGCTCATATCCTCCGGTCCGAGGTAGACGATGCTGAACCCGTCGCCGTCGTGGCGGTCCTTGCGTTCGTAGTCCAAGTGCGTCTCATACCAGTCGATCGACGCCTCAAGATCGCCGACACGGATCATCGTGTGGTCGAGTAGCCCCGTCATAATCGATGAATCGGCGCTCGGGTACAAAAAACGTGCGTCGAGTGGACCGCCGTCGGAAGCGGCCCCGGTGACTGAGCGACAGTGAGGAATGTCGCCCGAGCGACACGATGCGGGAGCGCGTGCTGGAGAACAGTCGGAGGTTCTGGTTACCGTTGAACACGAACCGGTGGCTGGTTGCCGCCGGAACCTCGGGCGGCGTGTTCTTCGTGCTCGGCATCATCGGGCCACTCCACCCGATGGGGACGCCGACGCCGTTCAGTCAGGCGGACTCTATCGAGACGCTATCTCAAGCGCCGCTCACGTCCATCATCACGCGCGTCACGCTCGTGCTCACGCTCAGCCAGCTCGTACTCTCTCAGGAACTCAGCAGCTGAGTCAGGAACTGGAGCCGGTCGGGGACCAGCGCGAACGCACGGAGGGCGCGATGGCGTTCCGGAAGGATGTCGAGAACGTCATCGAGGTACCCGTGAGTCCCGCCCAGCCCTCGGCGTTCCTCCGGTCGCTCGTGAAACTCACGAAGCGCCACACCGACGCCCTCCAGAGCGCCAGCGCGGACATCGACGACGACACCCTGAACGACCAGGCGGCCGCGTTCACAGAGAACCTGAAGGGGAGCGCGGACGCTATCCGGAGCAATCTCGGAGGCTCACAATTCGGCGAGTTCGATATGGTGTTCTCCGCGCTGAACTACCCGCGGCGAGACGATTCGCGACGCCACGGGCTCGATTGGAAGCCGGAGTTGAGTCCGATCAAGACCGTGGACGAGCCGGGGGGTACCTGACAGACGGCCTCGAAATGGATGTAGGGATTCGACAGCCGACGGCGGGACGCACGCGAAGCAGCACCGAACCGACGACATCGAAATACCCCCACAGCTACTCCCGATCGATGGTGATCATCGACCAGTACACCCAACTACCATCACGATTGTTAGTATATATTGATGTCTACAGCGACTGTTGGGATGCTTCTCGTCTTTTTTATTATCCTCGTCGCTTTCATTCTGTTCGTCACCGAGCCTGTCCCGATCGACGTGACCGCGATCGGGATCATGGTCATGCTTATTATACTCGGTCCGTGGACTGGCGTTTCGCCACAAGAGGGCGTCTCCGGATTTTCGAACCCCGCAACACTCACCATTCTCGCGATGATGATCCTGAGCGAAGGCGTCCGCCGGACGGGTGCGATTCAGCGTCTTGAAAAGATAGTCGCCTCTTTAACGGGCGAGAGTGAGCACAAGCAACTCGGCGCAACGGTCGGGCTCGTCGGCCCACTCTCGGGAATCATTAACAACACCGCTGCCGTCGCCGTCTTGCTGCCGATGGTGAGCGATCTCGCTCACGAGAACGGAACGTCGCCGTCAAAGTTGCTCATCCCGCTTTCGTACGCGTCGATGGCCGGTGGGATGCTCACGCTCATCGGCACGTCCACAAACCTCTTAGCCAGCGACGTGGCGGGTCGACTCGCCACCGACTATCCTTCCTTGCACACGTTCTCGATGTTTGAGTTTACCCACCTCGGTCTCGTGGTGTTTCTCGTCACCGGGGTGTATCTCCTTACGATCGGATACTGGCTTGCTCCGTCTCACGTGACACCCCGCAGTACACTCGAAACGGCGCAAAAGGAGGAATTTCTCACAGAAGTAATCGTGGGGGAACAATCACCGTTTGTCGACTCGACGATTCGGGAAGCGCTCGAAGCGGTCGACCTAGAGGCGAACGTCACCCAACTGATTCGTGATGGTGACTATCATCGAGAACCGAAACTGTCGATGACGATCCGGGAGGGAGATACCTTCACGATTCGGCTCACCGAAGACGCGGTCCGGACGCTACACGGGATAGAGGGGGTCGAGTTCGTTCCGGAAGTCACGCCGCCAGGTGGTTTCGATGCGCTTGGCCCCGGAGAAACGCTCGTCGAAATCGTCGTTACCGCCGGGTCCGATCTCGTCGGCGAAACAGTCGAGTCGTCACGGTTTCAAAACCGGTATCAGACGGCCGTTCTGGCCATCCGCCGCGGCGGTGAGACCGCCTACGAACGCTTTCCGGAGTATCACATTCGTCCGGGCGACCTGCTGCTCATCGAGTCCGACCCCGACACCGTCGACCGACTCGCGGACGATCCGAATGTGATCGTGGCTGGCGAACTCGCCCTCCAGCAGTTCCGGTCGTCAAAACTCCCGATCGCAGTCGGCATCGTGCTCTCTGTCGTCGGGGTGGCGGCACTCGGCATCCTGCCGATCATGGTGGCTGCGCTCGGCGGCGTCCCCGTAATGATCGTCGCCGGTATCATCAAACCGGCAGAGGCGTACGATGCCGTTCAGTGGGATGTGATCTTCTTGCTGGCTGGCGTCATCCCGCTCGGCAAGGCGCTGTCGGAGACCGGCGGTGCCGATCTACTCGGCATGCTTGTCGTCTCGACGGCCGATTTCTTGCCCGTGATCGCCGTTCTCGGGCTGTTCTATCTGCTGACCGCTGCGGTTACCAACCTCATCAGCAACCAGGCCAGCGTCGTGTTGCTCATTCCTGTCGCTGTCGACGCGGCCGCCCAATTGAACGCCAACGCATTCGCCTTCGTTCTTGCCGTCACGTTCGCCGCCAGCACGGCGTTCATCTCGCCGGTTGGGTATCAGACCAACCTCTTCGTCTATGGTCCCGGTGGATACGAGTTCAGTGATTACATCCGAGTTGGCGGACCCCTCCAGGTGATCTTGGCCGTCGTCACGACTCTCGGAATCGCTGTTTTCTGGGGGCTCTAAGGAATTTTACAGTGATATACGCCAGTAACCGCAATACCGCCGACACCGGTCACTCCGAGGCGTATTCGACGCCGGTGATTTCGAAGCGCGCCCCGCCGTCGTCGCCCTCGGTAACGCGGATCGACCACCCGTGGGCCTCGACGATACTTTGGACGATGCTGAGTCCGAATCCGGTGCCGTCCTCGTTCGTCGAGTGACCCGCCTCGAACACCGCCTCGCGGTCGGCCTCGGGGACGCCGGGGCCGTCGTCGGCGACGTAGAAGCCGTCTTGATCCAAGAGGTCGCCGATCCGGACCGTCACCTCGGGGCCGCCGTGTTCGACCGCGTTCCGAATAAGATTCTCGAAGACCCGCTTGAGTCGGCTTCCGTCGGCCAGGATCGATCGGTCGGTCTCGACTTCGGGAGTCGCCCCGGCGGTATCGACGTTCGCCCAACACTCCTCCACGAGCGCCGCGAGGTCGACGATACCGGGGTCGGTCACCGTCGTCCCCTCCCGGGCAAACGTGAGCAGGTCCTCGATCAGCGCCTCCATTCGAGCGTGGGCGTTTCGGACGTGTCGTATATCCTCGCTGTCGCAGGCGTCGGCGACGAGTTCCAGCCGGCCCTGGGCGACGTTCAGCGGGTTCCGGAGGTCGTGTGAGAGGAGGGACGCGAACTCCTCGAGCCGCTCGTTTTGTCGCTCGAGCTTTCGGATCTGTGCTTCGTCGCTGATGTCCAAAAACAGCGCGTGCGTGCCGATGATGTCGCCGTCTCGGTCGTGTCTCGGGGCCGCACGGAGAATTGTGAGTGTTTCCGTCCCGTCGCGAGCCACGAGCGTTCGCTGTTCGCGGACGAAATCCCCCGCCAGCGCACGGTCGTAGCCGCCGCCACGGAGCTGTTCGGCGGACTGCTCGGTGTAGTGCTCGGTCAGACGCGTCCCGCGGAGTTCCTCACGGGTGTACCCGAGGTGTTCGGCGAACGCCCGGTTGCAGTCCTCGATGATCGGCTTGCTTTCGCTTATGCCGGTGAACACGACCATTACCGGGGCCTCCTCGAAGAGGGTCCGGTACTGGTCGGTGTACTGTTGTTGAAGCTCGATCCGGTGAGTGGCGTGAGCGATGGTCTCGCCGGCGCTCGCAAGCAGCCGCTGCTCCCGGTCGTCGAAGGCGTTGGGTCGGTCCGCGTACACGTTCAATACGCCGTAGAGCGTGTCGTCATAGACTAGCGGGATGGCGGCGCTGGAACGGTAGCCGCGTTCGAGGGCCTGCTCGCGCCAGGGCTCGTACTCCGGGTCCTCCCGAATGTTCTGCATCACCGCGATCTCGCCGCTCCGGATGGCCCGTCCGGTCGGGCCGCCCCCGGTTTGGGACTCATCGGTCGTTATCTCGACCGCTTCGAGGTACTCCTCGGCGACGCCGGCCGAACTTCGCGGTTCGACCGTTCGAGTATTGGGGTCGTGTTCACCGATCCAGGCGAAGCGGTACGGTTCCGCATCGTTGAGGATCTCGCAGACACGGTCGTCGACCTCCTCCCGGGTAGTCGCGCGAGCGAGGCTCTCGTTGAGTTCTCTAGCGACGCGGCCGATTCGTCGGGCCTCCTTGGCCTGCCGGGCTGCTTGGGCCCGCTCGACGGCGTTTTCGATACGAGCCAAGAGCAGAGAGCGGTGCCCGAGCACCTCGTCCGTTGGGATGTAGTCCGTTACGCCGGCCCGTAGCGCCTCTTCGCCGATCCACTTGGCCTGCCGATCCGCGTGGAGAATGAACGGAACGTCGGGGTGGGATTCGCGGACAGCCCGGAAAAACTCGAGTCCATCCCCGTCCGGGATGTCGGATCCCGATACGACGCAATCGACACCGCCACCCGACAGTATTTGAAGCCCTTCCTCGGGGGCTTCGGCGGTGCGGACGACCAACGACTCGTCGCCTTCGAGGGTTGACTCGACCGCCCCCGTCATAGACGGCTCGTCGACGTGGAGGACACAGAGCGCGTCTGCAAGCGGTGTCATAGATGGATTGGTATCACATTACTTCGGAACAACTATTTGTAAAACGTATGGGTTGTCGTCTGAAGGTCGTACGGGCATGGGGTTGTTGATACCGTCGACCCGACAACACTGTGTACAACCCTGCTCGGGTCAGTGCCGGCGGCACACATCCGATGGTGGGCTTTGTGTATCCGGGTGATAGATCACTCCGATGGCAGAGCCAGCAATCGTAATTCTCGCCGGCAATGAACCCCACTCTGACTACAGCCACGTCGCAAATAGGTTTAAACCCGCAAAGGAATTCGTTGAGGCCGACGGCGACGAGGTCAGGGTGATCTTCGACGGCGCGGGCACCCAGTTGATCCCCGGCGTCTCCGAGGCCGTCGAGGATGCGGAGGGTACCGTACTCAGTGAGTACGACGGCCACGCGAGCGTCCGCTCGCTCGTCGAATACGGAATGTCACTCGGTCATCGGAGGAGTGTCGCGTCGGTCAAATAGACGGCCCGAATCCCAAGAGGACTAGTTCTCGACGGCGCGCTCGTCAGGTTGCTTCTCGGGACGGCCCCTGAGTTTGTTGAGATACCGGTACACGGGGAAGAGGTAATCCTCGATCCGTTCGGGAACGCTCGTCGAACTGGCGTAGATGAGCACCGGGACATCGTCCAGTTCGGCCCGCTCGATTACCGCGTCCGGCGTACTCCCGAACACCCATTGCCGGAGGCGGCGGTCCCGCGACGCGCCGATGACCAGCACACCACCTTCCTCTTTGGTCTTCGTAACAAGCCCCTCCGCGATACTTGCGGCGGACACGTTGTACACGTGGAGGTCAGGGACACCATTTAATTCCGAGACGGTTTCCGCGGGATCCTCCGACGTTCCTTCACCCGCTGGATCGACGGAGATGACGTTCACGCCGAGTCCCTCCTCGCCGAGGTTTCTGACGAACTGTGCCGCTGCCAGATGGTGGGGCCCCCCGCCCGCGCCGATATTTACCTGCTTGATCTCCTCGTCCCCGACTCCGCTCGCGAATATGACGTCGCAAGGGGCCGTGTACTCGACCTTCCTCGTGATTTCGTCGTTTTCTTCGGGATACCCCATGATGATAAGATCGGCGCTATCCTCCCGGGCCGACTGGAGGATATCGAAGGCGATGTTCCGACAGGTGTGGCCCTGAACGGTGTACTCGACGGCGAACTCCTCGTCCGCGAGAACCTCCTTGATTCGCTCGACTCTTTCGTTGGCCACATCGGCCATCACCTCGTGGGGCGTCTGGTCGGGGATATCCGTGACGGTGATCACTTCGATCAGCGGCTGTTTGTCGCGTCCAGTAGCGAACAGCTCCGCTAGTCGGACGTATTTAGCCGCATTGTTCGGCCTCGCAACCGGGACCAGTACTCGGTAGTACCCTGCGTCCGGTTCGGCGGTCCCCTCCGCTCCCGTCTCCGCAGCAGCGGGTTCCGGCGGACGAACCCGCTGGACAAGTTCGTCGACCTCCTGTCCGCCCCCCCAGACGACGTACACGCCGATAAGCGCCATCGTCAGCCCGATCCCGGTCGCCACACCGGTCCGCGGGAGGTTGGTGATCAGCCCGATGTTCGCGATGATCCCGACGATAGGAACGACCGGCACGCCCGGAACGCGGAATCCCCGTTCGATCTCGGGGAACGCTCGCCGGTGGTAGATCAGCGCGCCATTGACGATAGCTAGCGGTAGAAGCAAATTAAACGTCGCAAACCCTGTCAGTACTGTTAATCCGAGATTGATCGACGTCAGTCCACCTTCCTCGGGGAACAGCGCGATGAACACGACGATCAGCGACACGATCGTGGCTATCGCCGCTGTCACGCTCCAGAACGGCGTCCTGAAACGGGCGTGGATGCGTGCGAACGCACGCGGTGCTTGACCCTGTCTGCCCATGAGCGAGCCGATGCTCGACGCCGCAAGAATCGATGCGTTGGACGCCGACACCATCGAGAAGACGGCCCCGGCGACGATCAACGATCGGCCGACTGGGCCGAGAAATCCGGCCGCGACCTCGCCCATGGCCGTCTCGCCCTCTCGGGCGATCACTTCGGGCGGCACCGTCGAGTTCGTCATCGCAACGATGACGAGCGCGTACAGGATCGTGACCGAGATAATACTGGCAGCAATAGCCCGCGGGACCGTCTTTCTCGGTTCGATGATCTCCCCCGCGCTTGCGGCGATCGCGGAGAAGCCGAAGAAGGTGATGAACGCCAGCGCGGAGATCGAGACAATCCCGACGATATCGGTCGAAAACTGCGCGGTGAAGTTCCCGACGGCGGTCGACGGGCCGCGGAAGGCGAACGCGCCGGAGATGAACGCGAGGAGTACAGCGACCTTTGCGCCCGAAACGATGAGCTGAAACGACCCGGATTCCTCCGTCCCTCTGGCGTTTAGGACCCCCAACAGCACTGCCGCAGCCACGGCCGATGAACCGTGCGGGAGCCACTGCAGCGACTCCGGAATAATGAATCTGAAAAACCACTCGTCCATAGTCGAGAGATAAAACGCCGTGGTGCCCGTGTACCCCAAAAACAGCGACATGCCGATCCCGTACGTCAGCAGCTTTTGCTCTTCGAACGTGCGTGACGTGAACAGGTATCCGCCACCGTTTTCCGAGTAGATCGACGCGAACTCGGAGTACGCTGCGGCGGTAATGCCGGCGATCACCGCCGCGATGACGAACGCGATCACCGCGCTGGAGCCGATCGCCGCGACTGCCGTTCCCGACAGCGAAAAGATCCCGGCGGCGATCATCGTTCCTAGACCGATAGCGAACGCGATCTTGAAATCGAGTGTGCGGGTGTGCTCAACCATGGACCCACCCATCAAGGCGGCCCCCCCCGAATCGATCGTTTCCGTTGGAGTGTTGTGCCGCCGCTACCGGTTTCATACCGAGTGATTGAATCCACATTTGTTAAAACTTCTCATAGTATTTGTGATACAAAAGCCATCTCTCGTAGAGTATCGGTTATCGAAAATATCGTCGAAGTAATTTCGAATCCGTAGAGAGACAAATGTATAAGTCAATTGTGAAACAGATAGGTATGAGCGACGGGACCGGTGATAGCGTCCGGCTTGATGACATCGATCGGCGGATCCTCCATGCACTCATGCGGGATGCCCGTAACACGTCGGCGACGGAGATCGCAGAGCAGGTGAGCGTCTCCGGCGCGACCGTCCGAAACAGGATCGCGCGGTTAAAAGACAACGGGATCATCGAGGGGTATCACCCCACTATCGATTTCGAACGGGCCGACGATGCGTTGCTCAACCTGTTTTTGTGCCATGTGAAGTTTGACGAGATCGAGCGCGTCGCGGCACAGCTAGGGACGATCCCCAGCGTGGTTGCCGTGCGCGAACTCATGGGTGGGCAGACGAACCTACATGTTCTCGTCGTGGGCGAGGACACGGGGGATCTCCGGCGGATCGGACAGGAGATATCGAAGTACGGCGTCGAAATCAAAGACGAGTTTCTCGTCGAGCGCCAGATGCGCTTTCCGTACTCCCCGTACG
>NZ_JBKEGK010000085.1:0-9821 GCF_046710025.1 Natronomonas sp. | reverse complement strand
GGTCGGCGTCGTCATGGACCTCGACGGTGACCGGTCCCACGGCACGGTAGCCGATGGCATCGAACTGCTCGAGAATCTCGAACACCGCGGTACAACGGGGGCCGACGAGAACACCGGCGACGGCGCCGGCATCCTCCTACAGACGCCCCACGAGTTCTTTGACGACGAGATTGAGTCCCTCCCCGACGCCGGCGAGTACGCCGTTGGCTCGGTGTTCATGCCCCCAGAGGAAAGAGCGATCGCACGTCTGCAAGACCTCACCGAACACGTCCTCGCCGAACACGATCTCGACGTGTTCGCCTGGCGGGAAGTACCGACCGACAACGCCCTTCTCGGCGAGACGGCGATCGAATCCGAACCCGCCGTTGTCCAGTTTTTCGTTCGCTCCGATCTCGACGAGGACGCCTTCGACCGTGCGCTGTACGTCGCCCGGCGCGACCTCGAGACGACTGTGGAAAAGCGCACCTTCGAGGGCGCGGCCCGCTTCTATATTTGTTCGCTCGACCGTGAAACGGTTGTTTACAAGGGCCTCCTGACAGCCGAGCAGTTGTCGGCGTACTACCCGGATCTGCTTGACGACCGCGTTCGCTCGACGTTCGCGATGGTTCACGCCCGGTTCTCGACGAACACCCTCGGTGCGTGGCACCTTTCACACCCCTACCGCAACATCATCCACAACGGCGAGTTCAACACGATCCAGGGCAATATCAACTGGATGCGGGCCCGCGAGGACGACCTCGAACACCCCGATTTCGGCGACGACATCGAAACGTTGCGGCCGATCATCAACGATCCCGAGCAGTCAGACACCGCCTCCGTCGACAACGCCCTCGAACTCCTGATGGCGGGCGACCGGGAGATGCCGCACGCCCTCCGGATGTTGATCCCCGAGGCCTGGCGCGGCGAAGCCAACCGGGTCTCGGAGGATCGCCGCGAGTGGTACGACTACCACGCCTCCCTTGTCGAACCCTGGGACGGTCCGGCGTTGGTCGCCGCGACCGACGGCGACCGGATCGGCGCCGTTCTCGACCGAAACGGGCTTCGGCCCTGTCGCTACGACGTGACGACGGACAACACGCTCGTCATGGCCAGCGAGGCGGGCGCTCTTGAGTATGACTTCGGCGAGATCGAACGCCGAGACCGGCTTCAGCCAGGGCAACTGTTCGTTGCCGACCCCGAGGAGGGGCGCGTCATCCCCGACGAGGAGATCTTCGACAACCTCGTCGATGAAACGTACGGCGAGTGGGTGGACGAACGCCAAGTCTCGCTTGAAGCCGTCGCTGACGCCGAAGAGGCCGCGCCCCGGGACCCGGTTGACTCGATCCGCTCCCAGCAGGCGCTGTACGGCTACACGGAAGACGAGATGAGCCACCTCATCGAGCCGATGGCGACGAAAGGAAAAGACCCCGTCGGGTCGATGGGCGACGACACACCGCTCAGCGTTCTCTCGCAGTTCAACCGGCCGCTGTTCACGTACTTCAAACAACTCTTCGCGCAGGTCACGAACCCGCCGCTGGACTACATCCGCGAGGAACTTGTCACCTCGATGGAAACTCGGCTCGGGTACCAGCGGAACCTTCTCGACGAGACGCCGGAGCACGCCGAGCAGTTGGTCGCTGACTCTCCGGTACTTACCGACGCACAGACGGCCGCGATCAAGAACTTCGACAGCGACCTCTCCACCGCCGTCATCGACATCACGTTCGATCCTGAGGACGACCTCGAGACCGCCGTTCGGGACGTTCGCCGGGAGGCGACAATCGCGGCACAGGAACACGACATCATCACCTTGTCCGACCGAAACGCGGGCCCCAACGCCATTCCCATCCCCGCGCTGCTCGCGACCGGTGGCGTCCACCACCACCTCGTCAGAAACGGCCTCCGAAATCACGTCGGCATCGTGCTTGAGTCGGGCGATCCGCGCGCGGTCCACCACGTTGCGACCTGCATCGGCTACGGCGCTGGCGCCGTGAACCCGTATCTCGCCTACCAGTCGATCTCCGACATCGTCGCCGGTCCGGACGGGGCCGACGAGGAGCGGGCGATCGAAGCCTACATCGGAGCCGTCGAGGACGGCCTCCTCAAGACGATGGCGAAGATGGGCATCTCGACGGTTGAATCCTACCAAGGCGCACAGATCTTCGAGGCCGTCGGCCTCGATTCCGATTTCGTCGCCCAGTACTTCGAGGGGACGACGGCCCGGACCGAGGGCGTCGACATCGACGACATCGAGGCCGACCTCCGGAAACGATACGAGGTCGCATTCGCCGACAATCCCGAACTCGAACTGCAGGGCGAGTACGAGCACCGATCCTCGGGGATGTTCCACGAGTGGAACCCCGAGTCCGTGGGGACGCTCCAGAAGGCGGTCCGGAGCGGCGACTACGAGGAGTATCTGGAGTTCGCAGAGCAGATGAACGATCAGACCGAGCACCTCCAGACGCTCCGGGGGCTGCTCGAGTTCGATTCGGACCGCGACCCGGTCAACCTCGAGGACGTCGAACCTGTCGAGGAGATCGTCGAGCGGTTCTCGACGGCCGCGATGAGCCTGGGCAGCATCTCGCCGGAGGCCCATGAAAACAACTGCATAGCGATGAACCGACTGGGCGGGAAATCCAACACCGGCGAGGGTGGCGAACCGCCCGAGCGATTCGGCACCGAAAAAGAATGCAGCGTCAAGCAGGTCGCGTCGGGTCGCTTCGGCGTCACATCGACGTACCTGACGAGCGCCGACGAGATCCAAATAAAGATGGCCCAGGGCTCAAAGCCCGGCGAGGGCGGACACCTCCCCGGCAAGAAGGTCAACGAGATGATCGCTCACGTCCGGTACTCGACGCCGGGCGTCGGTCTCATCTCGCCGCCGCCGCTACACGACATCTACTCCATCGAGGATCTCAAACAGCTCATCCACGATCTGAAGGCGGCCAACCCCGAGGCGGATATCAACGTCAAGCTGGTCTCGGAGGCCGGCATCGGCACCATCGCAGCGGGCGTCGCAAAGGCCAACGCCGACGTTGTCCACATCTCCGGACACTCCGGGGGGACGGGCGCGTCGCCGAAAACCTCGATTAAGAACGCCGGCCTGCCGTGGGAACTCGGCCTCGCTGAAGCCAACCAGATGCTCCGTTCGACGGATCTGCGCTCGCGGATCAAGGTCACCGTCGACGGCGGTATGAAGACCGGTTACGACGTGGCGGTCGGCGCGCTCCTCGGCGCCGAGGAGTACATCTTCGGGACGGCATCACTCGTCACCTCGGGTTGTGTGATGGCTCGGCAGTGCCACGAGAACACCTGCCCGGTCGGCGTCGCGACCCAACGCGAGGACCTCCGCAAGCGGTTCCCCGGCGAACCACAGCACGTCATCAACTACATGACGTTCATCGCCCAGGAACTGCGGGAGATCATGGCTGATCTCGGCTTCAAGAGCGTCGAGGAGATGATCGGCCGTGTCAACGCGCTTGAACAGCGCGACGATGTCGAACAGGAGAAGGCCAGAAAGCTCGATCTCTCCGCGATCCTCGCGGAGCCGGCCGGAGACAATCGCTACAAGACCGAGCCGCAGACCCACGAGATCGAAGACGCCCTCGATTGGGACCTCATCGAGGAGGCCGAGGCGGCGATCGAGTCCGGCGAACCGGTGTACATCGATCGGGACATCTCAACGGTCAACCGCGCCGTCGGCGCGACGCTCTCGAACGAGATCTCGAAGCGCCATGGCATCGACGGCCTCGCCGACGACACGGTCCGAATCGACTTTGGCGGCACCGCCGGCCAGAGCTTCGGGGCGTTCCTTCAGGACGGCGTCACGATGGAGCTCACCGGCACCGCGAACGACTACGTCGGCAAGGGGCTCTCGGGCGGCAAGTTGGTGATCAACACGCCCAACGACGCGCCCTACGAGCCGGAGGAGAACATTCTTGTCGGCAACGTCGCCCTCTACGGGGCGACCCAGGGCGAGGCCTACATCAACGGGATGGCGGGCGAGCGCTTCGGCGTCAGAAACTCCGGCGTCAAGGCCGTCGTCGAATCCGTCGGCGATCACGGCTGTGAGTACATGACCGGCGGCGTCGTCGCCTGCCTCGGCCGGACTGGCAAGAACTTCGCAGCCGGGATGTCTGGTGGTATCGCCTACGTCCTCGACCGGGACGGCGACTTCGAGGAGACGGTCAACTACGGGATGGTCTCGACGACCGACGAATTGGACCGCAAGGATCGGACGATGCTCCGCCGGCTCGTCGAGAACCACGTCGCCCACACCGACTCGGATCGCGGCGAGTACATCCTGGAGAACTGGGAGGAAGAACTCGGGAAGTTCGTCAAGGTGATGCCCGACGCCTACGCCGAAATCATCGAGGAGCGAGAGGAGGCCGACGTCCGGACCGACCTCCCCGAATCGGTGACGCCGACTGCCGACGGCGAACAGCCCGGACACGTCGCCTCCGACGACTGAGCGCGGCGTTTTTATATTTTTAACCGACGCAACCGTCCCGCGTTCGCTTACTCGATCTGCGCCTCGTATTCTTCGGGAGAGAGTAGATCGTCGAACCCCGAGTCGTCGGCCGGATCGATGTCGAGAAGCCACCCCTCTCCGAAGGGATCCTGGTTGAGGCGGTCGGGCGCGTCGACGACATCGCCGTTGACCGCGGTGACCTCCCCCGAGACCGGGGCGTAGAGGTCCGACACCGCCTTGATCGACTCGACGACGCCGAAGGGGGTGCCGGCCTCGATCCGGTCGCCGACCGCGGGGAGTTCGATGAAGACGACGTCGCCGAGTTCGTCCTGTGCGAAATCCGTGACCCCGATCCGAAGGTGCTCACCCCTCCGGCGGGCCCACTCGTGGGTCTCCAGGTACCGGCAGTCCTCGGGTATCTCGAAGCGCATGGGTGTCGTGTCTCCGGTCGGAAACGTAGGGCTGTCGGCTCCGACGACCCTCCGGCACGGGCGGTTGAGCGTCGCACCCACACCTCGGAGACACGAGTGGGTATTTATTTGTCGGGTGCCCCCCGAGACGGCGTATGAAACTGTTCGAGCGGCTTCTCGGCCGCGAGACGCGGGTCGGGATCTTCGTCGACGGCCCGAACGTCTTCCGCCCGGAGTTCGACGTCGATCTTGACGACCTCCGGGCGCTGGCGCGAGAGGAGGGGACGGTCGCGCTGTCGCGGGTCTACGTCGACGCGAACGCCGGCAGCGCGCTGATCCAAGCGGCCGAGGCCCGCGGGTTCGAGGTCGTGACCACGAGCGGTGACGTGGACGTGAAACTCGCCGTTGAGGCCGTCGAGGCCACCGTCGCCGGGCGGATCGACACCGTGATTATTGTCTCGCGAGACACCGATTTCAAGCCGGTCCTCGAGACTGCCGCCGAGCGCGGACTTCACACCGTTGCGGTCGCCCCCGGAACCCACGGCCGATCGGACGCGCTCCGGAATGCGGCCCACGACGAGGTCACTCTCAACTGAGATGGCCGGGATCGCCACGCTCGCTGCCATCGGCCTCGTCGGCACAATCGTCGTCTGGGGAGGCTCCTCGGCGCTCGAACGCGCCTCCGGACGGCTCGCAAAACACTACGGGCTCCCGAGGCTCATCCAGGGAGCAATCCTCGCGGCCGTCGGGTCGTCGGCCCCCGAAATCGCGAGTACCATTATTTCGACGATCCGGTACGGCGAATTCGAACTCGGCGTCGGCGTCATCGTCGGCTCCGCGGTGTTCAACATCCTTGTCATCCCGGCGCTGTCCGCGCTGCTATCCGACGGGACGTTGGACACCGGCCGTGACGTTGTGTATAAGGAGGCCCAGTTCTACATGCTCTCAGTCGCCGCGCTGTTTCTCGTCTTCGCGCTCGCGGTGATCTATTACCCCACGCCGGGTGACGGCCTCCAAGGTAATATCACGCGCCCGCTCGCGCTGTCACTTCTGGCGCTGTATGGCCTGTACATCTTTATTCAGTATCTCGAGGTAAGCGATGCTGATGTCGGACGCGTCTCGTTGGATCGCCGCGGGCTACTCCTCGAGTGGGTGCTCCTACTCGGCGGAATCGGGCTTATCATCGCGGGCATAGAGGGACTCGTTTTCGCCGCTGTCGGCCTCGGCGACGCCTTCGGAACGCCCTCGTTCCTGTGGGGGCTGACCGTCGTCGCGGCGGCGACGAGTCTTCCCGATGCACTTATAAGTGTCGCGGCGGCGCGAATCAATGAACCGGCCGTCTCGCTCGGGAACGTCCTCGGGAGTAACGTCTTCGATCTATTGGTTGCCGTGCCGGCCGGCGTCGTCCTCGCCGGTGCGACGCCGGTCTCGTTCACCGCCGCGGTGCCGATGATGGCCTTTCTGGTTGTCTCCACGATCATTCTCTTTACTATCGCTCGGACAGGCATGACGATCACCGACCGCGAGGCGCGGGGGATGCTTCTCCTCTACGGCGGGTTCGTCGGATGGCTGTTACTTGAGAGCGTCGGCGTCCTCGCGACCCTTTAAGTAGCCAGCCGCCGCGGATGCGGCCACTTATTTGCTCGAGCGTGTTTCGCCCACGTATGGACCCGGACGATGTCCGGCGAGACTGGGTCGAACGCGACGGGACGTATTCCCCAGCGTACTACGCGGATATCGGGCCGAACGAGGTGAGCGAGACGCTTGTGAGCGTCCTCCCGCACTACGTCGACGACGATGCCGCGATTCTCGAGCTCGGGTGTGGATCGGGACGTCACCTCGCACACCTCCGCGAACACGGATACGGGACCCTCACCGGTATCGACATCAACGACGCGGCGTTCGAGGTGATGGCCGAGGCGTACCCCGGCCTCGCCGCGACGGGGACGTTCCGGACCGGCGCGCTCGAGGACGTTCTCCCCGAAATCCCGGATGGCGAGTTCGACGTCGTTTATTCCGTCGAGACACTCCAGCACATTCACCCCGACGAGGAGTGGGTATTCGAGGCGGTCGCACGGATCACCGGCGACCTGCTTATTACCGCCGAAAACGAGGGCAATAGCCCCGACCGCGGCCGAGGGAACGCGGCCGTGAGCTACGTCGACGACGAGTTCCCGCTGTATCACCGCGATTGGAAGTCGGTCTTCACCGGCCTCGGATTCGCCCAACTGATCCGCGAGCCGACGGCACGGGACACGATACGCGTGTTCCGGTCCGTTTGAGTCTCCCGGATGCGGGCTGAAACCCTCTCATACGGCGCTCCACAGGCGGCTGTTTTGAGGAATGATGGACCGCTTTGCGATCACCGACTCGCGCTGGCGAGAGACGATAGTCGCTGTCGGTCTGCAGTTCGCGGCCGGGATCGCGCTCGCGACAGTCACCGTCGCACTCGAAGGGACGGCTGCCATCGCCGTCGCGGGCGGGCCGCTCGCGTTGGCCGCGATCGCCTGCTTCAACACGGCGTTGATTATCCGCGCGAATCTAATCGATCCGCCCCGGGAACTCGAACCGAGCACGGAAGCGGTCGCGGAGGGCAGTTTCAATGTCGACTCACCAACGGCTTGACAGGACGACGGGGTCGGCTCACTGGCGGCGTCGTTCGGGCTTTGACGCCGGTTGCGACCCGGACTCCGATCTCGATTCCAGGTTCGAATTCGGCACCGGTCCCAGATCGGATACCGGATTCGGATCCGACGACGCGACCGCGTCCGACGACGCCTCGGATGCGCCAGAGGGGGACCCAACCTCCCCGGACATCCGGGGCGGCGGAGTGACACCACTGATCGCGTCCTCGAACGGATAGCACCCGCCTAGACGGCGCTCCGCAAACAACGCCGGGCGACAGCGGACGCAGCCGTCCGAAAGCGGAACCCTTGTTATCGGCCGTCCCGGGTATGTTTTTAATGAGCCTCGTCGACACCGCGGCGGTCAAGCGGCTCGCCGACTGGGACGGCGGCCGTCTCGAACGGCTCGCCGCCGAGCACGGTACCCCGCTGTACGTCACTGATCTTGACCGGATCCGTGAGAACTTCGCGCGCTTCGAGTCGGCATTCGAGTTCGCCCACGTCATGTACGCCGCCAAGGCCAACACCGGCCGTGCGGTCGTTCGGACACTGTACGACGCCGGCGCTGATATCGAGTGTGCCGCCGCAGGGGAACTGTATCGGGCACTCGAGGCCGGCGTCGCCCCGGCGGACCTCCAGTACACCGCCGTCAACCCGCCGGACGGCGATCTCGAGTACGCGGTCGACATCTGCGATGACGCCCCCGAACTGACGATCACGGCGGGTGCGGCGATGACGCTCGACCGACTCGAGGCCCGCGGATTCGACGGCCGCCTCGCGTTGCGGGTCAACCCCGGGATCGGCACCGGCCATCACGAGAAGGTTGCTACCGGCAAGGACGCGAAGTTCGGCGTTCCCTACGAGGAGGTTCCCGGTCTCGTCGAGTCAGCCCGGGAGCGTTTCGAGTTCGTCGGCCTCCACGCCCACGTCGGCAGCGGCGTCCTCTCCGAGGATCTTGACGACCACCGGCGGGCGCTCCGGAGGGTCGCCGACCTCGCGGAGCGCGTGGGTGATCTTGAGTTCCTCGACCTCGGCGGCGGCTTCGGCGTCCCCTACCGACCGGAGGAACCGCCGCTCGACATCGAGGCCGCCGCCGAGATGGTCCGGGAGGCGACCGCCGACATAGACGCGACGATCGCGCTGGAACCCGGCCGCTATCTGGTCGCCGACGCCGGGGTGCTCCTCACCCGGGTCAATACTATCAAGGAGGCCCCGGAGACGCGGGTCGTCGGCGTCGACGCCGGGCTCACCTCGTTGGTCCGGCCGGCCATGTTCGACTCGTATCACCACATCCGGAACGTGACCGGGGGCGAGCGGGAGCCGGTCGAATCCAGCGTCGGCGGCCCGCTGTGCACCAGCGCCGACGTGTTCTGCACCGACCGGCCGATTCCGCGCCCGGATGCCAACGACCTGCTCGCAATCGGCAACGTCGGCGCGTACGGCATCAATCTCGCCAGCCAGTTCCACTCCCAGCCGAAACCCGCCGAAGTCGCCATCGACGGCAACGACGAGCGCGTAACTAGACGCCGAGAAACGTTCGACGATCTGGTCCGATTGGAGAACGAAGCCCCCGGAGCCGAGTGAGGTCCTGTTTCGGGGACGACTGTTTGGACATACCTGTTGTGGTGTCTGAGGGGCATATATTTATCCGCCGGGTATCAGACGCGAGTATGTCACTCGAAGATACCCTGCTGGACGACCCGACCGACGTCGCCTCTCTCATCGATCACACGAACGTCGATCCGACCGCGACCGAAGCCGAGGTCCGCGATCTGTGTCAAGAGGTTCTCGATTACGGGTTCCACTCGGCCGTCGTGGTCCCGTATCACGCCGAACTCGCCGATCGGATACTCGGTGACCGGGCAACCGTCGTCGCAGTCATCGGGTTTCCGTACGGAGTGCAGAACTCGGCGGCGAAACGGAACGAAGTCGAGGGGCTGCTCGAACACGTCGACGAGTTCGACATGGTGATGAACCGAACGGCGTTCGCGAACGACGACCACGAAGCGGTCGTCGAGGATGTCGAAGCGGTGGCCGATGCCGTCGGCGACAGAACGTTGAAGTGCATCATCGAGTCCCCGGCGCTGTCGCCTTCCGGGATACGGCACGCCGCCGAACTCGTCGAGGAGGGTGGGGCTGACTTCGTCAAGACGGCCGTCGGCTACGATGGCCCGACAGACAGCGCGGAGATCGAGGCGATTCGAGATGGCGTCAGCGCCGACACCAGTATAAAAGCGTCCGGCGGGATTTCGGACTTCGAGACGACCCTCGAGATGGTGCGGGCCGGAGCGTCCCGGATCGGGGCCTCTTCAGGCGTCGAGATCTACGAGTCGACAC
>NZ_JBKEGK010000084.1:0-9851 GCF_046710025.1 Natronomonas sp. | reverse complement strand
CGGCGATCAATGCCGTCTACGCGAGAAAGCTCGACGCGATCGACGATCCGGAGGAGCGAAAGCGCACGGAGGCGGAACTCCGCGAGGAATTCCGCGAGGATATCGACGCCCGGCGGATGGCAAGTGAGGTCGTCATCGACGATGTCGTCCCGCCGTCGACGCTCCGCGAGGAGTTGACGAACCGCTTTGCGTTCTACGAGGGCGTCGAGAAAGACCGCCCCGACAAGAAGCACGGAACAGTCCTATGACGGGGCGCTACTACGAGGACTTCGCGGTGGGCGAGACGATCGAACACGACAAGCGTCGGACGATATCAGAGGCCGACAACCAGGCGTTTTGCGACATGACGATGAACCAACAGCCGCTCCACCTCGACGCCGACTTCGCCGCCGACACCGACTTCGGCGAACGGTTGGTCAACGGCCTCTATACGATGAGCCTTGCCGTCGGGTTGACGATCCCTGAGACGACCGACGGCACCATCGTCGCGAACCTCTCCTACGACAACGTCGAACACCCCGACCCCGTGTTTCACGGCGATACGATCCGCGTCCAATCGACCGTGATGGAGAAACGCGAGACGAGCGACGGCGAACGCGGCGTCGTCACGATGCACGTTGAGGTGTTCAGGGTGAACGACCGTTCGGGGGGGGCGTCGGACGGGACCACCTCGGTCGACACAGACGAGCCGCTGGTCTGTTCGTTCGACCGGACAGTACTGTCGTTGAAACGGCCGGTGGGCAAATAGCGCCCGCGCTACCGGCTGAATTCGTAGCCGGCCTCACGGTCCCACGCGGTTTCGATCCCGTCCTCGCGGAGCCGCGTCCGACGGATCTTTCCGGTCGGGTTGCGCGGCATTTCCGATCGTATGTCGACGTACCGGGGCACCTTGAGATACGGCAGCGACCGCTTGCAGTGCCGATAGACGTCGATCGGGCTCAATTCGGTGCCTGCCTCGGGGACGACGATCGCTTTGATTTCCTCGGTTCCACTTCGGTCTTCGACCCCGACAACCGCGGACTCGCGGACGTTCGGCGCCGCGTCGATAACGCCCTCAATCTCCAGCGAGGAGACCCGCCCCGCGATGCGGCCGCGGTAGATCGAGTTGTCCTCGTTGGCGATGAAGTAGACGAACCCGTCCTCGTCCTTGTACCCGATGTCGCCGCTGTGAATCCACTGGTTACGACAGACCTCGACGGTCCCTTCCGGATCGCTCAGGTACCCCTTGAACATCGCGTTGGGGCGTTTCGGGCGGATCACGATCTCGCCTGACTCGCCGGTGTCGACCGGCCAGTCGTCTTCGTCGACGATTTCGACGTCGGCGTACGGAACCGCTTTGCCGGAGCTGCCGATCCGGCGCTCCTCGGGCGTATTGTAGGTGGCGATCGTCGATGTCTGCGTGATGCCGTAGCCCTCGAGGACGGTGATACCGAAGCGCTCCTCGAACTCTCGGATGAGTGTCTCGTCGGTACCGAAGCCGAACCCGTGGCCGATCGCCAGTTCCACGGGGTTCGATCGCTCCCCCGATCCCGGGTGCTGGTTGTGCAGCACCGACAGCATTCGGCCGAGATAGAGAATGATCGTCGCCTCACACGCCTCGACCTCTCGCCAGTACGTGTCCGGGTCGAAGGGGTCCGAAATAACGAACTCGGCGCCCGCAAACAGCGCGCCGACCACACCGAGTTGGAAGGTGAAAATGCTGTACAACGGCAGCGTCGTGAAGATCCGATCGCCCCCGTCGTATCCGAAGAGTTCCTTCGCGACCGTCCAACCGGTGTTAATGTAGGCGAACTGCGGGAGCAACACGCCTTTCGGCTGTTCGGTGGCGCGTCGCTGGACGAACGTCACCGACGCCGTATCCGTGCCATCGTGCTCACCGCCCGGCGCGTCCGTCGGTTCCCCGCCGAGCAGCGACCGAAAGGGCCGGTACGGGTGGTCCTCTGGACGGTCCCCGACAAAATACTCCGCCGCGACATCCGGTACGTCTCCTCGGACCGCCTCGTAGGTCTCACGCGTTCGTTCGTCGACGAACACCATCTCCGCGCCGGACATCGAGAGCGCCGTCGACAGCGTCTCGCCGGTAAACCGCGTGTCGATCGGCGCGACGACTGCTCCGAGTTTCGCAAGCGCGAAATAGAGCGTCACGTACTCAAGGGAGTTGTACATGAACAGACAGACTGTATCGCCGGGACCGATTCCCCGGGTTTCGAGCCCGTTCGCCAGTTCGTTCACCCGCCGGTCGCACTCGCCGTACGTGATCCGCTCGTCGCCGTATCGGAGGAAGGGCTTGTCGGCGATTTCGGCCGCCTTCCGTTCGAGGGCTTCCCCAAGCGTTTCCACCCCTGAAGGCGGTCTCCGTTCAGGCATCGTTCAGGCCCCCTCCGTTCCGGCCGCGCCGCGTATCTCCGCGACTGCTCGATCGAGTGCCGACCTGATCTCCTGATTCGGTTGAGCGTTAAATTCGTGTGCGTATCCGAAGACCCCGATCCCGTGATGGCGACCGGTCGGGCCCTCGAAGGCGACGCCGACTGATCCGACGCCGAGCGCCGCCTCGCCGTCGCTGACGGCGTACCCTCGCTCGGCGGCATCCGCGAGCGCCTCCGCAAGCACCCCGGAGTCGGTGATCGTCTTTTTAGTGTGTGCCGGGAGGCCGTGGTGCTTGGCGATGGCCTCGACGTAGTCGTCGGGCAGCGCCGCCAATATCGCCTTGCCGGGCGCGTGCGTGTGCAGATTGGAACGCTTGCCGACTCGTCCGTACACGCGGTAGCCGTCCTCGGGGATCGCCGACTCGACGAACAGTCCCCGGCCGTGCTCCTCTGTCACCCACCAAGCGGGTTGGCCGACCGCTCCGGCCAACGCCGGCAGCGATTCAAGCACCGCCTCGCGGATCCCGAGTCGACTCTTCGCCGCCATCCCGTGGGTCAGAAAGCGGAGGCCGAGGTGGTAGGTCCCCTTCCGCTCGACGACGTACCCCATGGACTCGAGCGTGGAGAGGTAGTTGTGGATAGTGCTTTTTGCCAACTCCAACTGTCGCTCCAACTCGTCCGGCCGCACCCCGTCGCGATTTTGCAGGATCTCGATAATTCTGAAGCCGGTCCGGACCGACTTGACCTGCCTCGTCGACGATTCCCGAATCATATCTGACTGTATCGCCCCCTGTAATTATATGTATCCCTCAATGGTGTATATTTCGCACGTGCCGAGCCAAATAGACGCGATAGTTGTTCACGTATACTGAATAAATTGCCGTGTGTAGCGCTCTCAATGCTTCAGTATGTGTGTAACGTTGTCGCCTAAGTCATCGGATAGTGCGGATGACAGAGCAGCTAACGATAATAACACTGTTATTTATTTCATCTCTCTGTGGGGCGTCTGACAGTAAATGTGTCTCGGTCGTCCGCATCGCCTCATCGCAATCCGTCGTTTCGGAGATGCCGTAGACGGGTCGCTCCTGTGTGCCGGGCGGTTTCGATACGATCAGACGTTTTCGATACAGTCGAAAACCGCTCCGCGCGCATTCAAACGGTGACGAGCGTTTCCTGATAGGCGCCGTGGTAGTCCTCGAAGACGGCCATGATCTCGCCCATCGTCGCGTAGGCTTTCACCGCGTCGACGATCGGAGGCATGACGTTCTCGTCGCCCTCGATCGCCGCCTCGATCGCGTCAAGGGAGGCTTCGACGGCCTCGTCGTCGCGTTCCTCCTTGACCGATTCGAGCCGATCGATCTGTCGGTCGCGGGTCTCGGGATCGACGTGGAGCAGGTCGGGGTCGGCGTCCTCCTCGATCTCGTAGCGGTTCACGCCGACGACGACCTCCTCGCCCTTATCGACGCGCTTTTGATACTCGTATGCGGCCTCCTGAATCTCGCGGTGGAAGTAGCCGTCCGGGATTCCCGAAAGGACGCCGTCACGCACGGACCCCTCGCCCATCTCTTTGATTTCCTCGATGTACCCCATGATCTCCGCCTCCATCTCGTTGGTGAGTTTCTCGATGGCGAAGGAGCCGCCCATCGGGTCGACGATGTCCGCTGCGCCGGACTCCTCGGCGATGATCTGTTGGGTTCGCAACGCCACGCGGACGGCCTCCTCGCTCGGCAGCGCGAGCGCCTCGTCGTAGCTGTTAGTGTGGAGACTCTGTGTGCCGCCCATTACGGCGGCGAGCGCCTGGATCGTCACCCGGGCGATGTTGTTGAGTGGCTGTTGGGCCGTTAGTGACTGACCCGCGGTCTGGGTGTGGAACTTCAGCCGCTTGGAGGCGTCCGCCTCGGCGCCGTACCACTCGTCCATTACGCGCGCGTAGATCCGGCGGCAGGCCCGGAACTTCGCGATTTCCTCGAAGATCGAGTTGTGAGAGTTGAAAAAGAAGGACAAAAGCGGCGCGAACTCGTCGACCTCAAGGCCTCGATCGAGGCAGTCCTCGACGTACGCGAAGCCGTCAGCCAGCGTGAACGCAGCCTCCTGTGCGGCGGTCGCCCCGGCCTCGCGGATGTGGTAGCCGGAGATCGAGACGGGGTGAAACTTCGGCGTTTCCTCGACGGCAAACTCGATAGTGTCCGTGACGACGTCGAGACTCGGCTCCGGCGGAATCACCCACTCCTTCTGCGCGATGAATTCCTTGAGCATGTCATTTTGCAGCGTCCCGCGGACCTCCTCGCGGGGGACGCCCTTCTCGTCCGCGAGCGCGATGTACATCGCGTAGATGACCGGTGCGGAGGGGTTGATAGTGAAAGAGGTCGACACCTCGCCGATGTCGATGCCGTCGAAGAGGATCTCCATGTCCCGGAGCGTGTCGACGGCGACGCCTTCCTTGCCGACCTCGCCCTCGCTCATCGGGTGATCGGAGTCGATCCCCATGAGGCTCGGCATGTCGAAGGCGGTGGAGAGGCCCGTCTGCCCCTCGTCGATGAGGTAGTGGAACCGCTCGTTGGTCTCCTCGGCGGTGCCGAACCCCGCAAACTGACGCATTGTCCACGTCCGGCCCCGGTACATCGTCGGGTATGGCCCCCGGGTGTAGGGCGGTTCCCCGGGGAAACCGAGGTCCTCATCCAGATCCATATCAGCGATGTCCTCGGGGGTGTAGAGCCGATCGACCTCGTGGTTCGAGACGGTTGCAAACCGCTCTTTCCGTTCGCCAGCGTCGAGGAACGGTTCGAGGGTTTCTTCTTCCCACTCCGCTCTTTGCTCGCGGATCCTCTCAAGGTCGTCGTTTCCGAACATTACCTATATTCACACAGTCTGCCAGCAAAAGCGTTGCCATACATGTTGAAAAATAAACGTATTCGTGGCGGGAGGCCGACCCTATCGGTCGTCGGGGATTCGGAACGTTTAATCGAAATCTCTCCGTGTGTCTCGCCATGACACGAGAGATTGACGCGGTCGAACGCATCGGCGTTGTGGGCGCCGGAACAATGGGCAGCGGGATCGCACAGGTGGCTGCCGTCGCGGGGTACGACGTCGTCATGCGGGATATCGAGACGGAGTACGTCGAAAGCGGCTTTGAGACGATTGAGGACAGCCTCGGACGACAGATCCAGAGCGGGACGGTCACCGAGTCGGAGGCCGACGCCGCACAGGCCCGGATCGAAGGGACAACTGATCTCGAGGATCTCGCCGACTGCGATATCGTCGTCGAGGCAGCTCTCGAGGACATCGATGTCAAACGTGATATCTTCTCGGACCTCGACGAGGTCATAAACGAGGACGCCGTCTTGGCGACGAACACGTCGACGCTGTCGATCACGACCATCGCGGCCGCCACAGAACGCCCCGAATCCATCCTCGGCCTTCACTTCATGAACCCCGTGCCGGTGATGAAAGGCGTCGAGGTCGTCAACGGCGAGAAGACCGACGAGGATGTCCTCGAGTTCGCCCACGCCTTCGCAGAGGACCTCGGCAAGGAAACATGGGAGTCCGACGACAAACCCGGCTTCGTCACCAACCGCATCCTGATGCCGTGGATCAACGAGGGGATCCGCGCCTTCGACGAGGGCGTCGCTACAAAGGAGGATATCGACAACGGAATGACGCTCGGAACCAACGTCCCGATGGGTCCCCTCCAGTTGGCCGACCACATCGGCCTCGACATCTGCCTACACGCGACCGAAACGCTCCACGAGGAGTTGGGCGACCGTTACACGCCCGCGTACCTGCTCAAACGGAAGGTCGAAGCGGGCGACCTCGGTAAAAAGACCGGCGAAGGGTTTTATAAATACGACTGAGGCGGGCGCATCGCCTCGGGGTGTCGACAACGAAGCCGGCGGTCAGTCCCCGAGGTGTCGTGCGATAACTTCCTTTTGTATCTCCGAGGTCCCCTCGTAGATTGTCGTGATCTTCGCATCTCGGTAGTAGCGCTCGACGTCAAAATCCTTCGTGTAGCCGTAGCCCCCGTGGACTTGGACGGCCTCGCTCGCCACGTCGACGGCGGTCTCGCTGGCAAAATACTTCGCCATACTCGCGGCCATCGCGTCGACGCCGCCCTCGTTCTTTTCGGCGGCGTCCCGTGTCAGCAGCCGGGCAGCCTGCACGTTAGTCGCCATGTCGGCGAGTTTGTGCGCGATCGCCTGGTGATCGGCGATTGGCTTCCCGAACTGCTCGCGCTCGTCGGCGTACTCGACGGCGGCATTGAGCGCTGCGTCGGCGACCCCGACCGCCTGGCTCGCGATGGCGATCCGACCGCCGGTGAGAATCGAGAAGGCTGCTTTGAGCCCCTCACCGACCTCGGTAAGCCGGTTCGATGCCGGGACCCGGGCGCCGTCGAAGACGATCGGGGTCGTGTCGCTGGCGCGGAGGCCGAGTTTGTCCTCCTTTGTACCAACCTCGAGGCCGTCGAGGTCCTTCGGGAGCAGAAACTGTGTCACCGAGTCGGGGTCGTCGGGGTCCGTCCTCGCGAAGAGGATGACGACACCCGAGCGCTTCCCGTTCGTGATCCACTGTTTCTTGCCGTCGATAACGTACTCGTCGCCGTCCTTTCGGGCGACAGTGGACATCTCGGCTGGATTCGACCCCGCATCCGGCTCCGAGAGCGCGAACGCGCCGATCGGCCGCCCCGCCGCCATGTCCGGCAACCACCGCTCTCTGTGCTCGTCGGTGCCGAACGTAGCGATACAGGACGTCGCCAGACAGTGGACCGAAAGCGCCGTCGCAACCGAGAGGTCGCCCCTCGCCAGTATCTCGTTGACGACACTGTACGTCAGTTGGTCGGCGTCGAAGCCGCCGTACGCTTCGGGGACGGTAAGCCCGGTCAGGTCCAATTCGGCGAGACCGTCCCAGACGTCCTCGGGAAACGTTTGTTTCGCGTCGGCTTCGGCGGCGGCGGGCCGCACCTCACGTTCGACGAAGTCGGAAACCGTCTCCTCGATGAGCGAGCGTTCGCTTGCGGTCATACCGAACCGTCATTGTCCACGAACATAATTCGTGTGGGTTCCACACATCCCCTCGTCGCCCGGCTACACGTAGTCCATGTTCACCTGCGTGATATTCGCTACCCGCCGTATCGTAGAGAGGATCTCCTCGCGGCGCTCCTCGCCCATCCGGCTCTCGGGACCGCAGACGCAGATCGCCCCGCGAACTGTGTCCCCGCGGTCGAGAACCGGGACGGCGACGCAAACGAACCCCGCGATCCGCTCGCCGCGATCGATCGCGTAGCCCCGTTCGCGGACGGTTTCCAGTTGCGCACGGAGAACGTCCGGATCGGTCACGGTCCGCTTCGTGATCGGCTCGAAGGCCTGCTCGTCGAACAGCGCCTCACGCTGTTCCGGATCGACGTGTGCGAGGATCGCCTTCCCCCCGGCGTTCGCGTACAGCGGTACCCGGGCGCCAGGGTAGGCGGGCAGATCGACGGCCCCTTCGCCCTCAGCGACCGACAACAGCACGCCGTCGCCGCCCTCCTCGACGATCAGCGTCGCCTGTTCACCGGTCTCATCGGCCGCCGCGGGCAACTCTTCGGCCGCCGCCGTGTGGATCTCGCGTCGCCTCCGCTCCCGGTGGCCGATCTCCAAGAACCGCGTCGAGGTTCGGTAGTCGGTGCCCTCCTTCACGACGTGGCCGGTCGAGCGGAGTGACTGCAGGTAGTCGTGAACCGTGCTGACCGGCAACTCTACCGCTGCCGCGAGTTCGGAGACACCCATCCCGTCGCGCTTCGAGAGGGCATCGACGATCTGGAAGGCGCGCGTCACGGATCGATTCTCGGGGTCGGACATTACTGGCACGACGGCCGAGGACAAATTAGTTTTTTCGGCCTGGCCGAAAGAAATTTCGGCCAGATCCACGGCCCGCCCCGCGCCTGCCGCCCGATACCCACTACCTGCCACCCACCGCCGCTGTGGCCTCAGCCACGCTTGTGTCCCGGCTCACCCCGTCGTTCGTCCAATCCCCGTTTTGAACGATATCGCGGTACCAAGCGCCGATTGGATCACCGGCATCAATCCGACATAGCCGAAACGTTTGTCTCGCCGTCGATATTGTTTTATAACAGAATTAATTTTGTTATGTATTTTTCAAGGGATGTGGTCTACGCGATGAACCTCCCCAATGAGAGCGTCGGCCAGCGTTGTGACGCGGCTGTTGGCTATAGAACTCTCGATTGTAGCGCGATCGACCGCCCGTGAGCACCGGGGACAACAGCGGCGGTCGGTGCGATTTCGACAACACCGGGGGCCGGCAGTGGGACCCCGTTGACGGTGGGTTAGGGATTGCATTTCGACGAATTCGTATATCTTGTATATAAATATAAATTATATATTAAGCCGAGCTCGCATCGAGAGATGTGTCTGACTGCGCGCCGCGGCTCTCAGTCGGCGGCGCGATTACGCCCCGAGCGCGCGCTCTCGACAAGCGGCGTGTGGACGCACTCGTACAGCTTGTCGAGATAATTTAAATATTTTTCCTTGTATTTATTATATAAATAGTATATTTGCATATTTTGTCGTCTATAGTTGTTAATTCGTCTAATTACTATCGCCGACCTGGGCGGTTGAGGTGATCCACTCATTGGCCGGCGGGGGCAACCAAACTACATCGAGGCTCCACGAGCGTGTACGTGTCTCGTTACAGTAAATATATTTATAGTAATTATATACTATCATTAAAATGTAATTTAGCGTGTGGGACCACAGCGGCCGCAGTTCCGAAGCGAAAAGCGATAAACCGCTCGCCACACTGCCTTCCGTATGGAGTATCACGAGGCGGCGAACTTCCTGTTCGACCTCCGTCGGTACCCCTCCCGGACGGGGGTGGCGCCGACCCGACGGCTGCTCGAACATCTCGGGGTCGCTGACCCGCCGTTTCAGGTCATCCAGATCGGGGGCTCGAACGGGAAGGGCAGCACCGCCCGCATGGTCGAATCCGTCCTCCGGGAAGCGGGCTACGATGTCGGGCTCTACACCTCCCCGCACCTCGACGACGTGCGCGAGCGGGTCCGGATTGACGGTCGCCCGGTCGCGAAGCGCGCTGTCCGCGAGTACGTCGAGACAATCCAACCGTACGTCCGCAAACAGACGCCCGACGGCACCCCGCCAACGTTCTTCGAAGCCGTCACGGGGCTCGCCGTCCACACCTTCGCCCAGCAGGGCGTCGACGTCGCCGTCCTCGAGGTCGGCATCGGCGGCGAACACGATGCGACGAGCGCGCTCTCGCCGGAGGCCGCGGCGGTTACAAATGTCACCCTCGAGCACGCCGACCTCCTTGGTGACACGGTCGAAGAGATCGCCCAGGACAAGGCCGCGATCGCGCCGTCCGATCGCCCCCTCGTGACGGCCGCCGACGGCTCGGCCTTCGATGCGATCACCCAGACTGCCGGCGAGACGCTTCGCGTCGGATCGACCGAGGACGACGCCGAGATCGCTGTCTCCACGG
>NZ_JBKEGK010000083.1:0-10098 GCF_046710025.1 Natronomonas sp. | reverse complement strand
GGGATGGAGACCTTAGAGGAGATCGGCAAGGGCGAGTCGACGACGTTCGTGCTGCCCCAAGAGATGACCTCGCTTTTGAGCCGGTACGGCAAACACCTCACCGGCAGCGACGCGGCGGCGGACGGGGCGGAGCTTGACTCGCTCGAGTTCGACGGTGAAACGCGGGAGTTGCTCGGTATCGATAGCATCGAGGAACTCGCCGCGGGGAACGGAAACGGCGAGGTTGACCTCGAGATCGAGAGCGCCGACATCGAACTCGAAGACGAGATAGAGTAGTCGATCGCATGTATGTCCGGACTCGGGGATCGAATAAACAGGTACGCGCCGCCGCCGCGGACGGTCGACTGGTCGATCCTTGCCGTTGTTCTCCTCTCGGCCGGGTCGGGGCTTTATTCATTCACCGTCGGCCGGCCGGACGGGTTCGGGTGGCTGTGGGTGTGGGGCCACCGCGTCGCCGGCGTGGTCCTCGTCCCCCTGCTGGTTTGTAAACTCGCCCGCGTGCGGCGGCGGCTGACTGACCCCGATCGGTGGCAGCGCTCAACCGCGCTGTCGGTCGCGACGGGAGTGGTCGCAACGGCCGTCCTCGCGAGCGGGATCGTTTGGGGCGTCGTCGGGCTTAGATGGGTCGCCGTCTGGCCGCTGCTCGCGGTCCACGTCGGACTCGGCCTGCTGCTGCTCCCACTGGTCTTCGCTCACATGCGCACGCGGTTTCGGCTCCCACGGCGGCGGGATATCGCCGAGCGGCGGACGGCGTTGAAATACGTCGGGTTGCTCGCGGCCGGCGGAGTCGCCGCTCGGCTCGACGATATCGCCGTTCGTGCCGCAAACCTTCCCGGAGCCGATCGGCGGTTCACCGGCTCGAAGCCTGCCGGAGGAGAGGGGGACGACGACGGTAGGGGAAACGGCTCGTTTCCGGTGACGATGTGGGTCGCCGACGATCCCGAGCCGGTCGATCCGACGACGCACACGGTCTCTGTCGAGGGCCGGATCGAAACGCCGCTCTCGCTTGGAGTCGATGCCCTCGGAGATGACACGCCGGTGGCGACCGAGGAGGCGCTCTTGGACTGCACGAGCGGCTGGTACACGATTCAGGAGTGGAGCGGCGTCCGGGTCGGTGCGCTCCTCGAAACCGCCGGAGTGGCGGAGCCAGCGGCGTACGTCCGGTTCGTCTCGGTCACCGGCTACCGGTGGTCGCTACCGATTGAGGAGGCTCGCGACGCACTGCTTGCGACCCACGTCGGCGGCGAGCGTCTCTCACATGGCCACGGCGCGCCCGTGCGTCTCGTTGCCCCGGGACGACGGGGGTTCCAGTGGGTGAAGTGGGTCGATCGGGTCGACGTACGGGCCAACCCCGACCCGGCACAGTGGGTCGTCACGCTCGTAAGCGGATTCGACTGAGAGATGGACGCACGAAGGAAGACCGATAAGACGGAACAGATTACGACAGCATCCCCGGCACCTCCAGGCGTACATGTACGTCGTTTCCGTCGGGCTGAAGTTACACGGGTAATGTGTTCGAGGCTCCTGCCGCCGGTTATAACACGTTCTCGATGGAGGCGGCGACCTCGCGGGCGCGATCAGCGAGTGTCTCGGGGACTCGTCCGGCCGCAACGGCAGCGTTGAGTTCGTCGTCGTCAACGCGTTCGACGCCGCCTTCGGGCCCTTTGACCACGTCAACGTGGAGGTCGACATAGCGGACCGCTCGCGGGAAGATCTCGACGGGCGTACAGACGTTGACGTATGTGCCGCGGCGCTTACCCTCGGCACTCTTATAAACCGTCGCGTACCACCAGCGGCCCTCGACAAACGTGGTGGTAGCGACATCGCCGGCCACCCTGTCGACGCCGATGGCGTCGTACGTGCCGCCGCCCGACATCTCGCGCTCGACGGTGATAGAGCCCGTTGGGTCGCGCTCCGTGACCTCGCCGCGGCCGAGCGTGATCGTCCGGCCGGCGGGTTTCCCGTGTCGGATAGCGACCGAATCGCCCGGTTGGGGCCCGAACTGTCGGGTGACCACATCGAACGGGAAGTCGACATCAGCGTCGTCCCCGCTTTCCGCGTCGGGGCCACAGAGCGCCTCGACAAAGTCGACAGCCGAGCTCGCAGCCTCCGTTGCGGCCTTTGTTCGGTGGTGGCCGGCCATCGTGGTCTCGACCCGACGGCGGACCGAATCGAGTTCGAATCGGCTCTCGCGACCGAACCATACCCACGCGCCAGAGGCAGGGGCGGCGATCCGTCCTATCTCTTCGTCGTCGGCCGCAGCGATCGCCGCCATCAGCCCCTCGGCGCGGTCGTTGGCGCGTTCAAGCGCGGCCGCCATCGAGTCGAGGGAAGCGTCGTCGGCCGACGCCGACCACCGCGGGGTCCACCCGTCGATCGGGTCAACGGGGAGAATATCGGCCAGCCGCGCGGTCTCGGTCATCGCTCCACCGTCGCCACGCCGGAGTTCGAGAAGGCTGCCCGGAATCCGCAGCGCGCGGGCGAGCGTCGGCCGATCATCGCTCCAGGGCGGTTCCGCCGAGGCGACCTGCAGGCGGTAGGTATCGCCCTCGTCGACGTAGCCCTCAATCCGGTCGTAAGGGAGAAACCCCGAAACCGACTCGCCGTCGACCGAGCCCAGGTCGACGACCGCACCCGATCCGAGGGTGTCGCTCACCTCGCCGCGGAATACCGCACCGGCCGGTGTGCGGGCACCCCACGCGAGCGCGTCGCGAGCGACGGCCCCGAGTCGGTCGCGCAGTTCCGAAACGGCGGCGTCCGCGCCCTCGACGCTGACACCCTCGCGGTCGCCGGTCGTCCGGACTGTCGCGTCAGCAACGTCAACCTCGAAGGGCTCGCCGAACCGCTCGCGTATCGGCGGCGAGGCGGCAACAACGTCGTATTCCTCCCGAAGCAGCTCGGTGAGCGCCGTCGTATAGATCCCGCGGATCCGGACGTTCGCGCTCATAACGCGTCGAGATCGGTGGCAAGACGAACCCGGTCGTGAACCGTCGGCCCGAGAGTCAACTCGACGACCGATTTCGAGAGGACGCGGCCGTCCTCGACGTAAGCTCCCCAGCCATCGAAGGCGACGTAGCCGCGGAGGTCGGCGCCGTGCGTGTAGAGATCGACGTATTCGAGGCCGTGTTCGGGGAACTCGGCGCTCGAGTGGGCGAGGTCCATGTCGGAGTACACCGTCTCGGTCCCCGAGAGGAACTGCTCGATCCGTTCGGCGTCGGCGGCGACCCGATCGATGACCGAGTCGGAGATCTCGGCGATCTCCTGGGTGTCGAGGCCGAACTCCCGAAGCGCCGCCTGGGTGCGCTGGTCGAAGTGCATGAGGGGTGTTCGTGACCGGGGAACGAAAGCGTCCCGCCTTTGGCTCGGGGAAGACAGTCGTCGGGGACTCGGGCGGGACAGCGCGACCACCGCGGGCGTGGGTCGAGCCGTAACAACCGAGCCAAACAGTTAGGGGTTCGCCGCGAGAGCTTCGAGTATGAAGGACCCGGTCGACGCACGGACAGACGAGGATGACCTCTACGACATCGCCTCTTGGGAGCCACGAACGGCGCTCGATCGACTGGCGATCCGGACCCACCGTGGCGTCGTCCGGGCTGGTCGGCGGGTTCTGATCGGCCTCGGCGTCCTGATTTTTATGCTCATCTTCGTGGCGAGCGGCACCGGCGGGCTGATTATCGACGACCCATTTATTCTCGCGCTGGCCGCGCTCTCGATCATCCCGGCCGGGCTCTTGGCGCTGTACATTTATCGGACCGACATCACGACGAAGGAGCCGCCGTCGCTACTCGTCGTCACCTTTATTCTCTCGGTGCTGTTCGCCGGCTTTGCCGCGGTCATTAACAGCGTGTTCGGGTTTCTGCAAGTGTTTCCCCTGTTGGGGATCGTTCTGTTTTTTTACCTCGTCGTAGGGCCCGTTGAGGAGTCGGTCAAACTGCTTGCGGTCTGGTTGTACCCCTACCGCGATTCGCGGTTCGACTCGGTCGTCGACGGTGCGGTCTATGGGGCCATCGCGGGGCTCGGCTTCGCCGCCATCGAGAACGTCCTTTATATCACCCAGAACCTCCAGACGCCGGCGTCGATCCTGATATCGAACGGGATCGGGGTCGTCGAAGGGTTCGCCGATACCTTGGAGGCGGGCGGACAGATCACCGCGGTTCGGGGGCTTGCAGGGCCGGGACACGTCGTTTACTCGTCGTTTGCGGGCTACTACCTCGGCCTCGCAAAATTCAACCGGGAGAACGCCGGGCCGATCATCGCGAAGGGGCTTCTCATCGCGGCGTTCATTCACGCGACCTACAATACCCTTGTCGGACTGGTGCCGGGAATCGTCAGCCTGCTCGTTCCGGGCGTCCCGGTCCTCGTGTTGTTCCTCGGGTTTGTCATCGTCTATCAGGGCGTGTTCTTTTATATCCTCTACCGGAAGCTCAAGCGATACGAGACGGCCTATAGGCGGAGCCACGACACCCCAGAGGGAGCTGACGGCTTCGACTCGGAGGTAGTCGAGTTCGACGCCGAGACGAAGTAGAGCCGGTCAAAAACGGACGGGAGATCGCCTGGCTACCGGAACTGCACGCCGAGGTCGTGGAGGCCGTCGTTCTCCATCGCGACGTTGATCAAAAGTGGCGTGACCGACTCGACCTCCGCGGCGTTGCCGAGACCACCGATGTCGAGCGGGCGGAGCCCATCGACCTCGCCGGCGATACCGATCACCGTCGACTTGGCGTCAGCATCGTCCCCGAAGACAAGCGTGTCCCACTCGAACGCGCGGTCGAGGTCCGCGAGGCCGCCCGCCGGGAGGTTGTGAAAGGCGCCGACGAGCGGAACGTCGTCGGGTTTCGCCTCGGCCGCGAGGGCGGCGACACTGCCGGCCCCGGGGCGGTTGTAATGAAAGCCCGACTCGTCGCGTTTCATGCCGACGGCAGGCGAGACGAGGACGGTGTCGGGATCGAGACGATCCGCGACCGCCTCGACCGTGTCGACGAGGTGATACGCGGGGACCGCCAGCACGACGACGTCGGCGCGGTCGGCCGCCATCGCGTTCTCGAAGCCCTTGATCGTCGCGTCGAGGCCACGATCTTCGAGTTCGGCCCCGTACTCGTCGGCGCTCGCCCGCGCCTTTTCGGGGTCGCGGGAGCCGACAAGAAGTTCGTGATCCGTATCGCGGCCGAATCGGAGCGCGAGTCCAGCCCCAATGTCACCGGTACCGCCGAGAAATGCGATTCGCATACGATACACGTCGGGTAAGCGATGGTTAACGATTGCGTGACCGGATAGGGTTGCCCCGAGCGCGGGGACCACACCGCACCCCGGCAAGCTGTCACCTCAGTTCAGCAGGTCGGGGAGGTCATTGATCGACGCAACGATGACGTCCGCGCCGGCGCTACGGTACTTGCGTCGGCCCTCCTCTCCTGAGAGCCCGCCGGTAAGGACGCCGACGCTGTGGTAGGTCCGGGAGGAGTCCGTCTCCGTCGCGTTCGTGACCGTTCGGATGTCGTCGAGGGTATCGCCGACGAACACCGGACGGTCCGCCTCCAAGCGATCGGAAAGCCTAAAGAGCGCGTCGGGGTCGGGTTTGCCGGTCTCCCAGTCGTCCATCGTGAACCGGTGTTCGTCGGGGAGGTCGAGACCGACGCGGTCGAGGGCGATGTCGGCTTCGGCGGCCGGCCGACCGGTGATGACGCCGAGGGGCCACTCCTCAAGCCAGTCGCGGGTGTCAGAGTCGAGCAGCACTGGTTCGTCGTCGATGAACCCCGGCCGGTCGAGATCGGGGGTCGGCTCGCCGCCTTCGAGGCGGCGATAGAGGTCGCCGCCGAGATAGAGCTGCTGGAATACGTCCCGGAGCCGATCGCGGTCCCACTCGGCGAGCACCTGCTCCCGGGCAGCCGGGTCGAGTTCGTCGGCGATGGCCGTCTCGGCGGCCCTCGTCCCGCCCCCGGAGGCGGCGATCAGGCCGGTGTACGTTTCGATGCTCAGTTCGGATTTCTGCCGGCGGGCGAGGACGTACAGCGCGGCGGCGTACGTCAGTTCCCAGTCGTTGTTGAACCCGCCGGCGTCCTTGAACAGTTGGATGTGGCCGTACTCGATCGTGTCACCGTAGACGTACTCGATGGACTCGACGATGGCACGCCGGTAGGAGTCGGCGACGTCGATCAGTACGCCGTCGATGTCGAGAATGACTGCGTCGACGTTCATGATGTGGATGCGAGCGGTATGTTCATGTGTTGAGTCGGAACAGCGTCTCGCCCGAAAGGGTTTCCGGAGCGGCGTCAACGACCGCCGGATCGGCACCGAGGGTCGTGAACAGACAGGCCGCGCCAGCCGCCTCGGCAACGTCGGCGAGGGGGCGTTGAAGCTCCGGCGGGCAGTTCAGCGCGTACACCGCGTCGGCCCCTCGGTAGACCGACGGGTCGGGGTCCGTCACGTCGTCGCGAACGAACCGAACGGGCCTGGGGACGGACCGATCGTAGATGTCGGTCGCGGCGACACGACAGCCCCGTTTGGCCAACCTGCCCGCGACCGCCGGGCGGGCACCGACGCCAACCTCGACGAGGTGGTCGTACCGACACAACCGGTCGACGAGCGCGGTGTTCACGTCGGGATGTTTATCAGCAACGGTATCTAATGCTTTCCCATGCACGTCGATATCGTGCCGGTCGGCGACCTCCCCGCAGCGGTAAAGCGGGAAGCCTCTAGCGGGCTGCGCTCCGTGTATGACTGCGAGGTGACTATCCATGACAGCCAGCCCGTTCCGGAGGGTGCCTACGACGGCGGGCGCGAACAGTACCGTGCCGAGGAGTTTATCGAACTTGCCGGCCGGGTGGGCAACGGCGAAAAGAACATCGGCATCACCGCTCACGACCTCTACTACCGGCGACGGAACTACGTCTTCGGTCTCGCGTACCTCTCAGGCAACGGTTCGGTCATCTCCACGTATCGACTCCAGACCTCTTCAGACGGCGGCTTCTCGGAGCGATCGGCGAACGACATCTTCTCTGACCGGGTCCGCAAGGAGGTCGTCCACGAGATCGGCCACACGCTCGGACTCGAACACTGCGACAACGCTCGGTGCGTGATGAACTTCTCGCCGACTGTCCGGGAAGTCGATGTCAAGGAGGAGAACCTCTGTGGTAGCTGTCAGCGGCTCGTGCTGTGACCGGTTCGATAGTCCTATTTATACGCAGATCGCGGCGGGTTCGGTTATAACTCAGCCAGGGCGATTTCAAGTAGAACTCAGCCAGGGCGACTTCAGATATAATTCAGCCGGGGCGACGCCGGTAATAAGGCGGCTAAGACGAACTCGTTTATACGCTGGTATCGATCTCCGGGCACCGTTTTTAGCTATGCTCGTACTTGGAGTGCGGTGGCGCGCGCTCGGAGCCGTGCCCGAGGCGGGCGGCGAGCGAACGCGAGCCGCCCGCGAAAGGCCGGCGTAGGACCCACGTGCGAGGGATGAACAGCGCGCGAACGGGCGCATCGCGCCCGTGAGTGACGTGAATCGGTTGGGGAGGCGTGTGGCCCGCGGAGGCGGCTGCGGCGGACGGGGGTGCCGGCGTTCTACTGAGCGACGGTCAAGATCACTCCTCGGAGCACTCACCAATCAGCCGCTCCTTGCGGGCCCGCGAAAAGGTCTTTATCTCGTGCTCGCGGCGCATCGCAGCCGACCGGCTTCCGAACGACTCTGTATACACCAACGCCACAGGTGCCCGCCCGCGGGTGTACTTCGCCCCTTCGCCGGCGTCGTGTTCGGCGACGCGCCGCTCGACATCCGTGGTGTAGCCGGTATAAAACGAGTCGTCGGCGCACTCGAGGACGTACACGTAGTGGCCGCCGTCCGATGACATCAGGTGAGGATCGGACGTGACACTTCAAAAGGTCGGCGGAGTGAGCGCAGGGCTGAGGAACCTGACCGGTAACCCGGGTCCGCTGGGGGCACGTAGCCGATCGATTCCGCTGAACCCGATAGACGGACCGGCTCTGTCAGGGCTGTGGAGCGTTTTCAACCGATCGGTGTACCTGGGCGGATTTACGGCAAACGGGATCAGTTCGATCCCGGATGATCGGGGCATTGGCGGCGCGGTGGCCGCTACTCGTGTACGTAGCGTCTGTGGTCTTAATCGTGTGCGCGGTCCCTCGATACCTCGGCAATCCCGGCGTTCGCCGAGCAGTTCGGACACGCACGTACGTATCCGTTCTCGTCCGCGAACACCCTGGCGAATCGATCCGAGACGTGCGCATCGCAGTGATCGCAGTTTGGCATTCTGTCCTCGACGAGGGGTCACCTCGTCTGTACGCATATAGAAGACCTAGAGGCACTAATACCCTCGTTATACTGTACCAAACGTCCGGATTCGGGGGGTTGAAGTGCTTGGTGCGGCCGGACGGGGTCAGAAGCGTGAGCGGTGGGGACGGCGTCAGGGTGATCCTCAAAGGAGTGTCAGACGGATAGGAACGGGCGGGCAACATAGGGCGGAGAGAGGCGTCACGCCCGACGGGCAGCCGAGATGGAACGGGCGATCAGGCCGGCCTGGGCACCGGCGGCAAAGCCGGCGTCGATATTAACGACCAGAATCGGGGCACACGACTGCAACATGCCGGCGAGTGCGGCTTCCCCGGAGCCACCGTGGCCGTAGCCCGTCGATACGGGAAGGCCGATTAGGGGGACGTCGACCAGCCCCGCCAACACGGTCGGGAGCGCGCCCTCGCGTCCGGCGGCGACGACGAGGACATCGGCCTCGCGGATCTCCTCAAGACGGTCGAACAGGCGGGCGATCCCCGCGACGCCGACATCGTCGATTCGGTCGACGGTCGCGCCGAGTTTCCCGAGCACCGCCGCTGCCTCACCGGCCGGGACCGCATCCGAGGTGCCCGCGGTGACGACGGCCACGGTCGCCGACAGCTCCGGGGGTTCGTAGCCATCGGCGTGAACGACGACCGTCCGGGCGCGCTCGTCGTAGTCAATCCCGGCATGGGGGAACCGCTCCTTGATGCGGGTCCGGCACGCCTCCACGTCAGCGGACGTGACGCGAGTCAAGAGGGCGCTACCGGTTGTCTCGACCGCTGCGACGGCCATCGTCGCCGTCTCTTGGGGCGTCTTGCCGTCGGCGAGGATCGCCTCGGGAACCCCGCTTCGGTCAGTCCGGGCAGCGTCGAATCGGCCCGCGTCGGTGCTGGCGTACCCGTTGAGTTCGGCTTCAGCGGCGGCGGCGGAGAGTTCGCCATCGGCGACGGCGTCGAGAATATCGCGCATGGGATGACCTTCGGGCCGACAGACACGAAACTGTCGGCTCCGGTTGAGGAGTGTACAGGAGCATGGCGACGGCCGGGGAGATGACGACCGAGCGCGGGGTAAAACGACAGGTGTGAAAGCGAGAGGCAAATTTACGCTGAATCCGATGTCGAGTGGCGATCCGAGGAAAATATATAAACGATCCCAGAGGATGGACCGAAATTGGGCGACCGAGTCCCCGCTAAACGGGCGGTAGAAGCTGCTATGCCGCATCCTTTTGGGAAAGTATATAAGTGACCCGGCAAAACCGCCGACTGTATGGCAGACCTGATCGTCAAAGCCGCTGTGAAGGAAGCGCTCGATGATATGAACGTCGCTTCGGATTTCTACGACGCCCTCGACGGCGAAGTCGAGGAGCTGCTCGAGGACGCCGCGCGCCGTGCTGAGGAGAACGACCGGAAGACGGTCCAGCCGCGAGACCTGTAAGGCCGACCCTTCCTACGCTTCTATATTTATTAGCGTGCACCGGCCAGCGCCGCCACTGTCGTAACCGCTGAAAAACGATGTACAGCCGAGATCGAAGGATAAAATATAATAAGCAGGAATAAATCGATCCCCGCTCAGTCGCCGGGGCGGTAGATGTCGACGCCGTCATCAGTGCCGACGTACACCGCGTCGGCGAGGCCGACGAACAGCCCGTGATCGAGAACACCCGGCAGGGCCGAGAGGTCGGCGGCGAGCGATCCGGGATCGTCGATCGAGCCGAACGCACAGTCGATCACGAGGTTGCCGTTGTCAGTCACGACGGGACCATCCTTTCGCTCGGCCGCGCGAAGCGTCGGGTCGCCATCGAGCGCCGATAGCCGGCGTTC
>NZ_JBKEGK010000082.1:0-10131 GCF_046710025.1 Natronomonas sp. | reverse complement strand
GACACGCCCAGTTGCGGTCGAACCGTCCCCGGACGGCCTCAAGCAGCGAGCCGCACTCGTAGTCGAGACACAACTCGAAGCGCTCGCCGCGCTCGATCCGGAACTGTGGGAGGCCGCAGCCACACGTTGACTCGGTCACCGACGCGCCGTCCGGGAGACCGAACCGCTCGGCACAGCCGAGGCAGGCGACGTCCGATCCGGATCGGACCAACTGCCCGCCGCAGCGACACGTCCCGACAGGCGTTCCGGCGTCCGTGGCGTCGTGATCCGCGACGACGACGTCCCCGACAGCGTCGATCCGGAGCGTCTCCGCGCCGTCGCTGGCGAGTAGCCACAGCGGATCGCGCCTCACGGACAGCGACTCCGGACGGGTTAGCCACGCGGCGGGCTGGTAGCCGTCGATGTCGTGGACGAGAACGGTATCGTCGGGCTTTATAAGCACCACTACTCGGCCCCGAACGGTTCGCTCGCGGCGCCCCTCAAAGCGGACGAGACAATCACCGGCGATGGTTCGGATCGACATGGGCCGTCTGGCCCCGTTCCGGTATTTAAATTCACGCGACGGCGACCGAAGACGGAACGTCCCCGACAGCCGCCGGAGCGGGGAACCGACCCCAGCCGAACACAATCATTAACATTTATTAAGGATACCATTGAATGGTGGTGTAATGACATCGCTGGTACGACTCGGGTGACAGCCGCCGACCGGGTACCGTCTTCAGACCGACTCACTCAACCCACAATGTCAACCCGAAACACGTCATTCGATGCCGCAGCACCGACCGAAACCGAATCCACCGACGCCGACGACACGCGGTTCATCCCGCTCCAACCGCGCCACGGCCCACAGCCAAAACGGCTCCGCTGACGCCCCAAGCCTCACACGGCTCTGCTGACCTCTCGCCCGCGCCTTTTCGACCTTCGTTTTTTATTCCAGCTCAACAGTGCCGATCACGTTGACTGAGCGCCGTCAATATAAATACGCCCGGCGGAAACGTTCTCGCATGGAGACGCTACTGTTGAACCCCGACGACGTCGACGAGAACGCCGACATGGCCGAGGTCATCGTCGCCGTCGAAGAGGCCTTTGCCGCCTACGAGGCCGGCCGGGTCCGGATGCCCGCCAAGTCCTACATCGACCTCCCGGAGTACGACGGCGACTTCCGGTCGATGCCGGCGTACATGCACGCGGGCGAGTGGGACGCCGCAGGGATCAAGTGGGTCAACTCACACACGAACAACGCCGACGCCCACGACCTGCCGACCGTCATGGGTACGATGATCTACTCCGACCCGCGGACCGCGTTCCCGTTGGCGGTGATGGACGGCACGACGCTGACCAGGAAACGGACCGGCGCGGCCGCCGCCGTCGCGACCGATCACCTCGCCGTTCCCGGGGCGAGTTCGCTCGGCATCGTCGGTGCCGGCGTCCAGTCGTACACTCAACTGGAGGCGATCGCGACCGTCCGCGACGTTGAGACGGTCATCGTCGCCGACAAGCGCGAGGCGGCAGTCGGGGCGTTTGTCGAGCGCTTCGGCGACGACTTCAATGTCCGGGCTGGGTCGACCGCGGAGGCCGCATCGTGTGACGTACTTTCAACGGTGACGCCGGTCGAGTCACCGATCATCGACGCCGCCGACCTCGGTGAGCACACCCACATCAACGCGATGGGTGCCGACGCACCCGGAAAGAACGAACTCGCAGCGGACGTCGTTACGTCCGCGAAACTCGTCATCGACGACTACGAGCAGTGTACTCACTCCGGCGAAATAAACGTCCCCTGGAGCGACGGAACGCTCTCCGACGACGACCTCCACGCCGAGTTAGGCGAGATCGTCGCCGGAGAGCGGTCGGGCCGGACCTCCGAAGACGGCGTCACCGTCTTCGACTCGACGGGACTCGCCATCCAGGATGTCGCCGCCGCCCGCGTCGTCTACGAGCGGGCCAACGCTGAGGGCGAGGGGACAGCGTTCGGGCTGGTGGACACGGAGGTCCGGTAACAGACCGGCGGTCGGCAGATGCCGTGGGCGGCGTTGCAAACGCCAGCGACCGATCAGTAGGGGCTGCTCACATCCGCGCCCCTACCGATATTCTCCGAGCCACAACAGTACGAGCGACGTCCCGGAGATGACGAGCACCGCACTCACGTGAGCGGCGAGCGCGGCGAACAACACCGGGTGGTCGGTGAGGAACGGCAACAGCGGGAGCTGCAGGAGGCCGAACAGGACAGATTCCCGGTCAGCCCGCCGGAGCACCCCCGCCGTCCGGCCGTCGAAACGGTACCGGACCGACCGCCACAGCCCGACGATCGCGACCCACCAGCCCGTCGCGATCCGATAACAGAGGTCCCACAGGACGAGCAGCGTGAGATACACCGCGAGTGTCGGCGGGTCGGCCCCGAACAGCGTCTCGACGAGCGGATCGGGGTTCCGAGTATCGAAGACGAACAGGTGGGTGATGAGCGCGATGAACGCCAACACGGAGAGAACGACCTCAATGCTGGAGCCAAACAGCAGCCGTCGGTAGGATTCGGGCGTCTCCGGGCGGCGCGCAGCGGCGCTGATCCGGAGCATCTCGGCGCTTCCCAACGCGGCGACGACGACGGCGGCCGTCCCGGCGATCGCCGCGGCCCGGAGGTCGTAGTACCACGCCAAGGCGAGCACCGATGCCTCGAAGACGGCCAACTGTATCGCGATGGCCTCGCCGGCCGAGAGGTCGATCCCCGGCAGCGCACCGATGATGCTCTCGTAGGCCCACGTCTCGCCGTACTCGGGGTCCATCAGGGTGCCCTCCAATCGCCGGTAGTGGCGACTTCCATGCGCCGTTGAGGGAGTGTCGGGGCCGCCTGCGACCGTCGCGGGAGCGCTCCCTGCCCAGGGGCTCGTCCCGTCCCGGTCACGAACGCGCGCATACCGGGGTGAACGGTTCGGGGCATCTTAAGTCCCGGCCGCCGTTCGGCGCCCAGCACACTGGCCGTGAATCGCCTCGGGGGCACGTCCCGCGGCATTCGCCTCGTACCGCTGGTACAATTATGCCCGCCCCATAACTTATGAAAATACAACGTGTGGGATCGAATGTAACGTTGGGAAAATTTTTAGTCGGAGTGGGTACTACTACCATACGGAGGTGTACTCCCGTGTCGAACGAACAATCACACAGAGACATCCCCGAAATCGCCCGTCCGGCTCCGGACGAACCGTCGCGCCTCGGCCCCTCCGAGTTCACCCGATACGACGCCCTGTTGGCGGCAATCCCGCTCGTGTTGCTCTCCGGGTGGATCGTGGGACACGTCGCCACGGTTCCCGAGTGGGTCGCTCTTGGCGTCGGCGCGCTCGTCGCGCTCCCCGCGCTGGTCGACGGGCTGATCCTACACCCGCCTGAGTGAGGGACTCACGCTTTCCGGCGTCTCTTCGCGTCTTCGTCCCGTTCTGTCGCCCCACGACAGACGGCTTTTGTTCCCGTGGTCCGAACCGCCCCTATGACCACAGATCCCTGCGACGCCTGCGGCGAGGACGTTTCGATCGGCGGCGGCATCGCCGGCCTCTGGTCGTCCGATCCGTCGGGAACGGGCGGCATGACGCTGACGCTTGAGGACGGAAGCGAACACTTCCTCTGTTTTTCTTGTATCGATGCCCTTCCCGAGGAGCCGACCGAGGCGGACGTCCTCGCTCTCGACGACGAGTAGGCTCTCCGACGTGTTCCGTGGCTGATGTCCACCCGAGACAGTCCGTGACGACGGTCACCTGACGCGACCCATGACGATTAATCCGGCGCGCTCACAAGTGGCGAGGAGGCCGCAACGGCGTCGCAGAGTAGTCGCTGCCTGCGCCCTTCGGACACTCGAAAACCCTTTAGCCAATCACGGGCCAAACGAGGTGTAATGAGCGAACTCGCCGAGGAATATCAACTCGAGTACTTCCACGAGGAGGGTTTCGAACGGAGGGAGTGTCCCTCCTGTGGGGCGCATTTCTGGACGCGGGACCCTGACCGGGAACTGTGCGGGGAGCCGCCGTGCGCCGACTACGAGTTCATCGACGATCCGGGCTTCGACGAGGAGTACAGCCTCTCCGGGATGCGGGAGGCGTTTCTCTCTTTCTTCGAGGAGCACGATCACGAACGGATCGACCCCTACCCGGTCGCGGCGAATCGCTGGCGCGATGACGTTCTCCTGACGCAGGCGTCGATATACGACTTCCAGCCGCTCGTCACCTCCGGCGAGACGCCGCCGCCAGCCAACCCGCTGTGTGTTTCTCAGCCCTGCATCCGGATGCAGGACATCGACAACGTCGGCAAGACGGGTCGACACACGATGGCCTTCGAGATGATGGCCCACCACGCGTTCAACGCCCGCGAGGACATCGATAACCCCGAGCAGTACGCCTACGAGGGCGAGGTGTACTGGAAGAGCGAAACCGTCGCGTACTGCGATGAGTTGCTCGAGTCGCTCGGGGCGGACGTCTCCGAGGTCACCTACATCGAGGACCCGTGGGTCGGCGGCGGCAACGCCGGCCCCGCCATCGAGGTGATCTATCGAGGGCTCGAACTCGCCACCCTCGTCTTCATGTGCATGGAACAAGACCCCGACGGCGAGTACGAACTCAAGGACGGGAACACGTACTCCTTCATGGACACCTACATCGTCGACACGGGCTACGGGCTCGAACGCTGGACGTGGATGTCCCAAGGCACACCGACGGTGTACGAGGCGGTGTATCCCGAGATGATCACTTTCCTGAAGCGCAACGCCGGGATCGACCACACCGACGAAGAGACCGAACTCGTCGGGCGGGCCGCGCGGCTCTCCGGCCAACTCGATATCGACGACATCGACGACGTGGAAGCCGCTCGCGGCGACATCGCCGAGACGCTCGGCGTCGGCGTCGAAGAGCTGCGCGCACTCGTCGAACCGCTCGAGAACATCTACGCCATCGCCGACCACTCCCGAACGCTCGCGTACATGCTCGGCGACGGCATCGTCCCCTCGAACGTCGGCACCGGCTACCTGGCGCGGATGGTGTTGCGGCGGACGAAACGGCTCGCCGACACCGTCGGCATCGACGCGCCCTTGGACGAGCTCGTCGACATGCAGGCCGAACGGCTCGACTACTCAAACCGGGATACGATCCGCGATATCGTCCGCACGGAGGTCGAAAAGTACCGCGACACCCTCGAACGCGGCGGCAGACAGGTCGAACGGCTCGCCGAGGAGTACGCCGGCCGCGACGAGCCGATTCCCCTAGAGGAGGTCGTCGAACTCTACGACAGCCGCGGTATCCAACCCGACATGGTCGAGGAGATCGCCGCCGAGCACGGGGCCGACGTCGAGATCCCGGACGACTTCTATTCGCTCGTGGCCGCCCGTCACAGCGAGGCGGACGACGATGGGGACGGCGGGACCGAAGCAGATGCCGACGAGCGCGTCAGCGACCTCCCGGAAACGGAGAAGCTCTACTACGAGGAGCCCGAACGGACCGACTTCGAGGCGGTCGTCCTCGACATCCTCGAGCGCGAGGACGGCTACGACGTCGTGTTGGACCAGACGATGTTCTACCCCGAGGGCGGTGGCCAACCCGCTGACACGGGGACGCTCTCGACCGATGACACGACCGTCGATGTCACCCACGTCGAGGAGGTCGACGGTGTCATACTCCATCGGACCGACGAGGACCCCGGTAAAGGCGAGTTCGTCCGCGGGGCGATCGACGGTACCCGTCGCAAGCGGCTGATGGCCCACCACACTGCGACTCACATCGTCGGCTATGCCGCCCGACAGGTGCTCGGCGACCACGTCAGGCAGGCCGGTGCACAGAAGGGGACCGACTCCTCGCGGTTCGACATCCGCCACTACGAGCGCATCTCCCGCGAGGAGGTCAAACGCATCGAGCGCGTCGCCAACAACGTTGTGACCGACAACGTCGCGGTCAAACAGGAGTGGCCGGACCGCCAAGACGCGGAGGAGGAACACGGCTTCGACCTCTACCAGGGCGGGATCCCCCCGGGAGAGAAGCTGCGACTGATCCACGTCGCCGACGACGTCCAGGCCTGCGCCGGAACCCACGTCCTCCGGACGGGCGACATCGGAACGATCAAGATCCTCTCGACGGAGCGCGTCCAAGACGGCGTCGAACGCCTCGTCTTTGCGGCCGGCGACGCCGCGATCGAGGCCACCCAGCGGACAGAGGACGCCCTCTATTCGGCGGCGGAGACGTTCGACGTCTCCCCCCAAGCGGTTCCAGACACTGCGACCCGCTTCTTCGAGGAGTGGAAAGAGCGCGGCAAGCGGATCGAGGCCCTCAAAGAGCAACTCGCCGAAGTCCGCGCACAGGGTGGCGGTGACGCCGGCGAGGAGGTCGATCTCGGGGACACAACCGCCATCGTCCAGCGCGTCGACGCCGACATGGACGAGCTCAGGGCGACCGCAAACGCACTCGTAGCTGAAGGCTCCGTGGCGGTGCTCGGCAGCGGCCTCGACGGCGCGACGTTCGTCGTTGCGGTCCCCGACGGCGTCGACATCAACGCCGGGGTAGTCGTTGGCGAACTCGCCGATAGGGTCGGCGGAGGCGGCGGCGGCCCGCCGGACTTCGCACAGGGCGGCGGCCCCGATGCCGACGCGCTCGACGACGCGCTCGACGACGCCGGCGACGTGTTGCGGCGGCTCTCGGAAGCCTGAAGTCGGGTCACTCTGTCAGCCGGCGGTTCCGGATTGGCCAGTAGTTATATTCAACTACGCCTCGGCGAAGCGCCGGGGCTTTGACTATCGGCCGCCAACACGAACTATGGTCGTCGCCGATCTTCACGTGCACACGACGAACTCCGATGGGTCGTTGACCCTCGAGACGCTCCCTGACGCCGCCGACGCCGCCGGCGTCTCGACGGTCGCCGTGACCGACCACGACCGACTCCACCCCGATCTCCCGACGCCGGTCGCGACGATCGAGGGGCTGACCGTCGTTCACGGGATCGAACTTCGGGTAGCAACGGCCGGCGGGCAGGTCGACCTGCTCGGGTACGGCGCGCGGCGAACCCCCGAACTCACGTCGATGATCGAGCGCTTGCAGACCGACCGGGTCGAGCGTGGTGCGACGATCATCGACCGCGTCGAGGAGCGACTCGAGGTTGAGCTTCCGATCGAAGCCCGCGAAGGGATCGGCCGCCCGCACATCGCCGAGGCCATCGCAACGGCGTCCGGATACAGCTACACGGAGGCCTTTGAGGAACTCATCGGCGGGGACTGCCCGTGCTATGTCCCCCGCGATATCCCGGCGTTTGAGGCGGGCGTCGCCGCCCTCAGGGACGCGTGCTCCATCGTCGCGCTCGCCCACCCATACCGCTACGACGACCCCGAATCGGCGTTGGAGTGCTGCTCGGCGCTCGACGCCGTCGAACGGTTCTACCCCTATGACCACAACGTCGACTCGCGGGCCGTCGACCGGGCGATCGAGCACGAGGACCTCCTCGCCACCGGCGGCAGCGACGCCCACGAGTATCGTCTCGGCGCGGCAGGGTTGGACGCCGACGCCCACCGCGCCTTCCGGGCCGCGCTGTGACCGTCCCCCGACCCACGTTTCCCCGCGATACGTCCGTCGCTTGAGGGACCGTCCGTCGGCCGTCCGACGTCCGGCCGACACGAACGCTGGGTTCAAATTGCTCGGTCACGTACCACATTGTATGCAGTGTCACTACTGTGACGAGGAGGCCGCGGTCGCGGTCGAGAAGGACCACATCAAGGTCGGCCTCTGTGAGCCACACCTCCAAGATCGGATGGAGGAACTCTCCGAGTCCGAGTGGATCGAGGAGTTCCAATCGCAGATCGACGACCGTCTTGAGTAGGCCGACCGTCGATCGGTAACGTCTCGCTTCCCGACGCTCTTTCCCCGTCCCCGACGCCGGGCAGCGACCTCGCTCGTGAGGCACAGTCCTCCGCCCCATCAGCAATCCTTTTGCCGCTTCCATCGACAGATGACACATGCTCGAAGACAGGACCTGTCTCGTCACCGGGGGCTCACGCGGCATTGGCCGCGCCATCGCGACGGAACTCGGGCGTCACGGCGCCGACGTTGTCGTCAACTATCGCTCCTCCGAGGCGGCGGCGGAAGCGGCTGCCAAGACGATCGACGGGACCGACGGCTCGGCGATGACGGTCCGGGCCGACGTCTCCGAGTACGAGCAAGTCGAGTCGATGCGGACGGCCGTCCACGATCGGTTCGGCCCCGTGGACGTGTTGGTCAACAACGCGGGCATCACCGCCGACAGGCGCTTTGAGGAGATGACGCGGGAGGACTGGGATCGCGTCATGGACGTCAATTTGGGCGGGACGTTCAACTGCACTCACTGTCTCTTCGAAGATCTTCGGGACGCCGAGGAAGGCCGATTGATCAACGTTTCGAGCGTGGTGGGCCAGCAGGGCAACTACGGGCAAGCGAACTACGCGACGACAAAATCGGGGTTATTCGGCTTCACCCGGACGCTCGCACTGGAGTTGGCCGCCGAGGGCTCGACGGCCAACTGCGTCGCTCCCGGTTTTGTCGACACCGGGATGCTCGAAACCGTTCCCGGCCGGGTCAAAGAGAAGATCCGCCGTCGGATTCCCCTCGACCGGTTCGCACGCCCGGAGGACGTCGCGGGGATCGTCCGCTTTCTCGCGGGCGAGGACTCGAGTTACATGACCGGACAGATACTGGCGGTCAACGGCGGGATGGACTGGTGACGTTCTCACACAACTGAGGTCGCGGAGTCTCCGCTTGATTAGTTATACTTGCGTGGTCCCAGCCGGGGAGGTTATGTCCTGATGGCCGATCGCTCTGCCGGCGTCACGACGTGGTCGCCGCTGGGGCCTCGGCATCGATGAACTCGACGCCGCTGATCTCGAAGCGCGCGCCGCCGAGTGGGGAGTTGGTCGCCGCTACCGTCCAGCCGTGCGCCTCGACAACCGTCCGAACGATCGACAGCCCGAGGCCGGTTCCGCCGTCCCCCGTGTACCCCTCCTCGAAGATCGTCTCACAGTCGGCTTCCGGGACCCCGGAGCCGTCGTCTTCGATCGCGAACCCGTCCGCCATCGCCGAGACGCGGATCGAGACGCCGTCGCCGCCGTGCTCGACAGCGTCGTCGGCCGGTGTCCGATTGCCCGTAGAACCGTGTTCCACGCTGTTTCGAATGAGGTTCTCGAAGGCCTGCCGGAGCCGCCCCGGGTCAGCCTCCACGACGCCCACATCCTCCACCTCGACGGTCGCCGTCCCCGTATCGACGGTCGAACGAGCACGTTTGACGAGCTCCGACACCGAGACCGGTTCGCGCTCGCCGAGTTCGTCGGCCTCCCGGACGAGCGTATGGAGGTCTTCGAGGATCGCTTCGATCCGGGCGGCCGCCGTTGCGATCCGTTCGAGTTCGGCCTGTTCGCCGGTCTCCATCGCGAGATCGGTAAAGCCCATAATGACGTTGAGCGGGTTCTGGAGATCATGGCGGATCACCGACGCGAAGCGTTCCAGCCGCTCGTTTTGCCGTTCGATCTCGCGGTGGCGACGGTCCCGACGGAGCGTGTGGCCGATCAGGGTGCCGAACGTCTCCAAGCGCGTCATCGCCGACTCCGAGGCCGACCCTCTAGGGACGCCCCCGAACGCCAGAACCCATTCGAGATCCCAGTTAATCACGACCGGGATCGCGACGAACGATCCGCCGTACCCGAGTGCCCCGTCTCCCGACGGGTCGGCGGTCACAAACGGGTCGAACCGCTCAAGCGACGACTCGAACCCCGGGAACTCAGTGTTTGGGACTGACTCGTGTGCGAGCGATGCTGATTCGGCCCATTCGTGAGTCAGGGAGAGAGAACGTTCACCGACATCATAGAGTGCACACCGATCTGCCCCAAGTGCCTTCGCGACCGTTTGAAGCCCCCACTCGACTCGGGTGCCGACCTCGTCCGGCGCCGCGCTCATCAACAGTCCGGCGACCTCGAGGATCGGTTCGTTGAGAGCGGCGGTCGCCTCGCGGCAGGCGGCGTCAACGCGGTCACACAGCCGGTCCGATACCGAGCCGTCGAGATCGTCGCCGACCGAATCGCGGTACACCAGATCGGCGCCTGGACGACGGGCCACGGATCGCGCTAACCGGGGGTCGTCGTCAGCGACGACGACG
>NZ_JBKEGK010000081.1:0-10456 GCF_046710025.1 Natronomonas sp. | reverse complement strand
GTTCGGACGGATCACCGGGGTGTGCTGTCGGAGCAATAGCGCCAGCGAGGCCGCCTCACCGGCGTCGACGAACACGTTCGGGGCAATGGATTGGATCACGAGGGACCACGTTGTGCGTATGACCACGGCACGCGATTCGATCGAGCCCGTGACCGATCGTATCCACGATACCTCCTGGTCGGCCAACCTCGAGAAACCGGCCTACGCAGACAACGAGGACGCAGTCGTCGAAGGGGCGATCGAGGCAGTCGAGCACACGGCCGCCGGCACCCATGTCAATCTGGTCACCCACGGCGATCACGGCCACCCATCGGGGTATCTGTATCTGACACTTGAGGAACGGTTCGGGCACACGATCGAATACGAGCACATCGACCAGTGCGGTTGTGGCGGACACGTCACGAAGGTCACCGTCGACCGCGAGCCCTGATCATCGAGCGCAGGTCCCGGTCCCGACGCGAGCGCTGATCGTCGGACGTGAGCCTTGATCGGGCGTCGCCTCCGAACATATTCGGCGGAATCCGGAGGATCGTTCACACTCAAACCCGTATCGATGCCAGCAACGAAACTCGACCTCAGGGAGACGCCGCCGAAGGAACGCCACCCGAAGATCCACGCGGCCTTCGAGAATCTCGCGGCCGGTGAGACGCTTCGGATCGTCAATGACCACGAGCCGAAGCCGCTGTTCTACGAGTTCCAGGCGGAGGTGCCGGCCTTCGACGCCGACGGCTACGACTGCGAACGGGTCGAGAAAGACAAGTACGTCGCCGACCTCCCGAAGCACGCATGAGTGACGACGCAGACGGCGCCGTCGGCCTCGAACGGGCGTCGCTCCCGGAACTCGACGACGAGGGGCGGGCCACACTCTTCGAGGGGGAGCCGAGAACGGTTCGGCTCGCGCTCGAGGCCGGCGAGTCGATCCCCGCCCACCAACACCCGGGGCGGGACATCGTCTTTCACGTCCTCTCGGGGCAAATGGAACTGACGCTTGCCGGCGAGACGATATCGCTCGGGAGGGGCGATGTCGTTCGGTTCAACGGCGCACAGGACATCTCCCCGCGCGCCGAGACCGACTGCGAGGCGATGTTGGTGCTCGCGTCCTCGGCCTCGGAGTAGCGATCGAATCGGGCCCGGGCCCGGCTACCGATCGGAACAGGAGCGGCGGGGAGCGGCGGGGAGCGACCCCGACGAACGGCGGATTTCGCGTCCGACGTTATACCGAGTGCCAGCCGATCCCGCTTGGACGCGCCGGAGCGTCAAGGGGGCTCGTCGGCCGCACGTGATCGGGGGCCGGCTTGTAGTAGGCGGGCGGCGCGAGGTCGTTGTGGCCCCCCGGATACAGAAGCGATGCGAGCGCTTGGGAGTGTGCCCGGCCGGCGTCGAGTTCAAACATACCGCCACCATAGAGATCGATGCCGCGTTCGATCGCGATATCGAGAACCCGACAGAGTGACTCGAGCGTCCCGAACCGACACGGTTTGATATTGAGGGCGGCGGGTTTCCAAGGCAACGCCGTCAGGCTCTCGACGCCCGTTATCGGAGCGTCCCAGCTGATCCGGTCGGCGTGTGCCTCGAGAATCGGTCGTGTCGCATCCGTTAGCGTCGGGTCTTCGATCGTCGCGGTCGGAAACAGCTCGAAGAGCCGCCGGTAGAGCGCCGGATCGGCGGGCGCACCGACATCGTCGCTGTACTGTCCCTTCAGATCGAGCACGCGGACCGCATCCGTCGCCGTGAGTTCGGAGAGCAACGCATCGCTCGGGTCAGCGGGGACATCGATCTTGAATTCGAGGGTCGGATCGGGTTCACGAAGGCGGTGTAGGGGCTCGATACTCGGCGGGTCGCCCAATTGCGGACTCACGACGAACCGTACCGGCTCGTATGTCCGATCGAGTGCCGACGCCAGCGTCTCACCGGCCTGTTTGAGTGCCAGATCCAGGGCTGCGCTCTCGACCGCCCAGCGGCGGTTCGGCCCGTCGACGGCCTGTGACGGAGGGGCCGCCCCCGATTCGTCGTCGAGGCGAGCGCTGACTGTTTCGACTGTGTACGTCCCCGAGGGTAGCGCCAATCCCTCCGCCCGGAGTCGCTCGTGGGACTCGACGTCCGGTGTAACGTCCTCACCGAACCCGACGTGGCTGTCGCCATGCAGTTCGATGACGGTTCGCTCGAACGCCCGTTTGTCCGTCTCGATCCGTTTTTCATCGAGCGCGACACCCTCGATGGTGAGCGGAAGCGACCGGACGGCCCCGTACAGTCCCGACCCGCTATCGGCTCCGGCCCGTGAGCCGACGTTCCAGCCGCTATCTCTGTCCATACCGTCGGTACGTGCTCGACCCGAAAGTAGGTATCTGTGTCCGTCGGTCGGCTGTTCGTGTTCCGGTGGGCATCGGCGTCATCGAGCACAGCGGCCGGGCTGTCCTCCCACCGATCGTATCACGCGTCGGGGTCGATACATCGCTCGACGAGTTTGCCCTCCGCCCGGTGGAGCAGATCACTGCACGTCGCTTTCGTGATCCCGAGCGACCCCGCGACCGCGGCCTGGGTGGCCTCCCTCGGCGTGTCGTAATAGCCGGCCTCGAACGCAGTTGCAAGGGCCTCCCGCTGCCGTGGCGTCAGGAGGGGGTCCTCGTCCGGATTGGGGAACGACTGGACCGACTCGACATCGTACGTGATCCCAAGTTCGTCGAGTTCATCGGTCAGTGCGGAGAGTTTGTCGTCGGACGCGGACACCTCCCAGGAGGCGACACCGTCCGCGATGACGAACGGCGTCCGAAGCGGGACGCCGGCCCGGGAGACGGGCCGGAGCAGCGCTGGCTTATCGGTCTCGAGTTGGACTACGGTCTTCGAGCCGTCGTTCCACAGCAGGTCGAGGCCGGTGATCTCCGGGGCGTCGTTCGCCCCGGCGAGGACCTCAACCACGTCGCCGCCCTCGATCTCGAAGAGTCCGGTCGCGGTGCCGTCGTCGTACTGGGTGGAGATGACCCGGAACGTGACCTCGGGGTGTTCGGCCGAGGCGTTCGCGATCCACATCTCCGCCGGGATCGAGACGGCAATCTTCGCGAGTGGCATGCGTTTACCTCTTTGTTGTCGCCTTGGCGGCGTTGTATACGAACATGTTAGAATGGTACTGACATGTCCATAAAAAGGGTTAGGGTACCGCGACGGGTCTCTCCGACAACGTGGGTAAACACGCCGACAAGCGGGCGGCCGATCCTGTGTCGGGACGATGAGCGACGAACACGCGCTCGTCTCGGCGCTGAGCGAGCAGATCGTCGAGCACCCGGCCCGGATCGTGGTCGCGTTTTTGCTGCTCACCGCGGGCTTTGCGACCGGGATCAGTGACATCGAGGTGGTCGGCGGCGCGGAGCAGTTCTCCGAGGACGTCGACGCCTACGCCGTCAACGAGGACGTCGAGGAGACGTTCCAGCCGTCGTTTGCCACCGCCGAGGACACGACGCTGTTGATACAGGAAGGGTCGGACGTCCTCTCGAGGCCGGAACTGCTTCGGATGCTCCGCCTCCAGGTGGCGTTGGCCGAGCGGCCCTCCCAACGCGTGACGGATATGACAAGCCCTGCAGGACTGATCGCACAGGAGCTAGATCCCACAGTGACGACGCCCGAGGATCGCCTCCGGGCGGTTCGGCTGGCCGGCAACACGGAGATACGGCGGGCCATCCGGGCGAAGCGAAACGATCCGACGTTTCGTCGACTCGTCGGCGAGGATTTCAACGCCCGATCGGCCTCCACATCGGCGGCGATCGGAACCGTCACCCACGACGCGAGGGACGACGATGCGGTTTTCGAGGAGATACAGTTCGAGACGCGGCGGGTCGCGAACGCTGTCGGGGGCGACATCCGCGTGTTCGGGTCGGGGATCACCGACGCCGAGAGCATGCGCGTCATCCAGGATTCGCTGTCGGCGGCGATCCCCGCGGTCGTCGTGCTCCTGCTCGCGTTTCTGGCGATCGCCTACCGGGACCCGTTCGATCTCGCGTTGGGCGTCCTCGGGCTGGCGATGTCGCTCGTTTGGACGTTCGGCTTCATCGGCGTCTCCGGCATCCCCTTCACGCAGTTGCAGATCGTCCTGCCCCCGTTGTTGATGGCCATCGGCGTGGACTTCGGGATCCACGTGACGAACCGGTACCGCGAGGAGATCACGGACGACTCGGGAACGGTCGCCGAAGGGGCGGCGGCGCTCGAGGGGGCGATCCGCCGGACGGTCGCGCCGCTAGCGGTCGCGTTCTTCATGGTCGTGACGACGTCCGTGATCGGGTTCTCGGCGAACATGGCCAGCGGGCTCTCACCCATCGCCGACTTCGGCCTCGTCGCGTCGGTCGGCATCGCCGCCGTGACACTGATATTCGGGATCTTCCTCCCCGCGGCAAAGCTCCTGCTCGAGCGGCTTCGGCGTCGAAGCCGGCTCCCGTTGTTTGTCTCGACGCCGCTCGGGTCGGAGGACTCCCTGCTCGGTCGGCTCCTCCCGTTGCACCTCTCGGTGACGAATCGGGTACCGATCGCCTTCCTCCTCGTGGTGGCGTTGACGACCGGGATGGCCGGCTACTACGGACAGGACGTCGGATCGTCGTTCGAGGACGACGATATGCTCCCGCCCGAGGAGTTGCCGGGGTATCTGGCTCATCTGCCCGGGCCGATGGCACCGGGGACGTACACGGTGACGGAGAACCTCAATACCCTCGAGTCGGAGTTCGAAACGACGGCTGAGGACACGGTCACGATATACCTACAGGGACCGCTCTCGGAATCCCACGCCCTCGAATCACTGCATCGGGCGGGCGCGGACCCGCCCCCGTCGATCGTCGTTTCGGGGGATCGACGGGCGGAATCGAGGAGTATCCTGACGGTTATCGGCCGATACGCCGAGCGGTCCCCGTCGTTCGCCCAACTGGTCGAACGGAGCGATCGGGACGGAAACGGGGTCCCGGAGGCGAACCTCAAGCGGATCTACGAGCACCTCCTGTCGTCGCCGTTCAAGACGGAGGCGCGTCGGTATCTCACCGACGACTACCGCGAGGCCCGGATCGTCTACTCCGTGGAGACGGACGCGACCGATGCGGCGATCACCGCCGACGCCGAGTCGATGGCGGCGGGGTCGTTTCGCGGGACGGCCGTCGAGACGGGGGACATCGTCGTCTTTCAGCGGGTTTCCGAGGAGGTGTACAGTTCGGCTGTCGAAGCCCTCCTGCTCGCGCTCGTACTGTCGCTTTCGTTTTTGACGGCGATGTACTACGGGATCGAGCGCCGGCCCGCGCTGGGCGCCGTGACCCTGGTGCCGATTGTCTCGACGGTGGTGTTTCTGGTGGCGACGATGCGGTATCTGGCGATCCCCTTTAATATGCTGACGGCAACAATCCTGTCGGTCACGGTCGGTATCGGGATCGACTACTCGATCCACGTCGTCCACCGATTCACCGAGGAGTTCGACGCGGGCTACGACGGCCTCGCGGCGGCGCGAATCACGCTGCAGGGGACCGGCGGGGCACTCTTCGGGACGACGCTCACCACGGCGAGTGCGGGCGTGGCGCTGCATTATCTCTCCATCACGCCCATCCTCACTCAGTTCGGAGCGCTGATTGCATTTAGCGTCACGTACTCGTTTGTGACGTCGACGGTCGTGCTGCCGGTCGTGTTGATCCGCTGGTCGCGATGGGGGACCGCCCGCGGGGCGTCGACCCCGACTCAATAGGTCGTTGAGGAGTAACGATCGGTCGGCGGCGGAGCGGTAGCACGCCCGAGCACAAAGGTGTCGGAGATCCGCAGTCGCCGCCGCCACTACTTATAAACAATTCATAAAGGGGTACAGCAACGCGAGGCGGTCGCCGTCTCGGATTTCAGTGTCGAAGCCGTCGATGTGTTCGTTGAACTGGCCGTTGATCGCGACGCGGGCGAACGCCTGGGTTTGCTCGCCTTCAGGGGTTTTGTTCCACGCCTCCGGCGGATCGCCGTTCGTCGGGGCCCACCCATTCGTCGTCTCGGTCCCCGTCTCCGCGATCAACATGTCCGCGACGTCGTACTCCTCGAAGAAGGAATCGAGAAACGCTCGAAGCGTCGATCCGTCGAACGTATGCTTGAAGCTGTGCTCGCCGAGTTTCGTTCTGACGTGGCCCGTACAGCGGACCTCGACAGTAGTCTGAGCGGTCAGTTCCGTCTGCTCGTCGAGATCCGGGTCGGTGCCCATAAACCGACGTATGCAATAATAAATAAAGGTGTTTATGCCGAACCTGTTCGGTCAGGGGCGTTTGCTCCCACAACGTCGGAGGGTTCCGACGGCACTCGGTCACGCGCACCGTCGTCGCATATCCTGAAGCAAGCGAACCACCACTTTATGCGTACTCTGGGTATAGTTGGTACATGATCTCACGGATCCTCGTTCCGATTGACGACTCGGAGATGGCCCAGCAAGCACTTGAGTACGCGATTAATAACCATCCTGATGCGGAGATAACCGTCATGCACGTCGTGGGCGAACCCTCACCGTGGGGAGGGGCGGCCACGTCACTTGCTCTTGAGGAAGATCTTGACGAGGCCGCAGAGGAACGCGCAGAGGAGGTGTTCGATGACGCCCGGGAGCTTGCCGCTGAGTCCGACGTCGAACTCACCACCGAGATTCAGTTGGGGCATCCCGCTCGGGCGATTCTGAACAGAGCCGGTGACTTCGATGCGGTCGTGGTCGGAAGCCACGGCGGCTCGCTGTCTGACCGGTTGGTCGTTGGAAACGTCGCTCAGAAGGTGTTCCGCCGGTCGCCCGTTCCTGTTGTTGTAGTTCGGTGATTACACAGAGCGCCACGGTGGGGACATCGCCCTCAGAGCAAGCTTTCTGAGGTGTGTAGTAGTGCGGTGAGCGCTGACGTGGGTGTGGCGAAGAACCTCTCTCTCAAAACTAATAATCAAAGTAACGAGACACAGTGCGGCTTCTTATTTCGATTCAGGCTGAGGAGGGCGTGGGAAATTTACTCAGGGAGATAAAACTCCGACTTTGGTTTTCTGTGCGGCGATGCGTTCCTGAGTTTGGCAATTTTGGCTGGAGTTCGATCTCGAACGATGACGACATCGTAGGACCCGTCCGTTGCGACAGCCCCCCCTACGCTACCTACTGCTGCAACGAGATGGCCAGCGTTTTCGCTGCCGATAAACACCATTGAGGTGTCTTCGTTCCTTGCCATCTTTCGCAAACGGCCTGCTATAGTGCCGGACGGAGCGGATCGACCCACAACAATGTGGCGGAAGTCAGCACTCGGGCACAACTCGGTCACTTGCTTATGTAGTGTTGAAATGACAGCGTTCAAATCAAACTCGTTGTCCGGTCCGATCCAGCCGCGTTCTCTCGCGTACTCCCCGTTCCCTTTCGGGATTACACTTGCTGCCAACACGTCTTCGTCAAATACGTTCCCGAACTCAGTGGCACGGACGAGCGCCGCTTCAGCCAGTTCAGATCCGTCGAATGGGACAACTAGTGTCATACTTCGGTATTGTCCAATGTGTAGTAATCTGTTTTGCTTCTTCCCACAGAAGAGACGCCAGCGATACGATCAATCCCCAATTAAATACTGGACAGAATCGGGATTTGGGACAATACCGGTTCGATATCGTAAACGATCTGTTCGACTGCGAGTCTCCGGGGGTCCGACGAACTCACCACAACGTACCCAGTTATCTTCGAACGGCGGGAGATCCCGTTCAGTAAGCAGCACGCCTTCGTTGACAGTAACCACCGAATCGGTGGGTGACACTTGATCATCCGACACAGATAGGCAGCTTTTTCTTACTACCTCGCTCATTGGTAACGAATGTCTTCGATCCCGGAGCAACTCGCAGGTGAATTCGAGCCGCCGGAGTCAGTGCGGCCAACTGTCGAGCGTTTGCGTGAATTTATTAGAGACGACGTCGCGGCGATCGAAAAGGAATACGAGGAGTACTTCGGCGACCCGGTGAATCACCTCGACGAGGATGCCAGACTACTCTCAGAGATCCACGAGGCCAAATCGAAGGTTCGGCGACGCTCCGCCGAGGAGGGGCTGTATGCACTTCATCTACCGGAGGAAGTCGGGGGCGGCGGGCTCTCACAACTCGAACACTTTTACGTAATCGAGGAGGTATTCCGATACGGAACCGGACACGGATCGGGGCTGACGAAGTCGGTGCTTGCTTGGACCGAAGGACCCTCAGCACTACTTTTGCACCTAGACGACGATCAACGAGCAGACTGGCTTGCCCCGCTCGTCGAGGGACGAAAGACGGCCTGTATCGGGATCACCGAACCCGGTGCCGGCTCGGATATCGGCGCCATCGAGACGACAGCGAAAAAAGACGGCGACGGCTGGGTGCTCAACGGACACAAACGATACATCACGAACGGCCCCTACGCCGACACGGGGCAGATACTGGCGAAAACCGATCAGGCCGAGGGCGCAGCGGGAATGGCGATGTTCCTCGTCGATATGAACGAAAATCCGGGGATTCGGCCGGGCAAGATCAACACCAACCTCATGATGGATGGGATCACCTCGGATCTCCATCTCGATGACTGCCGTGTCGAGGACCACCAGATGGTTGGGGACGTCGGCCAGGGGCTTCAGCTCGCGCTATCGTGGATCAATTGGCGGCGGATCAATCGTGGCGGGATGTGCGTCGGCATGGGCGAATACCTTCTTGATCGAATGCTCTCACACGTCAAACAGCGAGAGGCATTCGGGAAGTCGATCGGGACCAACCAAGCCGTCCAGTGGCCGATCGTCGAGACAGCGACTGAATTGAAGGCGACCCGGGCGTTCTCGACGCAGCTCATCTCCGAGTATGAGTCGCTCGCGAGCCTCGAAGACCTCCACCAGCCCCAGCAGGCAAAACAGCTCCTTTCGATGCTGAAATACTACCCCGAAGAGCGGCTCTTCGAGTGGTCGGATAAGGCGGTGCAGGTCCTCGGGGGACAGGGGCTCATGCGTGCCGGCGGTGTCGAACGGGTGTTCCGGGTCGCTCGAAACCTCAGGATTCCGGCCGGAGCGACGGAGATACAGAAATCGACGATCGCAAAGACGCTCGGGCTCGGGGAGTGAGATGCGAGGCGACGGCCGTCACATCCTGCTCGTCCTCCTGGACGGCGCTGCCGACCGACCCGCTTCGGAACTCGACGGGAAGACGCCGCTTGAGGCCGCGGAAACGCCGGCGCTCGATCGGCTTGTGGCCGCCGGCATCTCGGGGGTCACCGATATCGGGCCACCGGGGATGCCGATGCCGAGCGATCGCGCTCATGGGCGGCTGTTCGGCTACGATCCGGACGCCATCCCGAGACGCGGTGTGCTTGAGGCTCGGGGGCTCGGCATCGAGGTGTCCGAGACGGATGTGACCTGTAGCGCGAGTTTCGCTCGACTTGGGTCGTCAGCCCACCCCTCAGGGGCGATCACAGATCGATCGCTGTCCGGGAGTCGTGAGCAGTGCCGAAACGACGCCGAAGCGATCGGCGCGTTCGAGACCGACAGCGTCTCCGTGTCGTTCGAGTATACCTGGAAAAATCGGGGCATACTCACACTGGAATCAGAGGCTCCGCTCGATCCAGGCGTGACCGATACTGATCCGTTCGAATCGGGCCTGCCGGTCGTCCGTCCGGAGCCGACAGCGAACGCTGACAACAGCGATGCAGCAGCCCGGACGGCGGACGCGCTGGCGGCGTACACCCGCTGGAGTGTCGAACAGCTCAGTGATGCCGCGAGCGATATCGTTCTCTCGAAGTGGGCCGGCATGCCGACGCAGCCCGAGCCGTTCGCCGAGCGGCACGGAATGGAGGCCGTCTCGTTGACACCGAAGCCGGTGTTAGCCGGGCTGACTGACACGCTCGGGATGGACGTGATCGATCCGCCCGAGGGCTATGACGAGCGCGCGGCGGTCGTTCGCGAAACCCTCGACACCGCGAAGTTCGTCCACGCCCACTATCCCGAACCCGACGAAGTCGCACACGCGGGCACGCCCCTCGAAAAGAAACGCGAACTGGAAGCGATCGATCGGTCGCTCTCCGGAGTGGTCAAGGCCGCCCTCGACAGGGACCTTGTCACCATCGTCACCGCCGACCACACGACCCCAAGTGCTGGCAACGTCGTCCATTCCGGGGAGGCGGTACCGGTCACTATAGCCGCACCGACGGCACGGACCGACGATGTCACGTCCACCGGCGAGCGAAACGCGGTGGCGGGAGGGATAGGGCGGATCGACGGCATCGACGTACTCCGGATCGCTCGCTCTCTCGGTGATCGGGTCCTTCTCGACGGACTCAGGCGAACGCCTAGCGGTGGGACGGTCCCGACAACCGACGTTTGCCCGCTGTTGGAGGAGGATCAGTCGTGAGTGAGCAGCCGATCGAGACCGTTCCGACGCGGTGTGGCTGTGCCGGGAAGACGCCGCTCGATCGGGTTGTCCGGCCGGCGATCGCCGAAATCCGACGAAACGTTCCCGG
>NZ_JBKEGK010000080.1:0-10462 GCF_046710025.1 Natronomonas sp. | reverse complement strand
CAGCGGTCTTCGTGGTGAACACCGACAGGAACACCGACGCGGCCACGTGGGGGCGCGGGTAGGTGTCAGGCAGCCACGAGTGCAAGAAAATGAACCCGCAGTTGATACCGATTCCGATCGCGGCGATTGGGGCGGCGGCATCGGCGATGCCGGTCGTCGCGGCGTAGCGGAACGAGCCCTCGCTGACGAAGTGGATGACAACGGCGGCCAACAGGATCGACCCTCCGGTGCCGTGATACAGCGCGTAGCGGTAGCCCGCCCGGACCGCCGCACCACCGTGGTGCCACACCAGAAGCGTCGATGTAACGGCCATCAGCTCCCAAAAGAAGATCATCGAGAGCCAATCGCCCGCGAAGACGAGACCGGCAGTACCCGCGACGTAACTCATCGCGAAGGCGGTCATCACCCGCGAGGCGTCGGTTTCGTAGGCGTAGACGACCGCCGCCGTCGCGAGAGTGGCAACGGCGACCGCGACCAGACGGGCAGGGTCATCGACGTTGAGAAAGACCACGTCGAAGCCCAAAAACCGCGTGTCGACGTAGGTACCGTTCGACAGCAGCAGCGCCTGTACCCCGATCCCGGCGGTCGCAAGCGCGGCGACAGCGTGGCCGAGGAGTCGAGGAAAGAACGCGACCGCGAACGCGGCGATCGCGACGTAGACGAACGGCGGGATCGATTCGATCACGCCGGCACCTCCGCGCCCGAGAGGGCGCCCTCGACGATCAACTCGATCAACTCGAGAAAGCCGAGTTCGTAGGGGATGATCCCGAGGAGTATCGCGCCCGTCACGGCCGCGAGGATCGGCCCGAGCATGAACCATGTCGTCTCCTCGCCGCGGAGCGCCTCGGCGGTCGAGAGCCGCTGCCACCCGCCCGGCGGTGGCCCCTCGTGATGGGCGTCGTGGGCGTCGATGTCGGCGGCGTGGTCGTCGGTGGAGCCGTCAGGCATCTCCGTGGCGTCTGCGTGGCCGGCAGCGTCCGACGATTTGACCGACTCCGTATCCCCATCGGATTCGTCTGTCTCGTCCGCCGGCACGGTGTGATCGCTCGGGTGTTTGTCTACCGCGTACTCTCCCTCGACTAGTGGCGCCGGCGTGCCGTAATCGCGGCGTTCGCCTGGCGAACCCGAGAAGTCCGGCTGGAGGTCCGTTGGATCGATATCGGCATCGTCGGCGTCGTCTGCGGGGGCATCGGCCTCGCTATCGCCGTCCACATCGTCGGCGTCGTCGACCGGGCGGCCGCCGTCAGATGCGACATCCGACGAGGATCGGCCCCCATCGTCTCGGGCCTCACCGCCGTCCGCGGAAACGAGCGTCGAGCGCTGTTCGCCGCCGGGGCGATAGTCGACGAGCGGCTTCGCGTCGTGGTCGGCCTCGGCCTCGAAGAAGGCCGTGTAGACCACCGGCCAAAAGTACGCGATGTTGAGCACGCCGGAGACCAACAACGCACCCGCCAAGTAGTAGCCCACGGGCGCGAACGACCCCATCTCGACCGCGCCGATGAGCATGTAGTACTTCGAGACGAAGCCGGCGAACAGCGGGATGCCGGCCATTCCGGCGGCTGCCAGCGCGAACGCGCCGAAGACGACCGGCATCCGCTTGCCGATCCCCGCCATCTCGGAGATATGATCGGTGTGGGTCTCGACGTGGGCCGCGCCGGCACAGAAGAACAGCGTGAGCTTCATGAACGCGTGGGCGGGGATATGCAGGAGCGCGCCGATCAACCCGTACGGGCCGAAGATTCCGAGCCCCAACACGATGTAGGAGAGCTGTGAGACCGTCGAGTACGCGAGGCGCTGTTTGAGGTGGTCCTTCCGAAGCGCGATGAACGACGCCGCGAGCAGTGTAAAGGCCGCAAGCGACGAAATAGCGACACCCATCCCGATCTGATACGCGACCTCGGGGCCGAAAACCTCCAGCGTCACGCGCGCGACCCCGAACGCGCCGGATTTGACGACCGCGACCGCGTGGAGGAGCCCGGAGACGGGCGTCGGCGCAACCATCGCGGTCGGGAGCCACTGGTGTAGCGGCATCAATCCCGCCTTGACTCCGAAGCCGACGGCGAGCAGCAGGTACGCGAGTTGGACGGCCGACTCGTTCGAGTTTGCGACTTCGGCGAGCCCCTCGATACCGCCAGGGGTGAACGTGACCGTTCCGGCGAGGAAAAAGACCAACACCGTCCCTGCGAGCACGAGGACGCCCCCCCCGAACATCGTGTAGGCAAGGTACTTGCGGCCCGCCGAGCGCGCCTCGTCGGTGCCGTCGTGAGCGACGAGCGGATACGTCGCGATCGAGAGCAACTCGTAAAAGACGAAGATCGTCACGAGGTTGCCCGCGAAGGCGATCCCCATCGTCGCCGACAGCGAGGCCGCAAAGGAGGCAAAGTACCGGGTCTGACTGTGTTCGTCGAGGCCGCGCATGTAGCCGATACTGTACAGAGAGGTGATAATCCACAGCAGGCTGGCGAGGGTGGCAAAAAGGGTTCCGAGGGCATCGGCCCGGAGGACGAACTCGATGCCGGCGACGAACTCGCCGGCGGAAAAGACGTACGTCTCGCCGTCGAGGACGCCGGGCACCATCGCGGCGACGAGTCCGAACTTCGCGAGCGCGACAACGATCGTGACCGTCTCGCGGACGTTCGGGTGGCGGTGGGACGCGAAGATGCCGAACATCCCGAAAAACGATATCAACACGGCGTACAGCGGGAAGTTATCCATCATAGTACAGCCTCCAAGAACGGGTCGAGGAACGTTTCAAACACCGGGCCGGCGAAGCCGAGCGCGACTGCGGCGATCGAGAGGGCGGCAACGACGAACACCGCCTCGAAGGAAACCGGGCGGGCGTCGGCTGGGGACGGCTCACCCGCCTCCGCCGTCGGCGCATCCGTCCCGGCCGGATCAGCGCCATCCCCGTCGCCGCCGTCGGAGAGCAGCCGGACGTCGGCACCCGGCACCGCGCCCGTGGCCTCATCCGGGGGGCGGAAGTACAGCGTCTCCAACAGGCGAGCGACGTACAGAAGCGTCAACAGCGTACTGAAAAGGATCACGCCGGCGACGATCGGTGCGCCCGCCTCGATGGCTCCCCAGGCGATGTACCACTTGCCGAGGAAGCCGACCGACGGCGGGATGCCGACCAACCCGAGCAACGACAGCCCCATCGCGGCAGCCGTCACGGGCGAGCGGTATCCCAAGTTGGCGTACTCCCGGACGGTCCGGACGCCGTAGGCGGTAGCGATGACACCAACTGCGAGGAACAGTCCCGCCTTCATCAGCCCGTGACCGACGAGGTGGATCACGCCCCCCAGGAGGGCCTGTTCGGTCCCGAGGCCGAAGGCCGCGACGATCATCCCGAACTGCGCGACCGAGGAGTACGCCAACATTCGCTTGATGTCGGGCTGGATCACCGCCAACACCGAGCCGGCAACGATGCTCGTCGTCGCGAACGCCACGAGGGCGTCGCCCGCGAGCGGGACCGCTTCGAAGAACGCGGGGGTGTACACCGAGTAGATGAGCCGTGCCAGCGCGTACGCCCCGAGCGTTGAGACGAGCGCGGAGATGTAGGCGGTCACGGTGTCGGGCGACTCCGCGTAGGCGTCGGGCATCCACGTGTGTAGCGGGAAGATGGCGGCTTTGACCGAGAGCCCGACCGCGATGAAACAGAAGGAAGCAACGATGAGCGGGTCCGAGTAGCCGACGGTTTCGGGGATCGCCGTCGCCAACTCGACCATATTCAGCGTGCCGGTAGCGACGAACGCGAAGCCGACGCCGACGAGGTACATCGATGCCCCCGCAGTCCCGATGATGAGGTACTTCAACGCCGCGAGCGCCGAGCGCCCCGATCGATCCGTCGCGACCAAGGCGTACGTCGCCAAGCCGACGATCTCAAGGAAGACGAACATATTAAAAACGTCGCCGGTCAGGCCGATGCCCATCAGCCCGCCACACAGCAGTAGGTACGCGGTGTAGAAGGGGTTACGCCGGGGGCCGTTGCGGCGGGCGTACACCAACACGGCGAACGTTACAACGGCGATCAAGAGGACGATGGCCGCGGAGAGGCCGTCGGCGACCAACTCGATGCCGTACTGGCGGGGGTAGTTTCCCAGGGAGTGGACGAAGCGTCCCTCGGTGGCGACGCGCACCACGACGGCGGCGGCGAGGGCGATCTCGACGAGCGACGTGAGCGCGGCGACCGGCCAGCCGATCGAATCGAACTTCAGGCCGACGATGACAGGCAGCGTCGCCGCGAGGATCGGGATCGCAACGAGCAGCGCGAGTTCGGGATTACTCATTCATGACCTCCCGGATCGTCTTCTCATTGAGCGTTCCGTATTCGGTGTATAGCCGGACGATCAACGCCAGCGCGACAGCGGTGAGGCTGACGCCGACAACGATGGCGGTCAGCACGATGACCTGCGGCAGCGGGCTGGCGTACTCGCCGACCGCGCCGCCCTCGCTCGGTATGACGGGCACCGACCCGCCCCGGACGTACGCCATCGCGACAAAAAACAGGAAGATCGCGCTCTGGAAGAGGTTCAATCCGATAACCTTCTTCACGAGATTGGGGCTTGCAATCATCATATACAGCCCGGTGGCAAACAGGATCGCAAACGTCGCATAGGCGTACCGCGTCGAAAGGGCTTCGAGGGCCAACGGAAACGTCCCTTCCGCGGCGAGCGTGACGCTCGGCATGGGAAGCGCTGCGATGCCGGCTAGCATCACGCCTCGTCACCCCCTTCGGAGTCGTAGCCGGCGGCGGTGAGGAAGAACAGCCCCATGATGACGCCGGAAACGATCGCCGAAACGCCGCCGATCTCGATCGCCTCCATCCCCCACTTCGTCGCGTCGGAGCCAACGAAGGGCTCGTAGAGCCCGTACTCGAGGAACGTCCCGCCCAGCGCGAGCGTTCCCAACCCGACGCCGACGAAGACGAGGACGCCGCCGCTCGCGAGGCCGGACATCAGCCCGCTACCGACCCACTCGCGGGTCGGCTGGATGCCGAACGCGAACGCTAACATGAGGACGACAACGCCGACAAGCGCTCCGCCTTGGAAGCCGCCGCCGGGCGAGTTCGCGCCGTGAAAGGTCAAGTAGAGCCCGTAGGTGAGCACGAATGGCGTGACAATTCGGACAGTAGTCATGATAATTTCGCTTTCTGTGTAGGGGCGAACAGGGTCGAACTCGACATTTATGCCGGCATTTATATTGGTATCCGCGTCGGGAACGTCCGAGGCGTCGAACTCGACATCGGCATCGGGGGCGAAGTCAGCATCCGAATCCAGGTCAGTGTCAGCCTCCGCGCTCGTCTCCGCGTCGGCGTCGATATCGCTCATATGAAATCACCCTGATGCAGAACGAGGACGACGGCGACGCCGGCGGCGAAGACAACCACCGCCTCCCCGAACGTATCGAAGCCACGGTACGAGGCGAGCACCGCCGTGACGCTGTTGTGGACGCCGGTCTGTTGGTACGCCGACGCGAGATAGTGGCCGGTGACGCCCTCGCCGGGGGTCCCCGCAGCGCCGGTCACAGGCGTCGTTCCGCCGAGGAAGTTCCCGGCAGGGATCGATCCGATAATCGCAAGCAGGACGGCCGCCAACCCGGCCGAGACGGTCGCGGCGGGCCAGTTGATCCCCGCGAATATCTCCTCGGCGGCCGGGCGCGTCGTCTTTGTGATTGTCACGAGCAGCAGGATGGTCGTCACGCCGGCCCCGATCGCGGCCTCGGTGATGCCGACATCGGGCGCGAGCAACAGGGTGTACAGAAGCGCCATGCCGAGGCTGTAGGCGGCGAACACGATGATAACCGCGAGCGTGTCACGCAGCATTGCGGTGGCACCAGCGGTGATGAGGACGAACGCCGCGAGGGCAAAGCCGACCACGCTCATCGTCTCTCATCCCCCTCGGTCCACGGTTCGATTCCCTCCTCGTACGCCGCGCGGGTCGCCGCGTGGGCGGCCGTCGGGTTAGTGATGAAAATGAACACGAGTAACAGGAGTGCCTTGATGACTTCGGTCTCGACGCCGTAGGCGAGCACGACCGCTCCCACGACGAGGCCCGCGCCCAGCGTGTCAGTCTGGGAGGCGGTGTGGGCACGGGTGTACACATCGGGGAGTCGGAGCACGCCGACGGCGGAGACGAACGTGAAGAACACCCCGCCGACGAGCAACACGAAGATCGCGGCAAGGCGGACATCGGTCATATGACATCCCCCCGTTTGACGCTGAACTTCGAGATGGCGACTGCCATGAGGAAATTCAACAGCGCGTACACCAAGGCGATGTCGAGAAACGATTCGCTGTCGAGGGCGACCGCTAAGAGTGCGAGGATGACGACAGTGTTCGTCCCGAGGACGTTGACCGCGATGACTCGATCCTGCATTGTCGGACCCTTGACCGCGCGGTAGAGGACGACGATGGCGAGCACCACGAGGGCGGCCGCGGCAGCGAGGAAGACGCTCGAAAGCGTCGACGACGTGGGAATCACGGCGACCGGCCCTCCGTTTTGACCGTTTCTGTTTCCGTGGCTTCGGAGCCATCCGGGGCGTCCCCATCGGCTTCAGGCCCCTGAAGTTCCGTGTAGTCGCCGCGTTCGTCTGGGCTCGAAATCGCGGCGGCCCGGCGGCCGTAGAAGACGAACCGGACCGCACGCTCTAAGTCGCCATCGGCGATACCCCCGCGGGCGCTCGCGAAAAGACTGTGAACGTAGAGGTGTTGACCTTCCGTCCTGATTGTGAGCGTCCCGGGCGTGAGCGTGATGCTGTTGGCCAGCGTGGTCAGCGCAGGGCCGCCCCAGACCGCCGATTGAACCCGCGTCAGACGGGGCTCGATCGGGAGTCTGGGGTGCAGGATGATCATCGTAATCAGGATGTTCGACTTCACGATCTCGTAGAGCAGGTAGGGCACGTAGATCGCGAGTCGGATCGCCTGGACGGCCATCGTTCGGACGCGGGTTCGCGCCGAGAGCGAGACGGTGTACAGCGTGCCGGCGACGATGCCGGCGACGAGCGTGCTCGTCGCGAGTTCGTAGTAGAAGTCAAAAGTGTCGCCAGTCACGACCGCGAAGCCACCGAGCAGATGATAGAACAGAAACGAAACGCCGAATAGCAGGCCGAACTGGATCGCGCCGCCGGGTTGCACCAATCGCGACCGGCGGACGGGCCGACTGCCGGGCGCCTCCGAGACATCGAGGCCACGTTTCGCCAGCGCGACCTCCATCGGCCGCAACAGCGGGACGTTGCCGCCGGGGCTGTACTCGGGATCGATGATGATCCGTTCGATGCCGTGCTCGGCGGCGTACGCCGAGAGCACCGCAGCGTAATCATCCGGGCTGAACAGGTATTCATCCGTGCCGATGACGGCCGTCCGGATCGTCGGGGCGTCCGCCTCGGGGGAGTCTTCCTCTGCCCACGTCGAAATGCGATCGAGGAGCGCACGGATGGCCTCGCGAGTCGACCGGTCGGCATCGCCGATGAAATGCTGTGCGACCGGCGCAACGAAGTGGACCTCCTTGAGGCCGTCCTCGGCGGCGGTTGCCACCGCGTGTGCGACCGTGTTCCGCAGCGTTACCGACTCGCCGACGGGGACGAGCAACGCGCCTCCGGGAGTCGGGTTCTGTGTCTGGTCAGCCACGGGCGTTCACTACAGAACTATTCAGCAACCCACGTCAAAACCGTTTATCATTCCGGCGGGGACGTCAGCGGCCAGAAACGGTGGCGTGATCGTCCGAAACGGGGGCTACGTGATCGTTCCGGGCCACACCGTCGGCGGTTCGAAGCAGTGCCGTGGTCGTTCCGGACGGCGGTCACGCGTCAGTTGGAAGATTTAACACGGTCCGTCCCGCAAATAATCTCATGCCAGATTCGGCGCGCGCGTTCGTCCCCGGCCACGTGACGGGGTTTTTTAGCGCCCATCCGGACGACGACCCGACGAAAGCCGGCTCCCGCGGCGCCGGCCTCGTCATCGGCGACGGCGTCACGGTCGAGCTCGAACCCGGCGGCGGGGTCGAGCTCAACGGCGAGACGGCGACGATCGAGGCCGTCAACCGGGTTCTCGAGGCGTTGCGGGCCACCGCACACGTCGTCGTCAAGACCGATCTGCCGCTCGGGGCCGGCTTCGGCGTCTCGGGGGCCGCGGCGCTCGGGACCGCGCTCGCAACGAACGCCGTCTTCGGGCGCGAACTCTCGGAGAACGAACTCGTCACCATCGCACACGGCGCGGAGGTCCAAGCTGGGACCGGCCTCGGTGACGTGGTCGCCCAGGCCCGCGGCGGCGTCCCGATCCGACTCGAACCCGGCGCGCCCGCCCACGGCGCGATGGACGGGGTCCCGGAGCATCAATCCGTCGAGTACCGCAGTTTCGGCGAACTCTCAACCGAGGAGATCATCACCGGCGACACCGACGATCTGACCGCGGCCGGCAACCGGGCGCTGTCGGCACTCGTCTCCGAGCCGACTCTTGAGACGTTCATGTCGTCCTCCAGGCGGTTCGGCCGCGAGGCGGGGCTATTGACGCCAAAGGTCGAGGAGGTCGTCCGCGATGTTTCCGATGCCGGCGGGGAGGCGTCCATGGCAATGCTCGGCGAGACGGTGTTCGCCCTCGACAGCGGCCTCTCCGATGCGGGCTACGACGCCGAGCGGTGTTCGGTCTCGCTGGCGGGCGCCCACCTACTGTGAGCCGCGCATATAGCTGAGAGAGCCGAATGCAGGAGATGGGTATATATACCGCCGTGGCACGGAAGCCCGCTTATACCGGGAGGCACGTATGGCTCACGAGCGGGTTATAAGAGGGAAATATAGCATCTTAAGTAGTGGAGGCACGCCGCACACCCAGTTCAGAGCCGATACACCGTACACCCAGTTCAAAACGGACACACCGTACGTTGATTCACCGCTGGAGCGCTCGATCGCCGAGCATCGCCCGTTCCCGCCGATTATATGTAGGCGTCCCTCGTACCCGGAGCCGTGACTGGGTACGTCCACCGGACGGTGACGGTTGCACGCGGCGTCGCCGCGGGCGTGCGCTCCGATCGGGTGACGTTCATCGCGGCGGGGTTGGCGTACTACGCTTTCATCTCGCTCATCCCGCTGTTATTGCTCGCACTCGTCGTCACGTCGCTTCTAGGCAACACCGAGGTTGTTGAGGCGCTGGTCGCCGAGGTCTCGCGAAGTCTGGGAGAGGGGGCCGGCGGGGCGCTCGCCGACGCCCTCACCGGTGCGGCCGGACGCGGCGGCGCGACCGTCTTCGGGCTGACCGCCTTTCTCTGGTCGGGGCTGAAGCTCTTTCGCGGCCTCGACATCGCTTTCTCTGAGGTGTACGGCGACCCCGGTCCGGAATCGATGCTCGAGCAACTCCGGAACGCGGCCGTCACGCTCAGCGCAGTCGGCGTCAGCGTCGCGGCGACGGTGGTCGCCGGGGCAGCGATCGCCGGGCTCGGACTCGGGGGGGCCGTCGTCGGGGGACGGGCAGTCGGGGCTGTCGGGACGGCCGGCCTCATCGCCGGCCTCACAATCGCATTTCTGCCGCTGTACTACGTCCTCCCCGGCATCGACCTTCCGATCAGCGAAGCGCTTCCCGGCGCGGTCTTCGCCGCCGTCGGGTGGACCGCGCTACAGACCGGCTTTCGGGTTTACGCGACCGTCGCGGGCAGCTATGAGGCATACGGAGTCATCGGCGGCGTCCTCCTGCTCGTGACGTTTCTGTACTTCGGGGGGCTCGTTCTCCTATTGGGGGCCGTCCTCAATGCCGTGTTAGCCGGACGGGCCGACAAACGGACCGGCGTCACACCGCAGATGACGGCGACGCCACAGCCGACCACACTACTCGAGGGAACCATGACACGTGATCGACCAGACGACGACGCATCGGCCGAGGACCTCCGCGAGGACCTCGAACAGCTCTATGACGAGTTAGACCGCTTCGAGGACCGGATCGACGAGCGAACGGTTCACCGCGAGGAGATCGAGCGCGACCTCAAGCGCTACATCCGGGCCCGCAGCCGTCGTGGGAAGGCCCGCGGATGGGGGCCGTATCTCGTGTTGCTGTACGGCACCCTGATGACACTCGGGGCTTTTTACTTCCTTCCGGGTGGGTGGGCTGTCCTCGCCATGCTCGTCGTCTGGCTCTCGACGCTCGGGCTGTACGCGCTGATGCTCGTCGTCGGGACGACGCTGACGGTTGCGGGGCTGCCCGGGCGGCTGAAGGACCGGTTCGAACGTCGATGAGCCGTGGTATCGGCGGCATCGACATCGCCGCCGGGCTCCCCGAATCGGTCGTCATCATCGCGGCGCTCGTCACCGCGCTGGGCGACGTGTGGTTCGTCTTCGGCCTCCTCGGCCTCCTGTATTGGTTCGGTACCGCGTTTCCGGGGGCGCTGTCGCTGTCGCGCCCCCAAGCAGCCGTTGCGATCGCACTCGCGCTCGGCGGTCTCGCCACGACGACGGTGCTCAAAGAACTGTTTCGGCTCCCGCG
>NZ_JBKEGK010000079.1:0-10553 GCF_046710025.1 Natronomonas sp. | reverse complement strand
GAGGAGGATCAGTCGTGAGTGAGCAGCCGATCGAGACCGTTCCGACGCGGTGTGGCTGTGCCGGGAAGACGCCGCTCGATCGGGTTGTCCGGCCGGCGATCGCCGAAATCCGACGAAACGTTCCCGGTGTTGCGGTCGTCGACGGATTGGAGGCTGGACTGCTCCCGAAGACAGCCGGAATCGAGCGCTCGGTCGCCGACGGACACGGAGGCGGCGAAGGGACGGCGAGGGACTTCGTCGCCGCGGCGTTCGTCGGCCCGGAACGCGGTTCCGACAGCGAAGCGTTCCGGGCGGTGCTTTCTGAGACCTACCGGCGGTGGGCGGGGAGATCGGGAGGAGCTACGATCCGAAAGGGCCACTCGATCCAACTTGAGACGAACTCGAAACCGACAGTCTGGGGCGAGATGTTCCGGTCGACCGGACGACAGCAGGACGGCTACCGGGCGGTTAACGTCGACGTGATTCACGCGCTTCCCGGCCTCGATCCGGTCACGCAAGCGGCCGTCGCTACCGCACACGCGCTCAACGACTGCTACACGCAGGGCGCAGCGGCCGATCGCGATATCCGCCCGATCGTCGGCCACCCGGAGGGATCGGGACCCGATACGGATCGCGTTCGTCGGTGGTACGTGGAGGCGACCGGATCGGGGGCCACCGTCCGCGAACCATCCATCATCACCCACGATGGCCGAGGGTGGCAGTTCGGCGCCGCTGCCCTCGCGGCGACCGAGCGCGTACCGCCGATTCATACGGGACGGATCGATGCGGGCGATGCGGTGTTGCTCCATCGGCCGTTGGGATCGCTTGCGCTGTATGCGGGCAGCGTCGATGGCGAGCAGCCCCTCAAAACGGGCGCTCGTAAACGAGCACTCGACGCGCTTGCAGCTGATCACGTGGCGACCGCGCGTGCGATCGAAGCATCGTGTCCTCGCCCCGGCGAACGCTTCGATCCGGGGCGGCATCTGAAGTGGGCTGGGGATGTCTCAGGGCCCGGAATCGAGGGGCTCGCCGAGATAACGACGGCAGCGGACTGTGGCCTCTCACTCGAAGCGTTGCCGCTGCTCGATCAACAGGGACTCGATGCCGTCCGTCGGCGATGGGTTGTCCCCGACGTTACTGTTGAGACGAACGGTCCGATCGCAGCAGTCGGGACGGTCGACGCACTCGATCGGTTCGAGCGCCGGCTCACAGGGTGTCCCTCCGCCGACCCGACCCGCATCGGCACAGTTACCGACACCCCCGGCGAGTTCCGGTGGGCTGATGTGACACATGCCGAACGGCATCTCGAAGCCATCGGGAGCAACCCACCGTGACTGACATGCAGCACCCATCAACCCAGCCGGTACCGATACGCTACATACCGGAGTCAGATGTGATAGTGTCCAGACACACCGCGAGGAGCAAGCGATCATGACCGAGCGGATAGCCCACGTTCACGGGCGATTCCAGCCGTTTCACGACGAGCACCTCGAATACGTCCGGTGGGCCGCCACGACCCATCCGGGCGACCGCCTCATAATCGGGATCACGAACGCCGACACCGCCCACACGGCGCGAACCGAGGCTGACCCGGAGCGACATCACCCTCGGAACAACCCGTTTACGTACTACGAGCGCCAGCGAATGATCCACGCGACGCTCGGCGGCACCGACACCGAGTTGGGCTGTGCGGTGTCGATCGTTCCGTTCCCGGTCAACCGGCCGGAGCTCTGGGACGCCTACGCCCCCACAGACGTAGTCCACTACGTCAACGTCCTCGAAGAGTGGCACGAGCACAAAATCGAGCGGCTTCGAGAACACGGGCGGACTGTCCGAAGCAAACGGGGAACGCGAACGATAAGCGGCACCGAGATTCGCACAGCGATGGCCCACGGCGAGCCGTGGGCGGATCGCGTTCCCGATCCGGTCGCGACGGACATCCGCGAGCACGGACTGGTCGATCGGGTTCGAGGCCTCTACGCTGAGGACGAGTAGTCCCGCTCGCGGACGTGACCGAGAATCGCACGACGAACGGCTTCGATAGACGGACACACGGGAATTCCGTCGGGAAGCCACTCGGGAGGCGCTCGTTTTCCGGTGTCGAGGAAGATCGGAGCGAGCCCTGCGGCGCGTGCGCCCTCGACATCGGGACGCGAATCGCCGACGTGGATAGACCTCGACATCGTTGCCCCGGCCCGCTCGAAAGCAATACTGAATAGCTCTGGATCGGGCTTTCGAACGCCACAGCACCCAGCAACGGCCATCGTGTCAACGTACGAAACAAGCCCTGTCCGTCGGATTTTTTGCCACTGGAGGTCGGCCGGGCCGTTCGTGACGACGAGGATTCGATGCGCTTCGGAGAGGTCCGTCAAAAGCCCCGGCGCGCCATCGACCGGAACCAACTGATCGAGTCGCCGCTGTCGGTATGTGTCCGCGAACGCTTCGACCGTCGAGTTGGAGACAGATGCCCCAACGGCATCGAAGGCGTGGCTGAACGCAACTCGACGGATTGGTCCATCGGGGGCGCGGTTGGGCAATCGTGCATCGAGTGCCTCGCGAAAGGCGGTGCGATACCTCTCCACGGAGGGCAGCGGAACCGGTGTGTCGAGTTCGGCACGAACGTGCTCGAACGAGCGTTCCCGTGGTTCCGAGCACGTGACGAGTGTGCCGTCAAGATCGAAGCTTACCACGGACATTAGTGGATGTTTGCGGCGTCGAGTCATGAGTGTTTCTCGGCGACGAACAATCGCTAGCGGTGTGAGTGGGCACTCTATCGCGCATCGTCAGTCTCGTATTCTTAGGAGTCCACCGGCTTCAGTTGGCCTCGTCATTGAAACCACGATATGTGGCTTCGTCGTGTTTATGCGTCCTATTTGTCGCCCTCAACCCGATAGATCGTCACCGCTTCGTTCTCGAAGGCAACACCGAACGCTGGCCGGTCGAAGGAGCGCAACGACTCGCCGTAGCGGTCGCGCTCACCCGGCCCGACGTACACGTACCTGACGTCGTAGCGTTCGAGATGTTCGGCGGCGACCGGCCACTCGCCCGTATATACGTCGTCGACGTAGGAGACGCGGCGCTCGTAGGCGTCGGGGCTACGGTACTCCTCTTGATGATCCCACCCGATGACCGTCGGCAGGCCGGTGAACGTCGAGGCGGGGCTGGTAAACCGATACGAGGGCCCAGGGGCCTCGACGATCGTCGGCGCCCCAGGGCGGTCGTCGAGCCAGCGGATGGCCTCGGCCTGCTCCGGCCGGGCGGTCTCGATCGCCTCATGCCCGTCGAGCGTGAGATCGAGATCGCCCGCGGCGACCTCCGGGCCAAGCTCCTGTCCGGCGACCATGGCTGGGAAGACGAGCGTCGAAGCCAAGATGAGACAGACAAAGACGGCGGCGAGCGACGATCGGATGGCGGCGGACCGATCCGGCGCTGCCGATCCGCCGACGGGCGAATCGCCCTCCGTTCGATACGCGGCGAGACGCTCCGTGGCGCGAGAGAGGACGATCGCCGCGGCGGCGCCCGCGCCAGCCGCGCCCAGCGTCCACCCTTGGACGGCGACTTTCAGCGCCGTGTTCCACCGGGGGGGATCGATCCGCGGGAGTCGGGCGTGGACCACCTCAAGGGCGAGCAACAGCCCGAGGCCGGCGATGGCCAACACGACGGCAAAATCACCTCGCTCCGTTCTGACGAGAAACCACCCGGCGAGCAACAGCGGAACCGTGACGAGGAACACGCCCAGATCGAATCGGAGCGCCGCCACCACCGCGACCGGGAGACAGATCGCCGCGAGCACGAGATAGCGGCGATCAACGCCTGTGACTGTGGGCCATCCGAGCGTCGCCACGTAGATCGCGACCATCGCCAGCAGGCCGCCGTAGATGACCAGAAACGGCCCAAGCGGGCTCCGGGGCGGGAAGAAGCCGATCCCCTCGTTGCTCGGGACGTGACCGAACACGAGAAACGGCGACGCGACGGCGACGCCGATCGCGAGGACGATCGCCCCCACAATCCCCGCGGCCACCAGCCGTCCGATTTCCGATCCGAGTCGGCCGACACGCCCACCTCCGTCGTCAGTTGTTCCCCGAAGCGGCGCGGCCACCCGGTCGGGGAGCAGCGTCACGGGGTGGGGGTCGGCAGCGCCGACGGCGAGCACCGCCAACCCACCGACCGTCGGGAGTGACCAGGTGTTCATAAACCCGAAGACACCGGCGATCACGCCCAGTCCGAGAATCGCCGCGACCCGGCGACGGCGATCCTCGAGTGGCATCCGGTAGTAGGCGTAGGCCACCGCGGCGGCGAACAGCACGTACCCCGTCGAGAGCGCGTGGCCGTGGAGGTCGCCCTTCGTGAAGGAGTACATCGGGACCTCCTGGATCGTCCCCCCGACCACGTAGCGGGTGTACCACCACATCCAGGCACCGGGGTCGGAGAGGTCGGCGATGGCGGTTCCCAACTCCCCCTCATAGAAGCGCTGTGCCACGAATCCGAAGGCGGCCCGACCGACGGGATCGGCGATCGGCTCCGGAAGCGACGGTGTCAGGAGACGGACCGGCGTCGTCGTGGCCCCGCCGAGGGCGACGAACGCAACCCCAAGAATGCCTCCGAGGCGGGAGGAGTGCCCGCGCCGTGCGACGATTGCGCCGGAGAGCCCGTAGGCCACGACGACCAACACGCCGTAGAACGCGGCGATGCCGAGGTTGAATCCGTACCGCAGTTCTGTCCCGGTGATCATCGAGACACTCGCCACTTGCAGTTGGGTGCCGTAGTAGTACCGCAGTGATTCGCCGGCATACCAGACGTCCGGCGGCGGAAGGCTCCCGGCGCGTTCCAGCGCGTTCACCAACCCGAAGTGGAGGAACTGCTCGCCGCCGGCCGGCGTGATCCCGGGGGCGGATGCGCGCAGGAGGGCGAGATACAGGAATCCAATGGCGAAGACGCCGTACGTCGCCGCCACCGCACGCCACTCGGGGCGGCCCCCCCGTCTGTAGGCAAGCGATGCACCCACCGCGACGACGACGAGCGCAAGCGCGATCGTGTGGCGGCCGAACGTGAGTTGGCCGACCCAGAACACGATGACTGCAAAGGGAATCAACGCGGCGGGGATGGCGAATGCGGCACCTCTCTGCGGTAACTCACGAAAGAGAGCCGCGGAGATAGGGGCGCCGATCGTAGCGACCAACGCGAAGAATAGGAGGTACGCGACGATGGGGAGGTACTCCACATCGTTCGGTGGGCCACGGCGCCTCATAAACGCTTTCGACTCCGATTCGTCGGCTCCAAAAGGACGTAATTTTCGGGCGTCAGGGGAAAGATATTTAAAAGTCTCTTCGAGAGTCTACGGTATGCCACATTGCCGCAACTGCGATGCGTTCGTTACCGACAATTATGTACGCGTGTTCGCCCCGCAGGGAATGTCGACCGTCCGGGTCTGCCCCAACTGCGAGGACAAACTCCGCGACGGAGCGGAGGTCCGCGAGGCGCGCTCGACGCGGCAGAACTGATCGGCGCTTCGCTTTCGTTTCTCATTTTTCGGGCTCGTTCCACGCCTGTTCGTTAGATAGCATCGCTCCGACGAGCATTCCGGAGGTCCGACGCGAGCGCGGACCGGCCGGTTTTTATTTCGCCGCCGCCCAGCCCCGGACATGGTCGAAAACGTCATCTGGCCCGCCTATCTCGACGCGGAGTGCTCCCGGAGCGAGGGGCGACGGGTCGCAGAGGATCTCGCAGTCCCCGCCCCGACCGTTGACGAGATCGCGAGCGCGGTCCAGCAGGTCGGCTACGACGCCGTCATCGAGCGGGAGCAGACGTACCCCCGTGAGTACGAACCACGCGGCCGGGTCGTCGTCAAGGACGCCGACGACGCGTCAAAGTCGGACCTGCTGGGGGCGGTCGCCGCGTACGTCGCCGCCCTCCGCGAATGAAACGTGTCGGCGAGGTCGTCCGGACCGCCCAAGGGCTCGCGATCCTCCGGTGCTCGGACGACACGCACCCGGATATCGGGACCGACGTCGTCGATTCGGAGCTTGACTCGGTCGGCCGGGTCGTCGACGTGTTCGGGCCGGTCGAGCGCCCGTACCTGGCCGTCTCGCCCGTCGACAGCGTCGCGCTGCCGACGCTACTCGGCGAGAAGCTCTACGCACGGTAGCGAGCGGGGGTCGCGTCGCCGTCGCTGTACTTCCCTCCCCGCGGTCGCCTCCCAGCCCGGAACCGCAATACCCAAACAACCGGGCGGGAACGGTACGGTATGAAGCGGGCCGCCGCCGCCGTCGTCGCCACGCTCTCGCTCTTCGTGCTCGTCCAACTCGGTTCGCTCGCGTTGGTCCAGCCGTTCATGGACGCCGGCTACCAGACCGTCGAGGACCCCTCGGACCCGACGAACAGCCTGCTGTATCTCGGTGCCATCCTCGTCGCCACGATAGTGATGCTAGCGGCGATGCGCTTCGGCGTCGACCGATTGCTACAGGGGCTCATCCTCTTTGCGGCGGTGTTCCTCTCGTTTTACGTATTCACCGTCGTGCTCCCGCCGGTCGTCACCGTTGCCGGGTTTAATCTCGCGGCGGTCGTCGCCGCGTTCGCGCTCGGGGGCGGGCTGTTGGCGCACCCCGAGTGGTACGTGATCGACACAGCCGGGATCGTGATGGGCGCCGGCGCCGCCGGACTGTTCGGGATCAGCTTCGGCCTCCTGCCCGCGATCGTCTTGCTCGTCGTGCTCGCGGCGTACGACGCGATCTCCGTCTACGGAACCGAACACATGCTCACGCTCGCCTCGGGCGTGATGGACCTCCGTCTCCCCGTCGTGCTCGTGATCCCGCTGACGCTGTCGTACTCTTTTCTCGAGGACAGCGGGCCGGAGACGCTCGACAGCGACCGGGATGACGACGCGGCCGACACGGAGGGGGCGATAGATGGCGAGGACAGCGACACGGGCGGGGCGACAGACACCGACACGGGGGATGACGCCCCCGCCCCCGACGTTGCGGACCCCGAGGAGTCCGCAGACGCCGAAGGCGCCTCCGACGCCGAGGGGCCCCTCGAACGGGACGCCTTCTTTATTGGCCTCGGCGACGCAGTCATCCCGACGATCCTCGTCGCCTCGGCCGCGTTCTTTAGACCCGGGGGCGCACCATTGTTAGATATCCCCGGCCTCGCGGTCACTCTCCCGGCGCTCGGCGCGATGGTCGGGACGCTCGTCGGGTTGGTCGTCCTGTTGATGATGGTGATGAAGGGCCGCGCACACGCCGGGTTGCCGCTGCTCAACGGCGGCGCGATCGCCGGGTATCTCCTCGGAGCGGTGCTCGCCGGCGTCGCGCTGGTCGAGGCGATCGGGGTCGCCCCCTACGTATAACTATACGGGTTGATCGGTAGTTATACACCGCTCTCGGGACACCCCGACTCGCGCCCGCGATTTGATCTGTGGGCGGCGGGCTAGATAAATAGAGACGGCAACGGGTTAGTTGTCCACATCTGCCCGCAGCTGTTTATAAATGGTTCCCGGTTCGACTTATACTACTCTCCGGTTAGCGCCTCGCTCGCCGGGGCGAACTTGATCACCTCGCCGAGGCCCTCCGCTTTCGCCCGCTCGTACAGCATCCACGCCGCGGCGACGGTCTCAACTCCCGTCCCGCCGCTGTCGAAGACGGTGACCTCGTCGGGCGAGGTTCGGCCGGGACGGTGGCCGGCGACGACTTCGCCGAGTTCGGCGTGGATGTGGTCGCCGCCGACGGCCCCAGCTTCGCGGGCCGCGAGGAACGACCCGGCGTCCTGGGACGCGCGCTCGCGGAGGTCGGGGACGTACGTCGCGCGCGAGATGGTCGCCGCGTCGAGTTCCCGCTTGCCGCGGTCGTACTGGCCCATCGCGGTGACGTGAACCCCGTCCGGAAGGGCAGCGTTTCGAACCACAGGGTTCGTCGCCTTCGTTGCCGTGATGACGACATCGGCGTCGTTGACGGCGGCTGCGGCGCTTTCGGCCGCGGTCACGTCGGCCGACAGTCGTTCATCGAACTCGGCAGCAAAGGCGCGTCTGTGCTCCGCCGTCGGCGAGAACACGCGAACCTCGTCGAACGCCCGAACTGTCGCCGTCGCCTTGAGTTGCCCTCTGGCCTGTGCGCCCGAACCGATCACGGCACACCGCCGGGCGTCCTCGCGGGCCAACTCGTCGACGCCGACCGCGCCCGTCGCGCCCGTCTTGAACGGGTTCATCGACGCGCCGTCCAAGAGCGCGAGCAGTTCCCCCGAGTCGGCGTCGAAAAGCGGGAGCGCAAAGTGGGCGTCGCGGTCGCCGAACCCGGCGGCGTAGGTGTACCCGCCCATCGCGCCGACTTCGGGCAGGATCGCAAGGTAACCGGTACACATCCCCGGCGGGTCCGAGGAGACGAGTTTGGTCCGGGGTTCGGCCGTGCCATCGTTACCGTGGCTCTCGTACCCGGCTCTAACCGCCGAAACGTAGTCGGACGGCGTCGCCAGCCGCGAGAGTTCGTCGCTTCGCAGGAACAGAACGTCCGTCATATTCGGCGTTGATCCGCGGGTGGCATAACCGCTGTGGCTCCTGAACGGAACGCTCCGAAGGGCTGGCTGAAGCCGAAGCCAGGTACTTTAATCCCCCCGCGGAAGAAGCCGCGGTCGATGGACAAAGCGTCCCCAACGGACGACGGGGCCGGTATCGATTACGCCGAGCGGGCGAAGGCGATCCTCGGCTTCTCGCGGTGGTGGCAGATCGCCGCCGCTGCGGGGATGATGGCGGCGGTCAGCCCCTATCAGTACGTCTGGTCGTCGATCGAGGGGCCGTTGGCGGAGAGCCTCGACATCGCGTTACCCGCCCTCGGGGCCGTGTTCTCATTTTATGTCGTGTTTCAGTCGCTCTCACAGCTACCGGCAGGCTGGTGGCGCGATCGTCGCGGGCCCCGCAACCTCACGTATCTCGCAGCCGTCCTCGCCGGCGGGGGCTACATCGGCCTCGCGTACGCGACGAGCGTGTGGCAGCTATACCTCCTTTACTCGCTCGGGGCGATCGGTGTCGGGATCATCTACACCGTTGCGGTCAACACCGCGATCAAGTGGTTTCCGGATCGGACGGGGCTCACGACAGGAATCGGGACGATGGCATTCGCCGGCGGCAGCGCGCTTCTCGTGCCGTACGTCCGGGCCAACGCCACCGCCGCCGCCTACGCCGACGTGCTCCGAAACGTCGGGTTAGGCATCCTCGTCGTTCTGCTAATCGGGGCTGTTCTATTAAAAGACCCGCCGGAGGAGTGGCTCGATCGCGAGGACGACGCCGACACCAACGGAAACGACCTGGCCGCCTCGCTCCGCGGGCGGGCCTACACTACCCGCGAGATGCTGCAGACATGGCAGTTCTGGTTGCTGTATGGGATGTTCATCGCGACCGCCGGCGCGGACCTCATCGTCGTCGCGAACGTCGTCCGGTTCGCCGAACATCTCGGCCTCGAAGCAGTCGTCGCCACCGCGGCCGCCACCCTCCTGCCGGTCGCGGCGGGCGTCTCGCGGATGATCCTCGGTGAGGTCTCCGACCGGTTCGATCGGGTGCGCGTGATGGCCATCTCCTTCGTGCTTGCCGGGCTCTTTCGGTTCGGACTCGTCGGCGCGGGAACAGCCGACGCCCCGGTCGCCTTCGTCGGGATGGTGCTCGGCGCGATGTTCTTCTCCTCGCCACTGTACGTTTACTTCCCGGCCATCGTCGCCGACTACTACGGTGCAGAACACTCCTCAAGTAACTACGCCGTCATCTACTCCGCGAAGGTCGGCGGCGGTGTCTTCGCCGGAACGGTGACTGGATTCTTGGTCGCATCGTTCGGCTGGGTGCCGACGTTCGCTCTCGGTGGCACGCTCGCGTTCGCGGCCGGCCTCGCGGCACTCGTCCTCAGGCCGCCGACCGGGGCTGACCTCGAGGCCGCGACGCCCGGGTCGTGATCGGGCATCACCGCGGGCCGGTGGTCGAATCCGCAAGGATTTGAACCCCCGCCGTCGAACCTCCGGTATGGCAGACCAGTCGTTCCTCGAACAGCGCCTCGACGCGAGCACCTGGCCCATCGCGGTCGGTGACGTCGCGGTCCTGTTGGCGTTTCTCCTCGCCGGGACACTCCAGCACTCGACCGTCGAACAGTTGTCGGCCGACCCGGGCATCTACCTCATTGCTGCCGGGCCGTTCGTCCTCGGGTGGCTCCTGTGTGCGCCGCTCGTCGGCGCGTACTCCCCGGGCGGAGGGTCGGCACCCAACTCCTCGATCCCGCTCGCGATCCGTTCGTGGATTCCATCGGCCGCCGTGGGGATGGCGATCCGTGTCGTCGCGCTCCCCGGACGCGGCGCCGAGGCGACGTTTGTTGTTGTCATGCTCGTCGGCGGGACCGTCACCCTGTCACTCTGGCGGTTCCTCTATTTCAAACTGCGGTAGATACTCTCGCTTCCGTCTACCGGTCGACCGGCGGCTTCACGCCCGCGACCGTCGTCTCGAAACCGTACTCGATCGGTCGCACGCTGAGGCCGGTCGACGCGATCGCGGACTCAAGCTCCGAGACGGTATAAAACGTCGAGTCGAATCTGACGAGCCGTTCGGCCTG
>NZ_JBKEGK010000078.1:0-10647 GCF_046710025.1 Natronomonas sp. | reverse complement strand
CCGAAGCCAGCTCAGACGGACGGCGGGAACGGGTTCGACGCTGTCAGTTCAGTTAAGTATAAAAAGTATACTATAGAAAATACATATTGTCTTACAGTTGAAGATACGAACACACTCTCGGTTAGTGGGGTATATACGGGCCAATGTGACGGAGATGAGGACTGTATCATGCTTCTTATGGACGGAATTATAAATTTCTCTAGAACGTTCTTACCAGATCAAAGAGGTGGCCGCATGGACGCACCCCTGGTCATGTCCTCCCGGATCGACCCGGCGGAGATCGACGACGAGGCTCACAACATGGACATTGTTTCGGAGTACCCCCGCGAGTTCTATGAGGCAACTCGCGACATGGCCGACCCCGGCGAAGTCGAGGATCTGATCCGAATTGGCGAGGACACACTGGGAACCGACGAACAGTACCGCGGGTTCGAACACACCCACGACACCGTTGACATCGCGGCGGGGCCGGACCTATCGGCGTACAAGACGCTGGGCGACATGATGGAAAAAATGAACGCCCAGCTGGAGCTTTCCCGAAAGCTACGGTCGGTCGACGAGACCGACGTGGCCGAGCGGGTCATCGAGTACCACTTCCTGCCCGACATAATCGGCAACCTCCGGGCGTTCTCGAGACAGGAGACACGGTGTCTCGACTGCGGCGAAAAGTTCCGCCGGGTGCCGCTGACTGGGGATTGCCGGGAGTGTGGCGGTCGGGTGAATCTCACGGTCCACGAGGGCTCGGTGAAGAAGTATATCGACACCGCGATCCAGGTCGCCGAGGAGTACGGCTGTCGGGAGTACACAAAGCAACGGCTCCGGATCTTAGATCGCGCCGTCGAGTCGGTGTTTGAGGACGACACGAACAAACAGAGTGGAATTGCGGACTTCATGTAATCGCCGGGGCGCTGAGATTATATCCATGTGAGATGACACTAAGACGTAAGACCCGTGTCTGTGTGAGATGTGACTGGACGGCCAAGGGGTCGGATCGGGTGGGAAGGCGAGCGATGGGGTTTTGCCACAGGGAGACACAGGGGGCGGTAGATGGAGTTTGAGGAGTTGGAGTCGATCCCGGGGGTTGGCGCGAAGACGGCCGAGCGGCTGTCCAAACTCGACGATCCGGCCGAGGCGGTGTCAGAGGGCGACGTCTCGCGGATTGCCCGGGCGCCGGGGATCTCCGAGGGGCGGGCCGCCAGAATCGCCCGAGCGGCGATCCGCCGACGTCACGGCGATTCGGGAGAGTTTCTCGCAACTGATCGCGCCGAGGAGTTGTACGAATCGGTCCTCGGGCTGTTACAGGAGCGGGCGGTCACGGCGTACGGGCGAAAGCGACTCAAAACGCTGTACCCGAGCGCATCGGCCTCCCGGATCGAGGAGGTTCGGTCGTTCGCGAGGGAGGCCGTCGACCGGGAGCCGACACCAGCGCTTCTGGAGGCGCTCTCGGATGTCGAGCCGCTCGAATCGGCGGAGACGGTCCGGGTGAGAGACCGATGTCTGGCGACGAGCGACGCCGAGACGTACGCCGAGGCGACCGACGCGATTCCGGAGCTGAGCGTCGAGTTGGTCGACGACGCCCGGGGCATCTCGGACCTCGCCCGCGGGTATTCGACGGTCGTGGTGTTGGACGAGGCCTTTGCTGGGATCGAACTTGAAGCGGACGCCGATGTACGCGTAGAGCCGGACGCGCTCTCGGAGCCGGCAGCCGTCGTGCCCGAGCGAACACTTTCGTTTTTTGCCCAGAATAAGCACCGGCTGCTCGCGGCGACGGCGGTTCATCGGGCGGTGTCGACGGATGACGGCGGAGCAGCGATGGACGACGGCCTGCTCGGAGGCGATACAGACGTGTCGATCGACATCGGGACGCTTGAGAGGGCGCTTGAGCGGCTGACCGAGGGCGGCGGGGTCGCCGACGACGAGCGATTGAGCGCGCTTCAGACCGCCATCGACGATCTGGATGCCGCCGTCTCGATGGCTGAGGGGGTTGCCAACGACCGCCTCCGGGCGGCGATTGAGGAGCGGGACGTGACGATCGAGGGGGCGGACTTACTCTCGCTCGTCGAACGCGGTGCCGGGGTCGACTCGCTTTTAGAACGCGAACTCTCCGAGGAGTTCGCCGAGGCGATCGAGGCAGCTCGCGAACGGCTCGTTGATGCAGTCGGGATCGACGATTACGAATCGCTGGTCCGAGGGGCGTTTCCAGAGGAGCCGACGTTTCCGGTCGAGCACGACGGGCGGGTGATCGACCGGCTCCGGGAGGAGTTGAGCGCCGAGCGGGACCGACGGGCAACGCGTCTAAAACGTGACGTGGCCGAGGAATTGGGGGGGGTACGTGGGCCGGCCGAGGCACTCGTCGACGCCGCTTTGGAGCTCGATGTCGAACTCGCCGTCTCGCGGTTCGCCCGAGAGTTTGACTGCACGTTCCCGGCGTTCGAGGGGGACGGAATCGAGATCGAAGGGGGGCGGTCACCGGTTCTCGACGTCGGCTTCGAGGACATCGAGCCGGTCGACTACGGGATTGAGGGCGTTTCGCTCCTGTCCGGCGTCAACAGTGGGGGGAAGACGTCAACGCTCGATCTGGTCGGGACGATCGCTATCGTGGCTCAGATGGGGCTTCCGACACCTGCTGACGCCGTGCGGACGCAGCGCTTCGAGGCGCTTCACTACCAGGCAAAGACCCAGGGAACACTTGATGCGGGGGCCTTCGAGTCGACGCTACGGGAGTTCGGATCGCTGGTCGGGGGTGCCGAGCGACGGCTGGTGTTGGTCGACGAATTGGAGTCGATCACCGAGCCGGGCGCGAGCGCGGTCATCATCGCCGGAATCTTAGAGGCGCTGGCCGAAAGCGATTCGACAGCGGTGTTCGTTTCACACTTAGCAGGGGAGATTCTCGATGCGACCGACGCGGAGGCGGACGTGAGTGTCGACGGGATCGAGGCCGTCGGGCTGATCGATGGGGAGTTGCGGGTCGACCGGTCGCCCGTCAAGGGTCACCTTGCGCGGTCGACGCCGGAACTTATCGTCGAGAAGTTAGCCGAAGAGGAAGACGGGACAGGAGGTGATGTAGGCGGTGGAGATGGCGATAGCGTGGATCGTGGAGGGAACGATGATTCGGGGAGCGAGGGGGGATTCTACTCGTCGCTTCTGGAGAAGTTCGAGGGGAGCAGCGCTTGATCGCTGGTCGGCGGTGTCAGTGGGTCGATAGCGTTTGCGGATCAGCGGAGCAACCTCGCCCGAAGGCTTAACACGGCGGGCAGCGTGGTGAAAGTGAAATGGCGGACGATGATATGCTCTCGTGGGACGAATCGGTGTTCCGCGACGAGCACGTCCTTGAACTTGATTACGTGCCGGAGGCGTTCCTCCACCGCGACGAGCAAATGGAGACGCTGAAGTACGCGCTCCGGCCGGCGGTTCGGGGGTCGCGGCCCCTCAACGTGATGGCCAGGGGACCGCCGGGGACCGGGAAGACGACGGCGGTCCAGAAGCTGTTCGGCGAGTTGGGAAACGCCGGGGGTATCAAAGTCGTTCGCGTGAACTGTCAGGTCGACTCGACTCGGTATGCGGTCTTTTCGCGGCTGTTCGAGGGGCTCTTCGAGTACGAGCCGCCGGCTTCGGGCATCTCATTTAAGAAACTTTTCGGGCAAATCACCGACCGGCTGGTCGAAGAGGACGAGGTGTTGGTCGTCGCGCTGGACGACGTGAACTACCTCTTTTATGATGGCGAGGCCTCGGATACCCTCTACTCGCTGCTTCGGGCCCACGAGGCCCATTCGGGGGCGAAGATCGGCGTCATCGTTGTCTCCTCGGACCTCGATTTGGATGTCATCGAGGAACTCGATACCCGGGTGCAGTCCGTGTTTCGGCCCGAGGAGGTGTACTTCTCAGCCTACGGGGAACGAGAGATCGTCGAGATACTTGCGGAGCGGGTCGACCGCGGGTTTCGGGATGGAGCCGTCGACACACGGGTTCTCGATCGAGTCGCGGGCTACACCGCCGACAGCGGCGGGGACCTACGGGTCGGGATCGACCTCCTCCGGCGGGCCGGATTGAACGCCGAGATGCGGGGGTCAACGGCGGTCGACGTGGAGGATGTCGATTCGGCCTACGAGACGGCAAAGTACGTCCACCTCTCAAGACACCTCCGCGGGCTCTCGGAATCTGAATCGGCACTGGTTCGGGTGCTCGCGGATCACGATGGGGAACAAGCGGGGGACGTTTACGAGGCGTTCAGCGACGTCACGGGCCTCGGGTACACCAGGTACTCCGAGATCGTGAATAAACTCGAACAGCTGGGACTCATCGAGACGGAGTACACCGAGGTCGACGGCCGGGGGCGGTCGCGCGCGCTGTCGCTGTCATACGACGCTGACGCGGTGCTGGAGCGGTTGGAGGAGTAGTCGGGTCGGCGAGTAATCGGGTCGGCGAGTAATCGGACCGAAGAGTTGTCGATTAGAGTACAACTCGGTTGTTGATTAAAATGGAGTCGATGCGCACACAGATCGTGACACTCTGTTGGGTCATATACGTATCCGAAATTTTTGTGGAAGAATATGTACACGTTTGAAGGGCACACCTCCGGGGGACGGCCGCAGTTATCTGTCGTCGGGATCCTCGCCGATCCACTGCTCGGGGACCTGGATGACGTACCGGCCGTTCTCCTGAAGCGCGATGATGTACTCCTCACGGTCGTACAACTCCATCAGGTTGAGTTCGTACTGGCCGGGTTCGAGGATTTTGATCGATTCGAACTGATCGTTCAGTTGTTCGCGGAGGTCGGCCAGATCCGGCTCCTCGTCCGTTGGTTCGCTAACCACCTCGCCGTTGGCGGGGCGTTCGGACCCCTCCGTCAGGGGTGACTCGGGGTCGGTGGGCTGCGTGGCGTCGTCGGAAGCGGAAGAGGGGGCTTCGGGGACGCTAGTTGGGGTGTCCGTCGATTTGTCATCAAGTTCCGACGGTGAGACGACATCCGAACGGGCACTCGACTGTGCGAGGTCCTCACCGCTGTCGGGGGGCCGGACATTGTCACGACGGGCGTCGGCGTCGATGATCTCGCCGTCCGCCGCCGAATCGGGGTCCTTGCTATGCGTGTGGGTTTCAGGATCGGTGTCGGTTGTGACCCCTTTGTTTCGACTCGAACGGGCGTCGCCCGTTGAGTCAGATGTTCCATTGTCCCAGTCGTCGGGCCACTCGGCCTCCGGGTCAGGTGAAGAAGAGTCCGGAGAAGCAGCCGAAGAGTTGGGGGGAGAGGAGTCTGAAGAAGCAGCCGAAGGTGGGCCGGAGGCATCGGAAGGGGAGTCAGAGTGGTCGACTGGCGAAGAGTTAGGGGAATCGGAGCGAGCGGGACGATCAGAGCGATCAGGGGGATCCGGTGACTGTGTGTCGTCGGAGGTAGCGGGCGTTTCGGGACCCGAGGAGACGAGATCGCGGAGTTGTGTCGTCGCCCGTCCGACGGTCTCGGCGACTGACGACGTGTCCGATTTCGGGCGGTCCTGCTCCGGCGATTCCCCCGTCGATGGTTCGGATGCCTGGGCGGGGGGGCCCGACGATCCGGTGGCGGCTTCCCCGTCGCCCGACGCGTCGTCAAGGGCGGGATCGGCGGTCGTTCCCGCAGGTCTGAACTGGAACTTGTTGCCGCCGCAGTCCGGACAGCCCGACAGCATCTCCTTGGAGCCGTCTTCAAAAGTGTGGCCGCAACCGGTGCACTGGTGTGGCATAGTTATGAGGATTGTAAGTACGTGTTGTGGGAGGTGGTGGTGTGGTGGGTGCGTGTTGTGGGAGGTGGTGGTGTGGTGGGTGCGTGTTGTGGGAGGTAGTGGCCGAAGCCTCAAGCCTGCCGGATTATCAGGTCCGGGTTATCAGTGTACTGATGAGTTTTTCGTCTTTGTGGAGCGTCTCGATCCGATTCGCTGGACCGATGACGGTCAGTTTGTTGGGATCGTCACGGCCAATGAGGCGTCCGAGCAGTCCGCTGTCGTTGCTCCCCGCGCCGGGGTAGCTTTCGACCTCGATGCCCGTGAACCCGTCGGGGTTGATTTCCGACATCGTCACCTCGATCAACTTGGACTCTTCGTCGGGGTCGAGACCCTTTTCAAGGATTACGATGTTGCCGTCGCGGACACCATCGAGGATGAGGCGGATCTTCTCCATGGTCCGCATCCCTTCGATGCGTTCGGCGCTTATCATGTCGATTTGTATACCGTCGATGCTCGGCTCACCGCCGGACCCATCTTCCGGAGCGCCACTGGATCCGTCTCCCGGAGCGCCACCGGATCCGTCTCCCGGATTGGTTGGATCGTCGCCGTCGTCGTTTGCGGTTATTTCGGGCATCGTATCACCCGAAGTACTCCGCGATCTTGTCGTACACTTCGTCCATGTTGTCACCCTCAAGGGCGGACAGCGGCACCGTCTCATGTTGGGGGAACGCGTTCGCGATCCGCTGGACGTTTGCATCCTCGAGATCGATCTTATTCGCGAAGATGAGCACCGGGAGGTTCTGGCTCTCGATAATCCCGATGAGCATTGTGTTGACCTGTGTGAACGGGTCTTCGACTGCGTCGAGGACGTAAATCACGCCGTCGACATCCTCGCGAAGCCAGTGCATTGCCTCGGCAACCCCTTCGGTGGCTTCTCGAGAGCGACGGACGGCATCGTCCTTATCAATGTCGTGTTCGAGAAACTCGTTGTAATCGACCTTGGTCGTGACACCGGGGGTGTCGACGACGTCGATGGTGACGGATTTACCATTGCGTTTGATTTCGACGTTCTCCTTGCGGCGGGCACGGCGGGTCTCGTGAGGAACGTGGCTCTCCGGGCCGACGGCGTCGCCAGTCCAGTCACGGGCGATCCGGTTCGCCAGAGTCGTTTTCCCGGCGTTTGGCGGCCCATAGATGCCGATTCGCTTCGGCTCGCTGCCCGCAAAGAGACTCGACGTGGCGCGAGAAATACTCGATTTGAGGCTTGTTAGCAGTCCCATATCATCCTCCCACGGCCCCGATTTCGACTCGAAATCGGAGTCGCTCTGCACATAGTACCATACCGCATTCACTTAATTGTGCGTCAGACGCTCGTCAGATGCGGCATGGTGGTCCGGGACAGCGTCTTCTGCTCATCCGGATACTTGGCTCCCGTTCGCCGACGGAGAGTTAATTCAAGAACGACGACAGGATAGCACGTGAAACGAAGAGTGAGCAGCACCTGAAACTAGGAGTGAGTAGCACCTGAAACGACGAAAGAATGGTACGTGGGTATATAAACATGGTATGTGGCATAGCCGTGTTCCCCCCATCCCCTTTGTTTCGGGTGGAACCAGTCGTGGAAGGGCGGGATGGTGGACGGCCTCGGGGACTGGGAACCAGCTTATCTAACCACTTAGCAAAAGCAATCTACATATGTTATTTATTACTAGAAGTACGCTGTATTCTAGCTTCCGCTAGCTACTATTATAAATAAACTAGTAAACCTATAGATGACATCTTCCATTACGGTTTTGATTGTACTGATTACTACATAAGCGTTTTTGTCTCGTATCGCCTTCTGGTCTCCCGACCCCCTCCCCTCTATTTTCTCTCTCCACCCGAAACAAAGGGGTTGGGGGGTGTTGCCCTCCGTTTCGAGTGCAACAACTGGAGATCGTCTATCCAACCCGTTTGCATCTAACTTTCCCCGACTCGACTTTCGACATCTTGCGTTCAGTCGACCTCCCTCTGTGGGGCCCTGTGTATGGCATGTACTTACTCGCCACCGGAGACTCCTCAGTTTTCAAAACCACCGAGGACCCCTCGGTATTCAGAGCCACTTGAGACCCTGTTGCTACCTAAACTCCATACCAACACGCGTAACACCGGATAAATTGATATAGATGCACCAACACACCACGCTACGTGTAGCCCAATCGCTGAGGCCGAGGTATGAAAAAATTTAATGCGCTGTTCGACCATCGATTCGACTGCATCAACTGGACAATAGATCGCCGTATATATATGTATATTTGGCTCTCAGGCTCTGTACCCCCCACTTTCCACCGTCGCGTGGGTGGTACTCCACATGAAACAAAGGGGTAGTAGAACAACAATGGAAGACGATACCGGCGACGACACACCCGAGGGAATGACCAGCGATCGGGACGATCGGACGGACAAATCTGTATCTCCCCCGACTACCGGCCCGGAATCGGACGCTGATTCGGAGCCGAACGCTACCCCGACTACCGATCCCAACGCAGAACGAGATTCTGACTCAAGCGCAGCCCCCTCTGGACAGCCTCCGAATCCCGACCTCGAGCACTCGGATGTCCCGTCGCAGTCGTCTGATTCTCCAGTTGAAACGAAGGGGTCTGGAGAGGCAGATGCATCGACGGACGGGGCCGACGGCACGGACAAGATAGACAAGGCTGACGCCACCGTGACGACCGACCGGATCGACGGATTCTCAGGCGACGTTGACCTCGACGATCTCGAACTCGACGCAGAAGACGACGATACCGGTGAACCTGACGAGGCGTCCCGGGGCCTCTTCGACGACCTTCTTGAGGGCGAACCGATCTTCGAGAACAAGGAGGTCCTCCGCCCGTCGTACACGCCCCACAAACTCCCTCACCGCGAGGAGCAGATCAACAACATGGCGACGATCCTCGTTACCGCACTTCGTGGTGACACTCCCTCGAATATCCTGATCTACGGTAAGACGGGGACCGGCAAGACAGCCAGCGCGAAGTTCGTCAGCGAGGAACTCGAGACGACCTCACAAAAGTACGAGGTCCCCTGTGAGGTCCAGTACATCAACTGCGAGGTGACCGACACCCAGTACCGTGTCCTTGCCCAACTCGCGAACAAATTTATCGAGCAGAACGAGACATACATCGAGGACCGACTCGAAGAGCTCGGCGAACTCCGCGACGCGGCGGCCGAGGACCCGAGAGAACTCGACGGTACCGAGTTCGGCAGCGTCGCGGCCGTCGAAAACGAGGTCACCACTCTTGAGGACGATCTCGAGGAGTTCGCCCCCGTCCCAATGACCGGATGGCCCACCGACCGGGTCTACTCGACGTTCTTCGACGCTGTCGACTACCATGAACGCGTCGTCGTAATCATGCTCGACGAGATCGACAAACTCGTCGAGAAGTCCGGTGACGATACGCTGTATAATCTGTCGCGAATGAACTCAGAACTCGTTAATTCTCGAGTGTCGATCATGGGTATCTCCAACGATCTCAAGTTCACCGACTTCCTCGATCCCCGGGTCAAATCCAGCCTTGGCGAGGAGGAGATCGTCTTCCCGCCATACGATGCGACCCAACTTCGAGACATCCTCCAGCATCGAGCTGAGACGGCATTTAAACCGAACATCCTCTCGGAGGACGTTATCCCTCTGTGTGCCGCCTTCGCCGCCCAAGAACACGGCGACGCCCGCCGGGCCCTCGACCTTCTCCGGACAGCGGGCGAACTCGCCGAGCGCGACCGGACCGAGACAGTCGAGGAGACTCACGTCCGAAAGGCACAGGAGAAGATCGAACTCGACCGGGTCGTCGAGGTCGTCCGAACGCTTCCGACGCAGTCGAAACTCGTCCTCTACGCGACCATTCTCTTAGAAAAAAACGGCGTCCACAACATCAACACCGGCGAGGTGTTCAACATCTACAAGCGCCTCTGTGAGGAGATCGACGCCGACGTCCTCACCCAGCGTCGCGTCACCGACCTGATCAGCGAACTGGACATGCTCGGCATCGTCAACGCCGTCGTCGTTTCGAAGGGCCGGTACGGCCGAACAAAAGAAATCAACCTCTCGGTCCCTCTTGATGAGACGGAGGCCGTCCTGCTCTCCGACTCCCGCGTGGGCCAAGTCGAGGACGCACAGCCGTTCGTGCAGGCCCGTTTCGACAACTGAGTCTCGGTTCGCCCTCGTTCTACACCTCTCGGCCGGTTGCCGCCCCACCTTCGAGAACTACAACAGAACTCAGCAGCTGAGAACAGAAATAAATTGAAGAAGTTAAATCATCCCCCATCAAACTGTTAGTATGAACCAGGCCACAAAAATCGTCCTCGGTACCATCGGCGTCGCGGTCGTCGTCGGGCTTGCATTGCTCACCGGCCTCGTCGTCGCCTGATGTTCGAACAACGGTCGCTCTCCGGAGAACTCGACGAACTCCGTGATGAGCACGCCCCTGAGACGCTTGTCCTCGATGTCGAGCGAGACTTCGAGACGCTCCCCTCGGCCGTGGCGGAGAGCCTCCTCGCCGTCGCCGACTCCGTCGACCCCGCCGACTACGATGAGTCGTGGATCCCCGACGACGCCCCCGAGACCCTCCACCGCCTCGCGGGCGACGATTTCACCGTCGGTGCGCCCGGCGACGGCGGCGTCGCGTGGACCAGGCAGACAGACCCACCAATCGTTCTCGTCAAGCCCCGTCTTGAGGGCTCCCCAGATGGGTTCGTCGACTTTCTCGTCGCTGAAGCCCTCGTCGAGATTGGTCTTGGCGGGCCCGAACACTTCCTCGGGTTCTTCGAGGACGACTACCGCTCGCTCGCCGACGCGACTTCGCTCGGGTCGGCTGACACCTACCAACTCGCCGCCGCACTCGTTGCCGCCTTTGTCGGCCGTTCAGCGCGCCCTGTCTTCGCCGACTGGGCCGACGCTTTCCCCAGGCTTTAT
>NZ_JBKEGK010000077.1:0-10652 GCF_046710025.1 Natronomonas sp. | reverse complement strand
AGCGGTCCCGTATCCCGTGGGCGCTCGTCATCGCCCGGACGAACTGTTCGTTCTCGATCCCGAGCCCGTCGGCGGTCGTCGGCGCGTCGATTCCGGCGAGTGCGTCCCTGACGCGGCGCCACTCGCCACCCTCGCCGCTGTGGAGATACTCCGTGACGATCGAGGCGACGCCGACCTGGTGGCCATGTAGCGCCGCGTCGGGCGAGAGCCGGTCGAGTTGATGAGAGATGAGATGTTCGGCCCCCGAGGCTGGCCGCGAGGAGCCGGCGATCGACATCGCGACGCCCGAGGAGACAAGCGCCTTCACGACGACCCACGCGGATTCTTCGAGCCCGCGCTTGATCGAGGCTGAACGGTCGACCAGCATCTCGGCCGTCATTTGCGAGAGCGCACCCGCGTACTCGCTGTACTCGACGTTTTTCAACCGGTGAGCGAGTTGCCAGTCCTTAACCGCAGTGTAGTTCGAGATGATGTCGGCACACCCCGCCGTCGTCAATCGCCAAGGGGCCGCCGCGATGAGTTCCGTGTCGGCGACAACCGCCAGCGGTGGGTGTGCGGCGACAGAGTGGCGGGTATCGCCATCCGGAACGGACCCGCGCCCGGAGACGATGCCGTCGTGGCTGGCCGCCGTCGGGACGGAGATGAGCCCACAGCCGCGCTCGTCGGCGGCCATCTTTGCGATATCGATCGGTTTGCCGCCCCCGAGGCCGACGAGATAGCCCGCGTTCGCGGCGTCGGCCGCCGCCAACACGTCCTCGACGGTAGAGAACGTCGCCTTTTCGACCGTCGTGATCGCGGGATCGATCCCGATCCCCTCGAAGTCGGCCTGGAGCCGGTCGGCCGCCAACGCTCGCGGCGACGGGGTGGTGACGATCAGCGGCCGGCCGTCGAGGTACAGTTCCTCGACGACGTCGACGACCCGATCCAGAACGCCGTGGCCGACGACGACGCTCCGCGGGAGGCGGATCCACGTCGATTTCTCGAACATATCGTCCCTGTGTAGAGCGAGCGTAAAACCGTTCTCCCAGCCGACGGCTGTCGGTTTTTCAGACGGCTTCGTCAGCTCTGGTCAGGATATATAACTGAGCAGCCGTCAGTTTGACCGCCTCCTCGGGGTGAACACGGAGGAATCCCACCATGGGATTTCGGCTTCGCCGTCGGCTTTACGGTTTCAACCCGTACGCAGAGGGAGCCGGCACCATACCGGGGGAACCGCCGCTGGTTTCCTGCCCCCTATGATTCGTGGCTGGTCTCTCACTGATTCTGTAGCAACCGATGCTACACAGGGCTATATAAAAAGGGCCCGTGGTGGGGAATCCGCCAATCTACGTCCGTGGATTGCTACTGGTGTGTCCGCTTATCTCTCGCCTGTTCGCCCCTGGGTTCCGGCTGGGTGTCGGGCCACTCGTCACGCTGTGAAAAGCGGAGGTATGCGCTCGTCTCTCTATCACGGTGACGTCCGCTCACACCCGAAGCGGTGGGCGGGAGTCACATAAATTCCGAGTTCTCCGGTCCGTTGGTGACGTGCACCTCGAACGGTTGCGTACCGACGTGGCTTTGCTCGACGAGATGCCAGTACGTCTCCGCCAACTCATCGGGGTCGAGGAACGTATCGTCGTCGCGGTCGGGAAATCGCTCGCGGATGTCGGGCGTGTCGATCTGGCCGTCAAGAACGATATGAGCGACGTGGATCCCCTCCGGACCGAACTCTTGAGCGATGTCCATCGCCATCCCGCGGGCGGCGAACTTCGCGGCGGTGAAACCGATGGTCCCGCCGAGGCTCCGCACCGCCGAGGTCGCGCCGGTGAAAAGCACTGTTCCGCCGCCGGTTTCGAGCATGTCGTCGACGGCCTCCTGCGAGCAGACGAACGCACCGCGGCCGTTGACCGCCCACGAGCGCTCGAACGCCTCGACGCTCGTGTCCATGAGGCCGCTCCAAGAGGGCGAACTGGCGTGATTGACGAGGATGTCGACCGGGCCGAACGCCTCGCGGACGGCGTCGAACCCCGACCTGACGGCTTCGACGTCGGTGAGGTCGGTCGGGACCGCGAGCCCTTCACCCGGGCCGGGGAGGTCGTCTGCGAGTTCCTCGAGGTACGCCGCCGAGCGGGCGAACAACGCGACCTGACATCCCTCGGCGGCGAACCGCCGTGCGAGCGATTCACCGAGCCCCGGGCCGACGCCGGCGATAACTGCGGTGTGAGTCATACGCTCGCGTTGATCGTGTGGAATAAAAAAGGACGCTGCTTACTCTTCGATGCCGGAGATCGCCTCGCCGAGACCGTCAACCGGGCGGTCGGCGAGCGCGTCGTCGACCGAGTCGGGCAGTCCGAACCGGTATCGATCGGGATCGGCGTCGTCGCGCAGTTCCGTCCGGCCGTGGTAGACGGAAATGGCGGTGTCGAGATGGAGCCGGACGGCCTCTAAAAGCGCCTCCGCCTCCAGGGGTTGGCCTCGACGCTCGATTTCCTCGACGGACGCGCTGGGCGGCGCGTTGAACGCCCGCTGGGTGATGATCGGTCCCTGGTCGAGGTCCGTCGTCACGTAGTGGGCGGTGACGCCCGCGATGCGAACACCTTCCTCGCGGGCCTGTCGGTACGGCTCCGCGCCGGGGAACGAAGGCAGGAGCGAAGGGTGGATGTTGATGATTCGGTCCTCGTACCGGAAGACGACGTTCGGGCTCAGAATCCGCATGTAGCGGGCCAACACGATGAGGTCAGTGTCGTACTCGTCGAGGAGTTCGAGCAGTCGCCCCTCGTCCGGGGTGCCCTTTTCATCGCCGATATCGTGGAAGTCGACGCCGTAGTGTTCGGCGAGCGGTTCGAGGTCGTCATGATTGCCGATGATGACGCTGATGTCGGCCCCGAGTTTCCCGTCGGCCCACGCCTCGAACAGCGCCTCGAGACAGTGGGACTCCTTGGTGACGAGGACGGCGATGGTTCGGGTTTCGCGGTCGGCAGGAAACCGGACTTGGATGTCGACGCCGAGGTCGTCGCCGAGTTCCGAGAGCGCCTCGCGGAGCTCCCCGCGGGTACAGCTCATCCCGCTCGTGTCGACGGTCATCGTCATCCGGAAGATCCGGTCTCGGACGGCCTGGTCGAGGTCCTCAATATTGATATCGCGCTCGAAGAGCAGCGTCGTGACGCGGGCGATGAGCCCGGTGTCGTCCTCGCCGACGACGGTGATCTCGGTGTACTGTCGGCTCACGGCCGCCACCTCCGCGGCGGTGCGACGGGCGAAGTCATACTCCCGTGTGGGAGGCGGGCTGTAAAAAGGGGCTCGAAAGCGGGTCGGGCGGCGTGGGGGAGTCGACCACGCGTGTCGTTGGCCCGGCGAGCCGACCCGGTCGATCCCGGGAGCGGTGGGCGTCCCACCGGCGAGTATCGCACCTTTTACGCCCCCGCCACCGAAATCGCGGGTATGTACGACGGCCTGAAGGGGTTCCGCGAGTTCTACCCCGGCGAGATGTCCGCCCGACGGGAGCTAACCGACACGGTCGAAGAGCGGATCCGGCGGTACGGCTTCCGAGAGATCGGGACGCCGGCACTCGAGCGCACGCAAATGTACGTCGATAAGTCCGGCGAGGAGATCACGGAGGAGCTGTACGCCTTCGAGGACAAGGGCGGTCGGTCGGTCTCGCTCACGCCGGAGTTGACACCGACGGTCGCGCGGATGGTCGTCGAGACGGGTGGCGAACTCTCGAAGCCGATCAAGTGGTTCTCGACCCGAGCTTTTTGGCGCTACGAGCAGGTCCAACAGGGCCGGTTCCGGGAGTTCTACCAGACCAACGTCGACATCTTCGGCTCCGAACGCCCCGAGGCTGACGCCGAAATCCTCGCCGTCGCCGCCGACACGCTGGGTGATCTCGGGCTCTCAGCCGAGGACTTTGAGTTCCGGGTCTCACATCGAGATATCCTCGGCGGCCTGCTCGAGTCGCTTGACAGCGACGTCGAGACGGCCGACGCGATCCGAGCGGTCGACAAACAAGAGAAGATCGACCGCGAGGAGTACCACGAACTGCTCGTTGAGGCGGGGCTGACGCGGGGCGAGGCCGAACGGTTCGACAAGGTGCTCGGGACAGACGACCTCGATGACCTCGTCACATTCGCGGGGACCGACCGCGTGGAAGCGGCGGTCGAGAACCTGCGAGCCGTACTGGAGGCGGCGGCCGATTTCGGCGTCCGAGACCACTGTACAATCTCCTTAGAAACCGCTCGCGGGCTCGATTACTATACCGGCGTCGTCTTCGAGTGCTTCGACACCGCCGGGGAGGTTTCGCGGTCGGTCTTCGGTGGCGGGCGTTACGACGACCTGATCGAGGGGTTCGGGGGCCAGCCGACACCCGCCGTCGGCGTCGGGATCGGTCACGAGACGCTCTCGCTTCTGTGCCAGCGGGCGGGGGTCTCCCCCGAGGAAGCGACCGAAACCGACTATTACGTCCTGACAGTTGGGGACACCCGGGACGTCGCCGCAGAAATCGCCCGCGACCTCCGCGAACTCGGCCACGTCGTCGAGGGCGATCTCAACGACAGGGGGTTCGGCGATCAGCTCTCCTACGCCGACGGGATCGGCGCGGAGACGGTCGTCGTAGTCGGCGAGCAGGACCTCGCAGAAGACTGCGTGACCATCAAGGATATGACCTCCGGCGAGCAAACGCAGGTCCCACTCGAGGGGTTCCCGCCGAGCGAGGGACGGCCGACGTACGACGACTACGGGGGGTGAAGCCCGCCGGATCGACTCGGGGAGGGCGGGCCGGTCGTCCCGGTGGTAATGTCTGACGCAGATTTATACGTGCGGGGGAATGAAACGGATGTATGTCCGGGAACCGAGTCGACGAACTCGAGGCGAAAGTGCGCGAACTCGAAGCGACGATCGAAGGGCTGACTGACGAACTCGTCGAGACGAAGGAGCGATTGGGCGCTATCGAGGACGAGACGGGGATCGAACCCGACGCCCTCGAGAGCCGACTCTCGCGGACGTCCCGGAACCGGGGCAACGAGCGCTCCGAGGCCGACGACGAGGGGCCCGAGGGCGCTGACTCCGCCGAGAGAGCGGAAACTACCGATGGGGACGACGCGGACGACGAGACGGCGGATTCGACGGGTGACGACATCATCGTGGCCTGAGCCGGACGACACACCTCAATGCATATCAAAGCGCTCGTCCTCGACAACTTCAAGAGCTTCGGCCGCAAGACCCGAATCCCGTTATACGAGGATTTCACCACTATTAGTGGCCCGAACGGCTCGGGGAAATCCAACATCATCGACTCGGTGCTGTTCGCGCTCGGGCTTGCCCGCACGTCGGGTATCCGGGCGGAGAAGCTGACTGATCTGATCTACAACCCCGGCCATGACGACGAGGACGACGGGTTCGCCGGGGAACGCGAGGCGAGCGTCGAGGTACTCCTTGACAACGCCGACGGGACGCTGTCGCGAGAACAGGTCGTTTCGGCGGCCGGGTCAGAGAAAGTCGGCGACGTCGGTGAGATCTCTGTCCGACGGCGGGTCAAACAGACCGACGAGGACACCTACTACTCGTATTATTATCTCAATGAACGGTCGGTCAACCTCTCCGACATCCGCGATCTGCTTGCACAGGCGGGGGTGACGCCGGAGGGGTACAACGTCGTGATGCAGGGCGACGTGACCGAGATCATCACCATGACCGCCGGGGCGCGCCGCGAGATTATCGACGAGATCGCCGGTGTCGCCCAGTTCGACGCGAAAAAGAAGGACGCCTTCGGCGAGCTCGAGACCGTTCAAGAGCGCGTGGACGAGGCCGAACTTCGCATCGAAGAGAAACAAGAGCGCCTCGATCGTCTCGCGAACGAACGCGAGACGGCGCTCGAGTACAAGAAACTCAAATCCGAGAAGGAGGAGTACGAGGGGTATCTCAAGGCCGCGGAACTCGAAGACAAACGCGAGGAACTCGAAGACGTGCGCGCGTCAATCGAGGAGCGGACGGCCGAACTCAAGGAACTTCAGCGCGAACTCGACAAGCGGCAGGGGCGTCTCACGCGGCTCGAGGAGGACCTCGCCGATCTCAACGCCGAGATCGAACGAAAGGGCGAAGACGAACAGCTCGAAATCAAACGCGAGATCGAGGAGGTCAAGGGCGAGATTTCGCGGCTCGAAGACCGGATCGAGGCGGAAAACGAACGCATCGAGGCGGCCGAAGACGAACGCAGACAGGCGTTTGTCGCGATCGACCGCAAGAGCGAGACCGTCGAGGAACTCGAGGCGGACATCCGGAACAAAAAGGTCGAGAAGTCATCGCTGAAAGCCGACGTCCAAGAGAAAGAAGCCGATCTCGAGTCGGTCGAGGCCGAGATCGAGGCGGTCGATTCGGAGTACGAGTCCGTCCGAAACGAACTGGAGGAGCGCCGCGAGGCGCTCCAAGAGCTGAAGGACGAGCGCAACGAACTCCAGCGGAAGCAAGACCGGCTGCTCGACGAGTCCAGGCGACGGACAAACGAGGAACGAGAGGCCGAAGAGAAGATCGAGGCCGCGGAAACCAAGCTTCCCGAACTCAAGGCCGAGCGATCGGATCTCGAAAACGAACTCGAAAAGGCGAGAAAGAACCGCGGGACGATCACTGAGGTCGTCGAGGATCTAAAGGCCGAGCGGCGGGCGTTACAGGAAGATCTCGAGTCGATTGAGGACGAGATATCGGCAAAACAGGGCGAGTACGCCGAACTTGAGGCGCGGGCGGGCGAGAGCGGAGACACCTCTTACGGTCGGGCGGTGACGACGGTGTTGAACGCCGACATGGAGGGCGTTCACGGGACAGTTGGCCAGTTGGGGGGGGTGACCCCGGAGTACGCCACGGCGTGTGAGACGGCCGCGGGTGGCCGCCTCGCGAACGTCGTCGTCGACGACGACGGCGTCGGCCAGCGCTGTATCGAGCACCTCAAATCGAGAAACGCCGGCCGGGCAACGTTCCTCCCGATGACGGAGATGCACGGCCGGTCGCTGCCCTCGGTTCCCGACCTGCCGGGCGTGGTCGATTTCGCCTACAACCTGATCGACTTCGACCGGACGTACGCCGACGTGTTCTCATACGTCGTCGGCGACACCCTGGTCGTCGAAGACATGGCGACCGCACGCGACCTGATGGGCGATTTCCGGCTCGTTACCCTTGAGGGCGACCTCGTCGAGAAGTCGGGCGCGATGACCGGCGGGTCGAGTTCCGGATCGCGGTACTCCTTCACGAAGAGCGGAAAGGGACAACTCCAGCGGGTCGCAGAACAAATCACGGAACTGGAGGATCGAAAGCAGTCCGTCCGAGAGGAGTTCCGGGACGTCGAATCGCGGCTGGAGGATGCCCGCGATCGCCAGACCGACGCGGCCGAGCAGGTCCGCGACGTCGAGTCCGACATCGAGTCGATCGACGAGAAACGCGAGGCGACGGAGGAGCGAATCGAGGCGTTGAAGACGGAACTCGAGGAGATCGAGTCCGAGCGCGAGTCGGTCGCCGACCGGATGGATGAGATTGAGGCCGATATCGATGGGGTGGACGCCGAGATCCGGCACACCGAGGCCGATATCGAGGAACTTGAGGCCGAGATCGCCGACTCGGAAATCCCGGAGTTGACCGAGCGCGCCGAGGCGATCCGCGAGGAGATCGCGGGGCTCGAAGAGCGGATGAGCGAACTCGACGGCGAACTCAACGAACTCGAACTGGAGAAACAGTACGCTGAGGAGGCGATCGAGGACCTTCACGATGACATCGAGGCGGCCCAAAACGGGAAGGCCGAGGCCGAAGCACGCGTCATCGAACTCGAGGACGACTTGGAGGCCGAGCGCGGGAGGCTCGAAGCCAAGGAGGAGGCGGTCGCCGATCTGGAGGAGGAACTGGCCGATCTCAAGTCCGACCGCGAGGAATTAAAGAACGAACTCGCGGACGCGAAATCGGCCCGCGACGAGAAACGGGAGGCCGTCTCACGTGTCGAATCACGGCTTGATGACTTAGGCGACACCGAGTCGCGCCTCGAGTGGGAGGTCGAGGAACTCGAATCGCAGGTCGGCGAGTACGACCCGGAGGCGATCCCGGATCACGACGCGGTGACAGCCGAGATTTCGCGGCTCGAGGGCGAGATGAACGCGCTTGAACCGGTCAACATGCTCGCCATCGAGGAGTACGACGAGGTCGAGGCCGAACTCAACGAGCTCGAACAAAAGCGGGGGACGCTGGTCGAGGAGGCCGACGGGATCAGAGAGCGGATCGAGGGGTACGAGTCCCGCAAGCGCGAGACGTTCATGGACGCTTACGAGGGAATCAACGAAGAGTTTCGGGACATCTTTGCGCGGCTCTCCAGCGGCAGCGGCGAACTCGTTCTAGATGACCCCGAGGACCCCTTCGAGGGGGGGTTGACGATGAAAGCACAGCCGGGCGACAAGCCGGTCCAGCGCCTCGACGCGATGTCCGGCGGGGAGAAGTCCCTGACAGCGTTAGCCTTTATTTTCGCGATTCAGCGGTACAACCCGGCCCCCTTCTACGCGCTCGACGAGATCGACGCCTTCCTGGATGCGGCCAACGCGGAGATGGTCGGCGAGATGGTCGAGGAGTTGGCCGGTGAGGCCCAGTTCGTCGTCGTCTCTCATCGGGCGGCGCTGTTGGAGCGGTCCGAGCGAGCGATCGGCGTGACGATGCAGGAGAACAACGTCTCGGCGGTGACGGGAATCGATCTGTCGAGCATGGAGGTGCCGGCAGATGACTAGCGAGGACGAGCGCAGCGAGTCCTCGGAACCGCGAGCGGGAGGAGCGGAGCAACGACACGCGAGCAGCGAGGATCGACCGCAGGGGGAGCCTCAGAGAAGCCGAACGGGGAGCAACGCGACCCGTAAGGCAGGCGAGGACGAGCGCAGCGAGTCCCCGGAGAAATCGAGCGGAGAGGGTAGCAAGTCGCTTCAGGCCGACGGTGGCACGGCGGACGAGATCCCGCTGAATATCGCGGGCCACGGGGCCGAATCGCCGCCGGGTGGTGAAAGCGGGGGCGACGGCGGCGGCGATGGCGTCCTCTCCGAGTTCGACGTCTCCGATCCGAACGAGGCGTCCGAAGAGGAGGTTGAGCCCGTCGAATTACTGGTCCAACTTGCGGAGGACGGCGAGATCGACCCCTGGGATATCGACGTGGTGACGGTAACCGATAAGTTCCTCGACCGGCTCGATGGCTCGGACCTCCGAACCGGGGGGCGGGCGCTGTTTTATGCGTCGGTGCTGTTGCGGATGAAGAGCGACGCGATGTGGATCGACGACGAGCCCGAGGAGGCGGCCGAGCTCGAACCAGAGCCGTGGGAGCGGCCGCCGGGCGAGGAGCCGCCGGAGGCGTTCGAGGCGGACCCCTTCGACCAACTCGAACGCGAGATGGATCGGCGGATCGAGCGCAAGCGCGCCCGAGGGATGCCGGAGACGCTCGACGAGTTGGTTCGGGACCTCCGCGAGCACGAGCGCGATACCTGGTGGAAAGAATCCAGGACCTACGATACGTCGGGGTCGCCGTCGGGGTACAGCCGCGGGACGCGCACGCTCGATTACCACGCGGGCGACGACTTCCGGATGGACGACGAGCCGACAGCCGAGGAGGTGACAGGCAAGACCCACGACGAGCACATGGAGGACATCATCGCCGACGTCTATCGACAGCTCCGGACCCACTACGACCGGGGGCGCGAGGAAGTGCTGTTTGCGGAGGTCCAGACGGCCGGTGGTAGCGTCGTCAACACGTTCCTCGGGTTGTTGTTCCTGGCGAACCGCGGGCAGGTCAGACTCCAACAGGACGACCTCTTCGGCGACCTCTGGATTCGCGACCCGACCGGTGGGGCGGTTGAGGAACCGGCCTCGGCCGACGACTGACCGATTACACGGGCGTCGTCGAGCGCCGACTTTTATATAGCGTTGGCTTGGAAGCGACTGCAACGACCCACACGCGGCTGCGATAGTGGGTGCAGGGTAGGAACGTGCGACATATTTATCACTATTTATCATGTACATTAGCTAGATGAGGGGATCATCAGTATGAGCACACACAAGCGCGTGACGGTCGATTGCTATCTTCGGGGATCAATGTTCGCCGGTTTGATTGCCGACACCATCAGCGCACTACGCGAGCACAACAAGGCGGGGACGATAGACGCGCTCACCGTCGACGTATGGCCGGACGAAGTACGCCTGAGCGACGGGGGGGCCGGCGAACCGGTCGTCGAGCGATACAACCGGTTCCTAGAGTGGGCCGGCGAGCACGGCGTCTCACTCGAACCGGCGTTCCGGCGCACGGAACGGACGGTCCCGGTGATCGATACCACCGAGACGGTCCTCGAACTCCCCGTCGTATGTCTAACCGTCCGCATCGGGGGAGAAATCGAAATCGTCGCGCCGCACAGCACGGAGCATACGACGTACACCGTTGAGGACGCAATCGCCGACATCAACGCCGGGCGGGTCCGGGAGACGGGTCAGAGGGCTCCGGCTTCGTTGCGCTCTTCCGACGGCGACGACAGCGCCCGCGTTCAGGATTCAACAAGCCAGCGGAGCGACTGAGCCATCCCGCCCTATCGGGAGCGCGGCCCGGGTGGGGGCCCGCCACGCGCGTCGTTCCGACGGTCTGATTATACTACTACACTCGCGCGCGTTATCGGTGCGGAAAGCGA
>NZ_JBKEGK010000076.1:0-10905 GCF_046710025.1 Natronomonas sp. | reverse complement strand
TTGCTCGAGGTGCTCGCCGGGGAGGACCCGAACGACGCAACGACGCGGGAACCGCCGGCCGAGGTGGATACCGACTACGCCGCCGCCGCCGACGGCGATATCTCGGGGCTCACCGTCGGGGTCCCCACCGAGTTGCTGGAGGGCGCTGACGAGGGCGTCCGGTCGGTCTTCGAGGACGCGATTGACGCGCTCGAATCGAAAGGGGCGACGACAGAGGCGGTCTCGTTGCCCTCGGTCGAGACCGCGGTGCAAGCGTACTACGTCATCGCGATGTCGGAGGCCTCCTCGAACCTCGCGCGTTTCGACGGCGTACGGTACGGGCAGTCCGGGGAGGGCGACGGCAACTGGAACGAGTCGTTCGCGGCCGCCAGGGAGATCGGCTTCGGAGAAGAGGTCAAGCGCCGCGTCCTGCTCGGCACGTACGCCCTCTCGGCCGGCTACCACGACAAGTATTATAAAAAGGCTCAGGACGCCCGCGCGTGGGTCAAACAGGACTTCGACGAGGCGTTCGAATCTGTCGACGTCCTCGCCTCGCCGACGATGCCCGTCCCGCCGTTCGAGCGCGGCGAGAGCCTCGACGATCCCCTACAGATGTACCTGGCTGACGCGAACACCGTCCCGGTCAATCTGGCGAACCTGCCGGCCATCTCGGTCCCGGCGGGCGAAACCGACGAGGGACCGGTCGGTCTTCAGTTGGTCGGCCCCGCCTTCGGGGAGGCAACGCTCATTCGTGCGGGATCGGCGCTAGCCTGAGGCGGTCGAGGTGGGCCTGCAAGGGTGCTATTGACGCGCGATGGAGCGAGACTGGGGAAGACAGACCGAAATTGGAGGCAACAGACCGTATCGGACGGGGGCTACTTATAAAATGAACAGCCCGATCGCGGCCGCCGTAGCCTCGGGGTCGCCGTATCGGACGCCGAGATACCCCATCGCCGCCTGCGTCGCGTTGAACAGGCCATGCATGAGCGCGACCACGACGAGGTTGTCCGTGTACTCGTAGGAGAGCGCCAACACGAAGCCGACGAAAAAAAGCACCGAGACGCCCAGTAAGCCGGCGCCGATGCTGCCGAACCCGGCGATGTGAATAACCGCGAAAAGCGCCGTTGCGAGCGTGATCCCGGCGGCGACGCCGAACGTCTCCCGGAGGCGGGTCTGGATGATCCCGCGGAACAGTAGTTCCTCGGTCGGGCCGACGATCAGGAGCGAAAAGACGCCCAACAGGAGGAAAATGAGCGGGTCCTGTTGGGCGACCTCAAAGATCGCCTGCGACTCGCGCTCGATACCGAGGCGCTGGCCGACGACGAAACTGCCGATCGAGCCGACGAGCCAGAGGATGATCATCGAGACGAAGCCGACACCGAGGACGATCCACCCTTCAAGCGTCGGCGTGCGGACACCGATATCGGCCGGCGTCAGCCCGCGATAGCGGAGGTACAGAAGCGAGACGCCGGTGAAAAAGACCAACTGGAGCGTGACCACCGAGAGGACGAACCCCTGTCTGGGCGTGGGATCGATGCCGAGAAACCCCAACCCGGTGGCGACGGCGTAGGCGGCGACGTTTCCGCCGCCGTAGGCGATCGCCGCAAGCCCGAGCGCCACGCCGACCGCGAGGAGGGGATCCGGAGTCCGCGAGCGAATTGACATATTCGAATGTACGTCCGGAAGGTCAAATACCCTGTCGACCGCGGCCGGATCGGCGCCGTCCAAACTCTCTTTCGGATGTCGACTCCCAACCGATCCAGTATTTTGCGTCTGCCGCCCGACGGCGACCCCGACCCACGGTGTCAACCGGATCCGATCACGCCGGTCCACTCGGCGGCCGTACGTTTATTAACCAGGCACATACTAACAGTATGTATGACGCTGTCGGAGATCGCCGCGGGGCTTGCGGTGACGACAGAGCAGCGGGACCGCGGCGTTGCCGAGACCGACGGGACCGACGCCCCACTCGCCGAACGGTTGGCCGAGTTCGAACCGCGGCTTCCCTGCTGCTCCGAGCGTGCGGCGGCAGTCGTCGACGCCTACACGCAGGGGGCGAGCGTGGGGCGTGCCGCCGCCGTCGCTGGCGTTCCACGGACGACGGCGGCAAAGGTATTGTACCTGCTTGGCGAGCCGATTAACCCGTTGACGCCGACGGCGAACCGGGTGTTAGAAGACTGGCTCGCCGGCGAGATATCGCGTACAGAAGCCCGAACGCTGTCGGGCCTCGGCGACCGGGAGTTCGCCCTCGGCGCGTACGTCGCCACCCACGACCCGATCGACGGCGCCGACGCGGCCATCGTTGAGGTCACTCCAACGTCGATAGCTGACCCGCTCGCGGACGCCAGGAGCGACCTCGATGATCTCATCTAAAGGGAACGCGCCCGAAAAGCCCCGACGGCTCCGACCGCTCAATCCGGATCCCAGTTAGCACCTCGACCGCGTCAGCGAGCGCGTCGCGGGCGGGCGAGTCGGGCGTCGTTGCCGTCGTCGCGGACTCGAACGCCGGGACCGCCACATCAGCGTCCGGATGTGACGATGTCCGTGTGAGCAGCGTCGTCGAGCCGTCGACCCCGATGTCAGCCAGCCGATCCTCCGTTCGGGGTACGGCTGATTCGGCCCGGTCGCCGTCACAAACGACGGCGACCGTCTCGACCGCGGTGGCCGCGGCGACGGCCGGGTTCGTCGCCAGCGGCGGGGTGTCGACGAGCACGCAGTCGGCGTGTCGCGCCGCCGCCTCGATCCGCTCTCCGAACCGTTCGGCGGCGTCGGGGCGCTTCGCCCGCGCGAGGCGTTCGAACGACGCGTGAGCAGGACAAACGGAAAGCCGCCCCGCCCGCTCGCCGGGGATATCGATCAGGCCCTCCTCAAGCGGCGTCTCGGACAGACACAGCGCCGTCATGTCGGGGGCGATCCGGCCAGCGACCTGGTCGGAGAGCCCCTGTGTGCCGTAGGCGGCATCGAGGACTGTGGTGTCGACCCCATCAGCGGCCAACAACCGCCCGCATTCGAGCGTCAGTCGCGTCGTCCCGACGCCGCCGGCTGCGCCGACGAACGCGATCGTTTCGGACATATGTTCGGTGCCACCGGCATCGAATAAAAACGTGCCGTCCGGGTCACCGGCCGTGTTGGAGGTCGCAACTGGGGGCCCTGAGCGGTCTCATCCGAGTCGTGTTTCGATGTCCGAGGCGATATCGGCGATCTCGTCGTCGTCGAGATCGGCGAACGAGCCGACGGCCGTGTGGATAGAGCCGCCGCCGTCGCCCTCGAAGCGGGGGACAATGTGAACGTGGAGATGGGGAACCTCCTGCCCGGCCACCGTGCCGTCGTTGATGCCGACTGTGGTGGCGTCGGCGTCGACCGCGTCCTCGATGGCGGGCGATAGCGTCCGGACGGCTCCGAAGATATCGGCCGAAACGTCCGGAGGAACGTCCCGGAGTCTGGTGTACGGCTCCCTTGGCACGACGAGTGTGTGCCCCGGCGTGAGTGGGTTCGCGTCGAGAAATGCTGCGACGGCCTCCGTCTTGTGGACGACGTGTCCGGGGATGTCACCGTCGATGATCCGTTCGAAGATGGTCGGGTCCGACATGTCCGTAAGATCGGCCGGCGTCCCTATGAAGTTTGATCCCGTGTCGGACCCGCGCCGACCGCCTCAAGCGCCGCGCCGACCGCCTGTTCGTATCCCTCGGCGTCGTACCCGAGCCGGGCCGCCCAGACGTCCCGGTAAGAGGGGTGTAACACGGGGACGATCGGCGGTAGCCGGTCGGTCTCGATCGGCGTCAACACGGCGTCGAGGAACCCATCGAGTGAACGATCGACCACCGAGAGCAGCGACGCCGTCGCGTGGCGGCCGGTTGGGACGACTCCAGTCGGATCGACCGCGTCGAGTTCCGAGCGGAGGTACGGTCGGCAGTTCGACCGCTCCTCGGCGGTTGGTTCACGGTTCGACCCCGACCCGTCGCTCGGGAAGCACTTGACCGCGTTCGTGAAGTACAGCTCGTCGGGAGTGTAGCCCAACGACTCGAAGAGCCCCCGAATCCGTCGGCCGCTGTGACGAGAGGTGTAGGCCATTCCGGTGTGGTTGCCGCCCCGCCAGCGGTCGGCGTCAGGGTTGCCCGCGCCCGGCGCTTCTCCGATGACGGCGAGCGTCGCGTCGTCCGCCCCGACGCCCCACGAGATCCGCGTCCGAGCATCGGCGAGGGCTGGACACCGGCGGCAGTCCGCGGCGAGTTCGCGTCGATTCTCCGGGTCGGGAAACGTTGTCATTGACTTCCGTTCCGGGAGCCTCGGGCTCCAGGGTTTCGACTCTAGCCGTGCTAGTAGAGTATATATACCTAGCGGACCCTCAGCCGAACGCTTATACCGCTACACCGTCTCGAGATACATGTCAATGAGTAACGCACCCGCGGACACGGACGAACCGACCCGCCAATCGATCGATCCACCGGAGACGGCGCTCGATTCTGAACGGTACGCTCACCTCTCTCTCGACAACGGCGAGGTCGTAATCTACGACCGGGAGGACCCGGAGATGTGGCTGCAGTCGGACGTGGTCGTCGAAATCGGCTCGTAGCGTTCCCGGCAGCCTTTTATACGTCGATGACACTACCGGGGATATGAAAGAGATTCTAGCGTCGGTCCTCGAACTCGCCGCCTACGCGGTCGCGGCGACCGGGTTCACCGTCGCTGGCGTGTTCGCCGAACTGACGAGCGCCGACTACCTCGCCGCCGGCAACCAGAAATTCGCGATCTGGCTCGCGATCATGGGCGCCATCGCGCTGTACGCCGGAGTCGTCGCGCTGGGGGCCGAGGAGCTTCTGCCGCGTGTGCGAAACACTGTTGACGACGCCCAGTAGCCGAAGCCGACCCACAGGGGAGGTCGCTCGAACGCCCGATAGCCAAGGCCCGCTCCACAGATCCCAGATGGCCCAAACGCATCCAAACGATTTTGCCCGGCGGGGGCATCTGAACAATAATGGCGACGTGTGACGCCTGTGGCAGTGACGAGAACATGCCGTACAACTGCCGGCACTGCGGCGGGACCTACTGCAGCGAACACCGGCTCCCGGAGAATCACAACTGCCCCGGCCTCGAAAGCTGGAACGATCCAGACGGCGTCTTCGACAGCGGCTTCGACGACTCGGTCGAAGGCGGCGGTCAGGGAGGAAGAGGCGGACGCATCGGTCAAGGCGGCGCCGGCTCGGGCGGTCTCCTCGGTCGATTCGGGCTCAACACCGGCCCCGGCGGCCCGCTCAGCTACTTCCGCAACAATCTCTCGTATCTCTTCCTCGCGATCGCCGTCATCGTTTTTGGCCTCCAGTACGTCCTCGCGCCGATTGTGGGGATTCGCCTGCCGCCACCGGGCGTCAACCCCGGCACCACCGCGTGGGGGCAGATTTTTACCCTCACCACAGTCCACCCTGAGTACGTCTGGACGTGGCTCATCTCGGTCTTTTCGCACGGCGGGCCGAGCCACCTGCTTTTCAACGCCATTGCGCTGTACTTCTTCGGGCCGATCGTCGAACGGCAGGTCGGTTCGCGGAAGTTCGCCGCTCTCTTTCTCGTTAGCGGCATCCTCGCCGGTCTCGGACAGGTCGGCGTCGGCCTGGTGACCGGCGAGGCGGTGGCGGTCCTGGGTGCCTCCGGCGCGCTGATGGCGATCATGGGCGTCTTGGCGGTCACCTCCCCGGATCTGAAGGTTCTGCTTTTCTTCATCGTCCCGATGTCGATCCGGACGCTGACGGTGCTTTTTGCGGCCTTCTCGATCTTCGCGTTTGTCGCCAACGGAGGCATTCTCGACGGTGTCGCCCACTTTGCCCACCTCGTGGGCCTCGTGATCGGGCTGTGGTACGGCAACCGGATCAAAGACCGGATCGGTCGCGGGCCGAAACAGCTGAACCTCGGGCCGGGGCGGGGACCGGGCGGTCCCGGTGGCCCGGGACGGTTCCCGTAGATGGAACTTGTCGCCGAGCGGTTCCGGCCGACACGCCCCGACTCCCGCGAGGCGATGAAACAGCTCCAGGCCGAGATCGCAACCGAGGCGACGTTCGAGGACGCCGCCGGGGTCACGCCTGCAGACGTCCGCTCCGGCGACGCCGTCGTCGCCGGGGTCGACCAGGCGTTTCTCGATGAGCGGGCGGTCTCTGCCGTCGTCGTCCTCCGCGGCGGAGAAGTGATCGCCCGCGAAAGCGCCGTCACACCGCTGTCGATGCCGTACGTACCGGGGCTGCTCGCCTTCCGCGAGGGCGAACCGATCGTCGCGGCGCTTGAGTCCCTCGATGCCGAGCCGGACCTGCTCGTCCTCGACGGCAGCGGCCGGATCCACTACCGCGAGGCCGGGATCGCGACCCACGTCGGCGTCTGCTTCGACGTCCCTGCGGTCGGCGTCGCGAAGAACCTCCTCTGTGGCCAGCCCAAGCGGGCGACGGACGCCCTGCGAGCGGGCGAACGCGTCCCGATCGAGGCCGACGGGTCGATGAGCGCACCCGACGGGACCGTCGTCGGACACGCCTACCAGAGCCGACAGTACCCCAACTCGACGAAGATCAATCCCCTCTACGTCTCGTCGGGACACCGCCTCGCCGCCGGGACGGCAACCGACTGCGTGGCCGCCTGCGGCGGCGAGTACAAACTCCCCCGGCCGACGCGACTGGCCGACGCGTACGCCGACGAACTGAAAGCCCACCGGTGAGGAGCCTCGACACATCAACGCATAACTACCGTCCCCCCGAGCGATCCGTATGAGCAATCGGACGGTACTGATCACGGGCTGTTCGTCCGGCATCGGCCGGGCCGCCGCGTACGCGTTCTTGGACGAGGAGTGGCGGGTCTACGCCACCGCGCGAAACCCCGCCGACATCGAGACGCTCGGGGAGGCCGGCTGCGACATCGGCACCATCGACGTCCGCAACGACGCAGACGTTCGCCGGGTTGTCGGTCGGGTCATCGACGAGGAGGGCCGCATCGACGCTCTCGTCAACAACGCCGGCTACGGCCAACACGGCCCGCTTGAGGACATCGACGACGACCTGTTCGAAAAGCAGTTCGATGTAAACGTCTTTGGTCCCCACCGGCTCGTCCGGGCGGCGCTTCCACACATGCGCGAGCGGGAGGGCGGCACGATTGTCAACGTCTCCTCGCTCGCCGGCCGGGTCGCCGCGCCGGGCATGGGGGCGTACTCGGCGTCGAAGCACGCCATCGAAGGGTACAGCGACTCGTTGCGGCGGGAACTCGAGCTGTTCGGGATCGACGTCAGCGTCGTCCAGCCGGGCCCCGTCACGACCGCGTTTCGCGACCGGGTCGACGATGAACTGAGTCGGCTTGATCGAACCGACGCCTACGAGGACCTCTACGCCTTTCAGGAGGACGCGACCCTACTCGGCGGCGACAGCCCGATCGCCGTCCACCCCGCCGAGGTCGCCGAGGCGATCGTCGAGGCGGCGGTCTCGACCGACCCGGAGCCGCGGTACGTCGTCGGTCGCGCCGCGCAGTTGCTCGCTTACGCGAGATACCTCCCCGATCCGGTCGCCGATGGACTGTTCGGCGTGATCCGGCGCTTGGGGTCCTGAGATGTTCGACCGCTCCGGGACGCGAGCCGACTCGCCGGCGCACGAACTCGCACTCGAGTGTCTCGAGGCGGGTATCGACGCCGCACACCCACGACGGGCGGTGGCTCGCCACTGTTCGGTTGACGAAAGCGAGGGGACGCTGACCGTCGGGAACGCCCAGTACGACCTCACGGCGCACGACTCGATCTTGCTCGTCGGCGGGGGCAAAGCCGCCGCCGACCTCGCAGCGGCGTTCGAGTCGTTGCTCGGCGACCGGCTCTCGGGCGGCGTCGTAGTCACGGACGAACGGACCGTCGATCCCGGTCGGGTCGACGTACTCGAGGGCGAACACCCGACGCCCGGTGACGGCAGCGTCGCGGGCGCACGGGCGGTCCTCAACCGCGCCGCAGCCGCCGGCGAACGCGACCTCGTCATCGGGGTGATCGCCGGCGGCGGCAGCGCGCTGCTGTGTGCGCCCGCAGCGGGCTTATCGGTCGCCGATCTACAGGCGGTCACTGACGGCCTCCTCGACGGCGGCGCCTCGGTCGACGAGATCAACACGGTCCGACGGGCCTGCTCGTCTATCAAGGGTGGCGGCCTCGCGGCCGCGGCGACCCCGGCGACGGTGATCGGGGTCCTCGTCAGCGATGTCGTCGGCGGGAAGCCGTCGGTCATCGCCAGCGGACCGACGGTCCCGACCGGGACGGACCCCGATGCTGCCCTCGAGGTGCTTGGCCGGTACGATGTCGCCGTCCCGAGTATCGAGTCTTTCCTTCGGGAAACCACGCCCGAAGGGCCGGCTGATGTCGACGTCGACACGCACATCGTCGCCTCAGGCCGGGACGCTGTCGACGCGGCGGCCGAACTTGCGTCGACGCAGGGCTATCGGACGTGTATCCTCTCGACGCGGATCGAGGGCGAGGCGACGGCGGCCGGCCGGCTTCACGCCGCAATCGCCGCCGAGGCCGCCGGAAACGGTGATCCGGTCGAACCGCCCGCAGTGATCCTCTCCGGCGGGGAGACCACCGTTCACGTGACCGGCGACGGGATCGGCGGCCCGAACGGTGAGTTCGCGCTCGCGGCCGCGATGGCTATTCCCGACGGTGCCGTGCTTGGTGCCGTCGACACCGATGGCGGCGACGGCAGCACCGACGCCGCGGGCGCGCTCGTCGACGCCCGAACGGTCGAGGACCCGGAGGCCGCACGCGCGGCGCTTTCGAACAACGACAGTTACAGCTTCCTCGAATCGCGGGAGGGCCTCCTACGGACGGGAGCGACCGGCACGAACGTCAACGATCTTCGGGTACTCGTGATCCCCGAGTAACCGGTTTCGCTTCACCCCTTAGTCGAGACAGTGCCCGACAACCGCGAGCATCGCCTCGCCTTGGACCGACTCCGCGAATAGCGGCACGCGTTTGACCTCCCGACCGCGGAACAGTTCCTGGGCCCGCGAGAGGGCCTCCCGCTGGACCTCCCACCGCCGCCGGCAGAACTCGCAGTGCTCGGTGTCAGGGGCGACGAACCAGTCGGCGTCGAGGTCCGCAACGGATGCGAGGTCCTCGCTGACCCGGTTGACAACGACCGTCCGGACGGGAATGTCGAACCCTTCCAGCCGGTCGACAAGCCGTTCGCTCTCGGTCACACTCATCTCCTCGGGGATCATCACGACGCGAAAGTCCGTCCTGGTGGGGTCCTGAAGGGCGGCTCGAAGGCGCTCGATCCGCGAGGAGAGCTCGTTGAGACTCGCCGCGTCCGCCTCGGTCGTGTCGTCATCGCCGAAAAGGCCGCCCAGGCTCCCGACCATCCCCGAGATCGATTCCCGCATCGAGAGCAACCGGCCGACCATCGAGTCCATTACCTCCGGGAGTTCGAGCAGCCGGAGGGTGTGGCCTGTGGGTGCGGTGTCTACGACGACGCGCCCGAAGCGGGGGTCGTCGAGATACTCGATGAGCAACTGCATCGCGGCGGCCTCGTCGGCCCCGGGCATCGCGCTGCCGCCGAGAGGGTGGCCGCCCTCGCCGAGCAGTTCGCCGAGGCCGCCGAGCGGGCCGTCGTTTGCGCCGTCGTCGCCCCACGGGCCCGCCTCGGCTCCCTCGCCTCCGGGGGCGAACGGTCCCTCGGCTGCCTCCGGGTCGATCTCGACGGCGAAAAGCGGCACGTCGTCGCGGATCCGCGTCGGTTCGGCGGGGATTTTCGTGTCAAGCGTATCGGACAGCGAGTGTGCCGGGTCGGTCGAGACAACGAGCGTGGGCGTGTCGCCACGAGCGCTCGAGAGCGCCGTCGCGGCCGCACAGGTCGTCTTGCCGACGCCGCCCTTTCCGCCGTAGAGGACGTACTCCGGGGCGTCGACGCCGGCGGGGAGATCCGTCGCCTCGAGTGAGTCGACCGCCTCGACGGTGAGTTCGCTCATACCGGCCGTGGGGGGCGGCCGTTTGTGTACCCGTCGGTACGGATCGTGGCGGCAAAAAAAGTGCGAGTGTGTCCGAAGCGGTTAGGCCGACAGGTCGGCGGTCTCGGTCGCGGCTTCTTGGACGTTCTCGGTCACGTCTTCGAGTTGCTCTTGGATCGCCTCGGCCTGGGACTCGAGTTGCTCCTGCATCTCCTCGCCGCGGGCCTCAACCTCGGACTGCATCTCCTCGACGGTCTCCTCGAGTTCCTCGAGGGCGTCGAGCGTCTGGCCTTCGAAGTCCTCGTGGGCCTCAAGCAGGCTCTCGATCTGGTCGCCGAGTGCCGCGAGGAACTCGTCGAGCATCTCCTCGGCCGACTCGGTGCCCTCGTTGAGGCTGTTCTCAAGTTGGTCGATGGCCTCGTGTTGGCTCTCCTCGAGCATGTCGAGTTGGTCGTGCATCATCTCGTGTACCTCGTCGACACCGCTGCCGGCGGGCATGACCGAGTCGACGGCGTCGAAGTACGAGTCGATGCCCGAACGGACGAGATCGGTGCTGCGCTCGGAGGCGTCGCGGGCGGGACCGAAGCCGTCGACCATGGCGTCGTTGACCTGCTTTTGTGCCTCGACGCTGCTCTCGATCGCTTCGTGGGTGCTTTCGACGGCGCTGCGCTGGAAGTCGAACGCGACTGACATCGGGGTGCTGTATTCGCTCATCGTAACTGTAACAACGTCCTCGGAGTACATAAGAGTGTCGGAGAATACCATTAGATACCATCAGGATACATCGGGTGGGGAATATAGATCTATACCGTCGTTCGTTATTCCTCGTTACCGCTACGTTCGTGGTTGGTTTCGGTTAGCCGGCGAAACGACCACCGCCAGAACAGGGATGATCTTGCGGCACCCGATCCACATCAAAAGCACCACGGTAGTTTCGAGGGTCGGAAAAACAGATACCTCCCGAACGCCCCCACCTGGCCGAACCCGGGG
>NZ_JBKEGK010000075.1:0-10998 GCF_046710025.1 Natronomonas sp. | reverse complement strand
ATCCAACCGTATCCGGCGAGACGACGGCGAGGACGCCGACGCCGACGAGGCCGGCGCCGGCAACGCCGAACGGGTACGCCGCTCGGGGGAGCTCCTGTTGCTCCCACAGCCGGGCTGCCCCGGCCATGAAGATCGTTCCGGCAGCGACGGCCAGCGCGAGCAGCGGATGCGCGATGGAGTAATCGGTCGGCTGAAGTCCGGTCGTCTGCAGGAAGGGCGTGATCAGGACAGCCGCCGTCACCATCGCGACGACCGTGGGGATCGCAATGTGGTCCGGGCTGTGCCCCCGGAGGAACTCGAGCGAGAGGGCGAAAAACAGGAATAGCCCGAACAGCCCGAACAGGAAGATCGCCGGCGGCCAGTTGAGCACGGCCAGCGTGAGCACGACGCCGAGGGCGAGCCCCCACGCGACCGGCCTTTTCAGCAACTCGAACTCGCGCGTCCGGATAAACTCGTAGATCGGGGCCTCGCGTTGGGCGACGGCGAGATATTTCATCCCGACCGCGAGAACGACGAGAGAAAAGAACACCTCAGCAATCTGGTGGTCGAACGACCCCGCGACGCTCCGCGTGAGGAACGATCCAGGCGTCAACGCGAGCAGGACTACAGCGACAATACCGCCGAAACGGCCGCCAAGCCGCTTGCCCACGTAGTACATCGGGATCGCACACAGCATCGCGATCACCGGCGCGGCGAACAGCGTGACCGTGACGACCGTTTCTTGGGAAGGCGATCCGCCGCCGAGAACGAGCGCGACTGTCGCGATCGCCTGATCGAAGATCGTCCCGAATTGCCCGGCCCGCCTCCCGGTGTCGAATCCGGTCCAGGGATCGAACGGCATCGTGTACGGGAAGTTCTCGATCACGTAGTTTACCGACCGGTAGTGATAGAAGCCGTCGTTGCCGGTGTAGAGCGGCTCGCCGTTCGGACCGATGTGGTTCGTGTAGTTGCGCACTCGGACCCACAGCATGAACGCCATGAGGGCCGCGAGAACGGGGATGTGATACAGACGATATACAGTATCGATTTGCGACTCGTACTCCGCGAGTCGCTCTTCAAGCGCTTCGAACCGCTGACTCATTGCCCGAACACACTGTCAAAACGCGCATAAGCCTTTTCCATTGAGTTTCGGCCCAGGGCGAAACCGGCGGCTCCCGGAAATACGGCGCACCTTTTCGGGGACTCCCCGCTACCACTGTGGGGGTTCGAGTCCCGCTGCCTCCAGCAACCCCTTCCAGCGGCTCTGGACGCTCAGCCGCGAAACGCCGACGGCGTCTGCGACCGCCGCCTGGGAGCGGCGCTCGCCGGCGACGAGCGAGCCGGCGTAGAGGCTAGCCGCCACCGTCGCCTGTTTCGAGCGGTCCGACCCCGACACCGTCGAAAGAAACAGGTCCGTCGCCCGCGACTTCGCCTCCCCGCTCAGCCCGAGGCGCTCGGCGGCGTCGTCGATGTCGGCTAGCCACCGCTCGTTCTCGACGTGATCGCGGGCGCGATACATACCTATACTCCGGTGTCGGTGTATATAAACGTCTCTCCGGAAGCGTTCGAACGCTCGTTCGTGGCCGGGGATTCGCCGGCCGACGAATCCGCCCTCTTTTATAAATGGCACACAACCGGACGTGTACGCTCGATGGCAGAGTACACCGACGGCCCGGAGGGTAGTACTGTCCCGTGGGGGTCCACGGCGCTGTACCTGATTCTCGCGAGCTCACTTATCGGCATCATGGGCGTCTCACTCATCAGCCCGATACTGCCCGCGCTGCGCGCCGTCTTCGGGGTGGCGGACTCGCGCATCGGCCTCGTCATCACCGTCTACACGCTTCCGGGGGTGTTTTTGACACCGTTCGTCGGGCTTATCGCCGACCGGATCGGGCGACGGAGAGCGATCATCCCGCTGCTTTTCGTGTTCGGGATCGGCGGCACTGGTATCGCCTTCGCCCGCTCGTTCGAAGGGGTGTTGATCCTCCGGTTTCTTCAGGGAATCGGCGCGAGCGGCCTCGTTACGCTCGCCGTGACGCTCATCGGCGACTTCTACGACGGTGCCCGACAGAACGCTGTCATGGGGCTCAACTCGAGTACTGTCGGTACCGGCGCGGCCCTGTATCCGCTCATTGGCGGTGCGTTGGCGGGGATCAGGTGGAACTTTCCATTCGTCTTCTTCGGGACCGGCGTGCTCATCGGCCTCGTCGCCGTGGCCGCGCTCCCGGAACCGGACGGACGAGAGCCAAGCGACGTTCGGACCTATCTGTCGGGGCTCGGTTCCGTTCTCAGGCATCCGAAGGCGCTCGCCATCTTCGGGGCGATATTCGTCGTCTTCTTCGTCTTCTACGGGGCCGTCCAGACTGCCCTCCCGCTGCTTTTAAGTGACGAGTTCGGGCTTTCCTCGGGACAGATCGGGTTGACTATCGCGGCCGTCGCGGCGGCCAGCGCGGTGGTGTCCTCACAGTACGGCCGGCTTTCGGCGTGGCGAAGCGCCCCCGAGTTGATCGCGCTCGGGTTCGTCGCGTATGGCGCCAGCCTGCTCGGAGTCCGGGTCGCCCCCTCGCCGTTCTGGGTGGGTATCTCGCTGCTCGCTTTCGGCGTCGGGTTCGGCCTCATGATGCCGTCGATCGACACGACAATCGTGACCGCGGTCTCGGGGCAACTCCGGGCCGGAATGATGGGGATGCGGACCAGCGTTCTCCGGCTCGGGCAGACGCTTGGCCCGATTTCGTTCACCTACGTTGCCGGCGTGGCGTTCGTCACCCCGACACAGGGCTATCGGTTCCTCCTCGTCGCATGTGGGTCCGCGATACTCCTGATAGGTGTCGTGGTATACGCCGCGCTCCGGGGCAGGTAGGACGATGACTAAGCGACTGCGGCGGCGCCGACGGCAGCCGAACGGATGGTGGACGCGGTTGCCAGCCTCGGCTAAAGGCGTTCTTATACTGATCTGTCTCTTGAGGCGACGAAAACCGGGCGCGTGGGGAGGATTGGGGAGAATCCGATTTGATCGGAGCGCGCCCGTCGAACGAGAGCACGCGGATATACATAAAGCCGCGTCAGACAGGCGTGTGACCCGTCTCCATCGGTTTGAGACGTTCCACCCGTTCCGTACAGGTCGTACCCGCTCTGTTACGTAGCAGGTACCTGGGTTCATCGCTTCGGCCGCGTGGGCGCATCCGTTCACGGACGTATCACGGACGTATCGCGCTGAGAAAACGCCGCCGCAGTGAGCGCCCCGGCGGCGACACTCTGCTCCGCGGTCGGACTGTGCGTAGTAACTACTAATGGTTTCTCTCGTGAACAAAATAAATCGGTTATGCCTCTAGAAAGAATGATGTAAGACAGGCTCATAATGCATTTTGTGTCCGTTTCAGGCCGAATTAGGGCGATCGACCGGTTCGGGTCCGGCATCGGCGAGGTGACCGGTGCGATAGGGGATTCGATTACGGTGTTGCCGCTCGTCGTCGCACTCGGTCTCCTGACGTCGGCGTCGCTCCCGCACCTCCTCGTCGGGTTCGCCGTCTTTCAGGCTGTCTGGGGGATTGCCTACGGCGTGCCGCTCTCCGTCGAACCGATGAAGGCACTCGCTGGCCTCGCCGTCGCCGGGTCGATCTCGCACGGCGAACTCGTCGCTGCCGGACTCCTTGCCGGGGGCGCGTTGCTTGTCGCCGGGTGGCGCGGGTGGCTGTCAGCGATCAGCAGCCTCGTCGGCGAACCGGTCGTTCGGGGGGTCCAGTTCGCCGTCGCCTGCCTGCTTGTCGACGCGGCGGTCCCCGCCGTCGCCGCCTCCCCTGCGGTGGCCGCCGGGGGAGTCGTCCTTGCGCTTGCTGTCGCCGTCGTTTCCCGGCGAGCCGTCGCGCTCGTGCTTCTCGCCGCTGGCGGGCTTTGGGCGGCCGCGTCGGGCGGTGTTCCGGCGCCGGCGCTCCCCGCACTTGCGGTTTTCCCGGCCGGCGGGCCGACGGTCTCTGCCGGTGCCGCCGAGGGCGTTCTCGCCCAACTCGCGATGACGGTTGGCAACGCCGCCATTGCGACGTCGCTGTTGCTCTCGGACCTCTATGACGCCGACGTATCGCCGGACCGACTCGCCGAAAGCATGGGCGTGATGAACCTCGCCGCGGTGCCGCTGGGTGCGCTACCAATGTGTCACGGCTCCGGTGGCCTTGCCGGGAAACACGCCTTCGGCGCGCGGACGGGGACGGCGAACCTCTTCGCGGGGGTCTTTTATCTCGCGCTCGCGCTCGTCGCCGGTTTGTTGGTCGCCTTCCCGATGGCGCTCTTGGGTGTGTTGTTGGTCATCGTCGCCGCCTCGCTCGCGAGAGTGGCGTTCGAGTCGACGGATCGGCCGCTGCTCGTCGCCTCTGTCGGCGGGCTCGCGGTGCTCACGAACGTCGGGGTAGCGTTCGCTGCCGGGATCGCTTGGTGGCAGCTTCGGGGGTGAGAGCGGGAGTGAAGTTTTTGTTCGAGTGACGGCTCCAACGAATCATGCCATGGGCCGACCTGTTCGAGCGGGCCGAGGCGTACGAGATCGAAACTGACGAGATACGGGCAGCCCTCCAGGAGCGTCGTGAGCGTGAGTGAGAGCCACAAGCCCGACCCGACCCACGTCGTCGTCGACGCGGACGTGCTCGCTTCCGACCTCCTTGTCGGCGGTCCGGCCAGAGACGTGATGGACATCATTCGATCGCACTCCTGGCTCAAGCTGATCGTGACCGAGCCGTTGCTCGAGGAGACACAGGCTATCGTCGAGTCACTCGCCGACCAGTCGTTGGCCGACGACTGGCGGGCAGCGATCGACGAACTCGCCGTGGTCGTCGAGCAGCCCCCCGAAGATCGCCCGGTGCTCGCGGCCGCCTACCGGGGGGACGCGTCCCAGATTGTCACGTTCGATGATCGCCTTCGGAGCGCCGAAGCCGGCGCTACCCTGCGCGGACTGTTCGAGGTCAGTGTCCGATCGCCGAACGCGTTCCTTGCGGTCGTCGATCCGACGACGCTGTACGAACTCGCCTTTGAGGGGTCGTATCCGGGACCGGACCGAAAGCCGCGGTGACGCCCGACACGTCGGCGCGTGGCTACCGTTCGGCGAACCACTCGGCGAACTTCCCTAGCGCCCGCCCGCGGTGCGAGACGGCGTTCTTCTCCTCGGAACTCATCTCGGCAAACGTGGTCCCGTCGTGTTCGAAGATCGGGTCGTAGCCGAACCCGCCGTCGCCGCGGGGTTCGACGATCCGTCCGGGAACGGCCCCGGCGAAGAGCTTCACCGGCACCCCGCCCCCGGCGATGGTATCGTCCGTCGCCGCCGTCGCCCGGTCGTCGGCGTCGAGGTCGCGACCGCGGCGGTCCTCGAGATCGACCGGTTCGGGCGAGGCTTCGAAGGGTTCGCCGTCGCAGTAGGCGATCACGCACCGGAACTGTCCCCGTCGTTCGTTCTCCCGGCGGGCGAGCCGGCCGACACGCTCGACGCCGAGGGTGTTCTCGACGTACGCCGAGTAGGGGCCGGGGAAGCCGTCAAACCCCTCGAGATACAGCCCCGCGTCGTCGACGATTACCGGTTCGCCGACGTGTTCGTAGGCCTCTCGCGCGCCACGTGCGGCGACCGCTTCGAGGGAGTCGGCTTGGATCTCCGTGTAGTCGTACTCGAAGGCGGCGACCTCGCTGCCGAGGTACGCTTCCGCCTCTTCGACCTTCCCCTCGTTCGTCGTCACGTATCTGAGCATATCACTCGTTGGCAAGCGCAGGAAAAAGCATCACCGGTACGAAACGGGGAAAAGTATACACAAACAGTTGCGGTCGATCGTCAGTTCCCGACGGCGCCCGTTAGTTCCCGACGTCCATCGCACGCTCGACAACGTCCTCGCTGTAGAGTTCCGCGAGGCCGTCGTGCTGGTCGGGGCGGCTCTCGTAGACATCTTGGAACAGCGTGATCGGAGTCTGAAGCGCCTGGTACGTCGCCTCGTCCCACATCCGATCGCTGCTGACATCGACCTGCACGCCGTCGATTTCGACGGTCGCAGCCTGGGTCATCGCGATCGCACCTTTGCCGGCTTCCTTGGCGGCTTCGAACTCTTCCATGGAGTCGACGATGTCGTCCATGCTCGGGACGTAATCGAGGAGATCGAGCAGCTCCTCGGTGAGTTCGTCCTCGTCGAGTTCGAGGTCGTCGGTGCCGACCGAGAGGACGTAGCCGTCGTCAGTCTCCTCAAGCGAGACACGGGTGCCGTCGTACACTTCGACGCCGTCTTTACTTTCGAGTTGGACCTCGCGGCCGTCGGCGTCGAGAAGCCAGTAGCCCTCCGCCGGCGGGAGCGCGGACTTGTTGGCCTCGACGACCTGTCCGGGGGTAAGCGACCAGATGCCGAGCATTCCCTTGGCCTGGTTGTCGGTCATCCGCTCGCGGTAGCCCTCGACATCACGAATGTCGTCGTAGGGGCCGTCGACGGAGATGAGTCCTGCCGCGCTCGCTGCGCGGGAGGTGTTGTGACGGAGTTCGGGCCAGGCCGGCAGGGAGCCGGTCGGTGTGATAGCGCGGGCGTCCTTCGTGTAGTCGACCTCGCCGATCACGAGCATGAACAGGCGTTCGAGATTGTTCGTCGGCTTGCCCATCTCGTCGCGGAGTTTCTCCATGCCGAGTTCGGACTGGCCGCTCTCGATGATGACGGACATCTTGATCGACCCCTCGTCGAAGCCGTACTCGTTTTCGATGATTGTCAGGAACTCGTCGGCCTTCTTCCAATCGTCGATGTCACCGACCTCGGGAATAACGAAGCCGTCGATGTGCTCGATGGCGCCGTTTTCGGGGTTGGCGATATCGAGCATCCGCTGGAAACCCTGATACCGCGTCGAGGGGCTATCGCGGTGCCAGACGACGCGGGGATGAATCTCACCGGGGTAGTCGGCGCCGTGCTCTGAGACGACGTCGATAATGTTCTGTGCGCCCTCATCGCGCATGTTCGGCGCGGTGGCGTCCTCGTTGTCCGGCACCCAGACGTCGGGAGCCTCCATTCCGCTGAGGCCAGCGGCGCCTTCCAGCATCTTCGCCGAATCGTCCTCACCCTCGACGGCCGTCGGGGTAGTAAAGAAGGTGCGGACGAACTTCCGCTCGTGGGTTCGCTTGTCGAGTTCCGTCATATCGGTCACCTGAATCGACACGAGGGGGCGTATTAAAGCTGGCCGAATCGCCTCGGCAAACGGCGCGCTACGGGCCGATTCGGTCGCTACACAGTAAAAAATAAACCCCGCCCCGTCGATCCGCGATCCCGTGCTACGCCGGATCGCGGCGTTGTGCTCCGTTCCCTCGGGGGCGTGTTACCCCACCGCGGTGTTCGTAATCCTCAGAGTCGACGCGATCAGTCGTCGTCGCCCGAGGTCACCGGGTCGCTCTCTTCCTCGGTGAAGCCCGCGGACTGCTCCATCCGGGCCTTCGCATCGGGGTCGAACTGCGCTTCGATGTCCTGGAAGCGCGAGACGAACGAGAGCTCGTGGTGGCTCTCGGTCTCGTGGTCCAGGTAGCGGTCCTCGAGGTCCCACTGGGCCGCCTCGTCGTTTTCGGCGATGTTCGACATATCCTCGTAGACCGCGTGTGCGCCGGAGTGCAGCGCGTACAGCGTGATGAAGATGTACTGGTAGCCGAGGTCGCCGAGTTCCTGGAACGTGAGCGGGTCCTCCTCCTCGGACCACGCGAAGGAACTCGAGTAGTTGAACGCGAGATCCAGGTCGGGGTGAGTCTCGTGGATCGTCTCGGCGTAGTTGACGGCGTCCTCTCGGGAGGGGTCGGGCATCTCGGGCCAGACCAGGTCGACGCCGGCGTCGGCGTAGATGCGGCCACGCTCGAGGTGTTCATCCCAGTCGCCGTTGGCGGAGCCGTAGGCGTCCGTCCGGGCAATGACGATGGTATCCTCGGACTGCTTTGCGTCGACGGCCGCAGAGAAGCGTGCCTCGGCCTCATCCCGGGGCACGATCTGCTTGCCGGCGATGTGTCCGCAGCGCTTTGGCGTCGTCTGATCCTCGATGTGGACGGCGGCGACGCCGGCCTTCTCGTACTCGCGGACGGCGCGGCGGACGTTGTGAACGCCGCCGTAGCCGGTGTCACAGTCGGCGACGACCGGCAGATTCGTCGCTTCGACGATTCGCTTTGCGTTCTCGACCATCTCGGTCATTGTGACCATTTCGAGGTCCGGGAAGCCGAACTGGCCGAGCACCGTCGAGTAGCCCGACATGTACGCGGCGTCGAGACCGGCCATCTCGGCGAGCCGGGCATCAAGCGCGTGGTACAGGCCGGGCGCGAACGTGAAGTCCTGCTTGTCGAACTTCTCTCGGAGTTCGCGGGCGGCGGGGTTGTCAACGTCTCGTGTGATCGACTCGGTGTTTTGGACTCGGCTTGCGACCTCGTCCGTTCCGTCGTTGTCGTGTGCCATGGGTATATCGTGTTCCTATGAGCGCGAGTCCCCGGGGGCGAACGCTGACGCTCGGATCGCGCCGCCACGCTGTTGCCCGGTTCGTCGCTTACTCATCGTGTGCATCTGGTCGGAGCAGCGACGGGTACAAAACTGTTATGAATTATAATGTTAATATTGGATATACTGTTTGTATTCTCGAAAGTATATAATGGATTGCGATTGTCTAACGAGATTGGCTGTGTATGTCTACCACAATATGTCGCTCAAACAGAACGGCCGAAGCGCCGCGCCGAACACAGCGTCCCGCCGCGATTTATTTATACCCCGTCTCAGTTGTCCCGAAGGGCGTCCTCGCGTTCTGTCGCCTCTATCGTCTCCTCCTCGACATCGGTGGCGACGACGGCAGGCTTGTACGCGCCGCCGTCGAAGAGATCGTGGTCGCCGACGCTCGACTCGACGAACCGGCTGAACGCCCGCCGCTCGGGTGGGAGTTCGCCGTAGACAATCTCTTCTTCGACTAGATCGTAGACCGGAATGCGGGGCGTCAACAGCGTGTTCTCGCCGACGATGCTGTCCTCGCCGACGACGAACCCGCTCGTGACGCGACAGCCGGCACCCAGGGAAACACCGTCCTCAACGATCACGGGTGCGGCCTCAACGGGTTCAAGCACGCCGCCGATCAGCGTGTTCGCGCCCAGTTTGACGTTGTCGCCGATCTGTGCCGCCGACCCGACAGTATCGCAGGAGTCGACAAGCGTGCCGTCGCCGACGTACGCGCCGATATTGACGAAGGCGGGGCTCATCAGAATGGCGTCGCCACCGACGTAGGCCCCCCGACGGACGACGGTGCCGTTCGGCGTGTTCCGGGTGCCGCGCGCCGGGAGGTCGCCGGTCTCTCTGAGCGGCAGGACGTCGTGGTAGTCGACGCCGCCATGGGTGTGTGTCTCGATAGTTCGCAGCCCAAAGTTGAGCAGGATGCCTTGTTTGACCCAACTGTTGGCAGTCCACTCGTTGCCATCCTTCTGGGCGGCGCGGATATCGCCGGCCTCGAGGGCGGTCAGAAACTCGTCGAGGAGGGCGCGCTCGTCGGCCCCGACCTCCTCGGCGGCCAGCCCCTCGTCGTAGCGTCGCTGCAGGTCCTCGATATCCTCACGGAGTACACTCATCGTTCCAATAGACGGAAACGACGAACTTGGCTCTGTTGGAATCGCGTCTCATCCCCGAACTCGGTCCGGAGACGCCAAGCGCGAGTTCTCCGGTGTTCGGTGTAGGTTCGAACGCCGCTGGCGCTCGGAGCCGAGGCCGTGGGCCGCGGCTCTCAGGTGTCGAATTCGGATTCGAGGTCCGCGGACAGGTCGGCGTCGCTCCGTTCGCGAGCACGTTCGAGCGCCTCGTAGTACGTCGCGGCGTCGGCCTCGTGGACGAACTGTGCCAGTTCCTCGTGGCCGAGGTCCTGAGCCGCAAAGCCCGCGCCCATGTGATTGAGTTCGTGATCGAGGAGGTCAGCCTCAAGAACGTCTTGGAGCTGTTCGACGACATCGTCGGTGACGGGAACGCGGCTCATCCGATGTACCTCAGGTCTTCCTCACTCGGTGTCGTGCCCTGTTCCATCTGCCGGATGCGTTTGACGACCTCTTCCATCTCCTCGGCGCGCTCGGAGAGGGAATCGTAGCCGACCTCGAACGGTACTGCGGCCTCGAGCGTTTCGAGAACGACGCGAGCGCTCTTGGGGTCGACGAGGTAGCCGCTCGTCTCGCCCATCAGACAGGCGGCCTCGAAGCCGCGCCGTTCGCCCAACCCGAGCAGGAGTCCGGAGACCCCGACGATGCCGCCCGCGGGTTCGTTCTCGCGGAACTCGACGCCGAAGGATTCGAGCGCCTCGATTCGTTCGTCGGTGGTGGCCGCGCCGACGACACCCGGTTCGTCAACCAACTCGCCGGTGGGAATCCCACCGAGGGCGTACACCCGAGCGACGTCGAAGGTGGCCGCGACGTCGAGGATCGTCTCTGTGAGACGGTAGTGTCCCGGCCCGTCGCCGGCCTGATGATCGCCGGTCAACACGAGCAGGTCACGCTCTGCATCGCGGATCGCGTACACCTCCGCCGAGGCCAGTTGGGTCCGACCCTCCTCGACGGTAACCTGCGGCGGGAAGTGCTCCGAGTGGATCTGCCGCACCAATTCGGCGTCGAACTCTTCGAGAAGGTGCTCAGCGGCCAACTTCCCGACGTGGCCGACGCCCGGCAACCCCTCGATCAGTACGGGGTCATCGAGATTGGGGGTCGACAACCGATCGATGTCGAACTCGTCCATAGAAGTTTCTGGGCGGCCACCGATATAAGAGCACGGCGATCCGCGACAGCGGCAAAGACAGTCGCCGAAAAGTCAGTCTCGGCGGCGGGCGCGCCGACGGTACTCCCCGTAGGGGTCGGCGGGATCGAACGGCGCCGGCGCGCTGTTTTCGGCCGCGGCGCCGCATATCGGGCAGCGCCCCGAGAGGGTGTACACCGGGCGGTCGTGTTCGCGCTCCCACGCCGAGCAAACGCGGATGTCGGACTTCGCCATGCACCTAGTCCTCGTCGGTTCGGCGCTCGCGGTGGAACTCGGCGGATCCGCCGGCTGT
>NZ_JBKEGK010000074.1:0-11192 GCF_046710025.1 Natronomonas sp. | reverse complement strand
CGTAGCTGACACGGCCATTGGAAAGTGTCGTGCTCATTCGAAAGATGTAGGTAAGAGACAGGACTGAAGCCATGCGCTCTCGCCTCGAACAACTGTAATCCACGTCGCTCAGTGCAAGATACGCGCGTTCCATCTTGCATACGAATACGAATTCCATCCTGATCTGGTAGGTGTCTCACCACCCAGTCTACAGGCGGAGCAGGCCGAGTGTCTCGAGGCTTTCCCCCGAAGTGCTTCACAGGGTTACGTTCCGGTTGAGGATAGTTCTACGACACGGTGTCTGACAGTCAAACGTCCTCGAAGAATCTGTAATTCTTGTCGTATTACGGTGCTTGTTAGCAAGTTTTCCGATGCAGCAATCCCCCTACCCCCTGTTGTATCCATCGACTCACAGCCCGAACGGTTCGAGGTCGATCCGCTCGACCAGCCCGGCGGCCCGGTCGTACGGCGATTTTCGATCGCCCCCGGTTTCGGGTCGATCGCGTCCCGTCGCGGCGTAGACGTGGTCGACGAACGCCTCGCGAGCGAGGCGATTCTCGAAGAGGCCGTGGAGGTAGGTGCCGAGGACATCACCGTCGGCCGCGCCGCCGCCGTCGAACGGTCGTTCGATGTCGGCGTCGGCGAGGGGGTCGCTGTCGCCCATGTGGATCTCGTAGCCCGAGACGGTCCCCGAGGCATCCGCCAGGGGGCCACACCCCCGGAGCTGGCGCTCGACCGGTTCGACGGTTTTCTCGCGACTGAACCGGGTTTCGACCGGGAGCACCCCCGCGCCCTCGACCGTCTCCGTCTCGCCGGTCCCCTCGATAGACGCGTTCGAGAGCCGCTCGCCGAGAAGCTGGTAGCCGCCACAGAGCCCGACGATCGGCCCATCGAACGCCCGGAGCTCCTCGTATAGGCCGTCCTCGGCCGCGGCGATCGCGTCGTCGACGGTGTTTTTTGTCCCCGTCAGAACGACCGCATCGGCGTCGAGCGGCGCCGAGAGCGGCACGAACCGAACCCGGACGCCGGGCACTCTCGCGAGTGGCTCGACGTCGGTGACGTTCGACGCCCGTGGGAATCGGGGGACGGCGACCGTCACCGATCGGTCGGGGTCGACGCCGTCCTCGTCGCCCATCGTCCCCGCCGAGTCCGGCGCCGGCAGGGAGACGCTGTCCTCCTCAGGCAGCCCCGGATCGTCGTAGGGAAGGACGCCAAGCACGGGCACGCCCGTCAGTTCCTCGATGCGGTCGATGCCGGGGGCGAGAATCGAGCGATCCCCGCGGAACTTCGTGACGACGACGCCCTCAATCCGGTCGCGGACATCGTCGGGGAGTAACTCGAGCGTCCCCAAGATCGACGCGAAGACGCCGCCGCGCTCGATATCGGCGACAAGCAACACGTCGGCGTCGGCAAAGCGCGCCGTCTCAAGATTCGCCAGGTCACGGTCGTGAAGGTTGATCTCGGCGATTGACCCGGCCCCCTCCGCGATCACGATATCGTGGGCCGCCGCCAGCCGCCCGTGGGCTGCCTCGGCGGTCGCCTTTGCCCGTTCCCAGTGCGTCTCATAGTACTCTCCAGCGGCGAAATGCTCGATCGCCTCGCCGTCGAGGACGAGTTGGGATTCACCGTCGCCGCGGGGCTTCAACAGCACCGGGTTGTGGTCAGTCGTCGCCGGGGTCCGCGCCGCGTTGGCTTGGACGTACTGGGAGATGCCGATTTCGCCGAATCCTTCGCCGGTTGCCCGGGCAACCGCCCGCGCGTTGTTGGACATATTCTGTGCTTTGAACGGCGCGACCGAGAGCCCCCGGTTGGCGAGGGACCGACAGAGGCCGGCGGCGACCGTCGATTTGCCGACGTGGCTCGCTGTTCCGGCGACGAGGATCGTTCGGGCCGACATCACGACATGTTCCGGAGCGGCCGACTATACCAGTTACGGCGGTACCGATCCGACGCGCCCGACGCCCGTGTCGCCTGGGGAACGTTTATTCAGGGGCTGGCCGAACAATCTCTCGATGGAACCCGGGGAATCGGTCGATCTTGAGGCATGGCTCGCCGAGCAGGAGTCCTTCGAGCCGCCGGCGTCGTTCGTCGAGCAGGCCAACGTCACCGATCCGGGAATCTACGAGAAGTTCGAGGCGAACTGGCCGGACTGCTGGGAGCGCGCCGCCAATCTACTCGATTGGGATCAGCCCTGGACGGATGTGCTCGACGCGTCGTCCGCGCCCCGGTATCGGTGGTTCACCGGTGGCCGGCTCAACGCGGCCTACAACTGTGTCGACAGACACGTCGAGGCCGGCCGCAAGAACCGCGCTGCGCTTCGGTGGGTCGGCAAGCGCGGCGAGACGGAGACCTACACCTACGGGGATCTCAAACGCGAGACCGAGGCGTTCGCGGCTTCGCTTCGCGATCTCGGCGTCGAAGAGGACGACGTCGTCACGTTGTATCTGCCGATGATCCCGGAGCTACCGATCGCGATGCTGGCGTGTGCGCGGATCGGTGCCCCCCACTCCGTCGTCTTCGCCGGCTTCTCTGCCGACGCGCTCGCGACACGGATGGAGTCCGCCGATTCCGAATATCTCGTCACCTGCGACGGCTACTACCGCCGCGGCGACCCCCTCAATCATAAGGGCAAAGCCGACCGAGCGGTCAGACGCATCGACCGGGACGTCGAAACGATCGTCGTCGACCGCCTCGGCGCCAGTTTGCCGCACTCGCTCGGCGAGGCCCAACACGACTACGACAACATCATCGACCGAAACCGCGGACAGACCATCGATCCCGTCGCCCGCGACGCTGAGGACGACCTCTTCGTGATGTACACGTCCGGAACGACGGGCAAGCCGAAGGCGGTCAGACACACAACCGGTGGCTACCTCTCGCATGTGGCGTGGACGGCCCACGCAGTGTTGGATATCAAGCCGGAGGACACCTACTGGTGTTCGGCCGACATCGGCTGGATCACGGGGCACTCCTACATCGTTTACGGCCCGCTCGCGCTCGGAACGACGACGGTGATCTACGAGGAGACGCCTGACTACCCCGAAAAAACCCGTATCTGGGAGCTCATCGAGCGCTACGACGTGAACGTCTTCTACACGGCGCCGACAGCGATCAGAGCGTTCATGAAGTGGGGCTCGGACTACCCGGATCGACACGATCTCTCGTCGCTTCGACTCCTCGGGACGGTCGGGGAGGCGATCAACCCGAAGGCTTGGAAGTGGTACTACAAACACGTCGGTGGCGAATCCTGCCCGATCGTCGACACGTGGTGGCAGGCCGAGACGGGCGGAATGATGGTCACGACGCTGCCCGGCGTCGCCACGATGAAACCGGGGTCCGCGGGGAGACCGTTGCCCGGCATCGACGCACAGGTTGTCAACGAGGCGGGCAACGAGGTGGCCCCCGGTGAAGCCGGCTTTCTGACCGTCGACAGGCCCTGGCCGGGGATGCTTCGCGGACTCGCGGGCGACGAGGATGGGCGGTTCGTTTCGGAGTACTGGGAGGCGTACTCCGATCCCGATTCGGACGAGTGGACCTACGTGCCGGGCGATGGCGCGAAGATCGACGAGGACGGCTACATCACGATCCTCGGCCGCGTCGACGACGTGATCCCCCTCGGCGACGCCACGATCGGCACGATGGAGATCGAGTCGGCAGTCGTCGGTGTCGAGGGCGTCGCCGAGGCGGCCGTCACGAGCGCAGGGGGTGACCTCATCGCCTACGTCAGCACCGAGCAGGGGCATACGGGCGATGCCGCCCTCCGGAACACCGTCATGGCGGCGATCGAGCGGGAGATCGGCAGCGTGGCGATCCCCGACCACATCGTCTTCACCCCCGAACTGCCGAAGACCCGCTCGGGGAAGATCATGCGGCGACTTCTGGAGGGGATCGCGACCGGCGAGAAGCTGGGCGACATCAGCGCGCTCCGGAACCCCGAGATCGTCGGGGAACTCCAGGCACGGCTGTCGGGCGACTCCCGATCGTATCTCGAGTCTGAACACTAATTTCGGATTTACATAAAAGCGCGAAACACGGGTAACGAACCACCGCACGTTCGATCGCCGGGCCGGAGGAAGTCCTCAGGCGGAGAGCATCGTCGGGTTGGGATTATTCCCACTGGCCCCGCCCGCCGACAGCATCCAAAGAACTATTATTTCGGGTGATTCAACTATTACGAAATGAGCGATCCGCTCGGCCGTCGGGAGTACGAGCAACTTCGGGAGGCCGCGGCGACCACGCGCGGCCGTCTTGTCGTCAGGCTCATCGCGGAGGCGGGCGTTCGGCCTGCCGAACAGACCCGGATCCGCCCCGGCGACGTCGACCGGCGTCGGTTCGACGGTGTGGTGCATCACTTTCTGTCCGTCCGCGGCAGTGATGGGGACACCTGCCGGCGGACGTACCTCCCGGTCGAGTTGGCCCGTCTCATGGATGAGTACGCCGCGACCGCCGGCGTCGCCCCCGATACCCGGCTGATCGACGTCACGCCGCGTCGGGTCCAGATGCTCGTCTCGGAAGTCGCCTCCCGGGCGGCCGAAATAACCGAGCAGAGCCGCCTCGAGACTGTCTCGAGCGACGGGCTCCGGCGGTACTTCGCTAGGCGGCTGCTCGTCGAAGACAGCATCGACCCTCGGATCGTCCGAACGATCGGGGGGTGGGACCGACTCGAAGCGCTCGATCGGTACCTCGACGCAGCGGACGACGCGGAGATCGCCGCCGCTTTTTCCGATTCGAGCGCAACGACCGGCGGCGGTGGATTGCCGTTCGAGGGGGCGGCGGGCGCGGTCGGGCTTGAACTGGATGCGGACGGCCGGATCGTCGGCGGCGGCGGCGACATCGAAGGACTGCTCGGATACGAGCGAAACGCCGTCGTCGGGACGCCGTTCGGGCGACTGTTCACCGACGACGCCCGCGAACGTGCCCGTCCGAAAGAGGTCCTCGCCTCGGCCGGTCGCGAGGACTTCACCGTCGAGACGTGTTGGCTCCGCGCGGCCGGCGGCAACCGGGTCCGCGTTGCTGCCCTTATCTCACGCCGGGGGACCGACCAGCACTCGGGGTTCATCGCTGTCCTCTGGTCTGACGACGACACCGACGACGGGCGGACGGCAAGCACGTTCCGACGGGCGGTCTCGGCCGCCGGACAGCCGATCTGTTTCGCCTCTAAGGAGGGGGAAATCGAGTACGTCAACGCCGCCTTCGAGGGGTTGATCGGCTACACACAAAGCGAGGTCGTCGGCCGATCCGCAGCCGACATCCTCAGTTCCGGTGAGGACACCGACGCCTACGACGAGACGGTGCGCGCGACGGTCCTCGAAGGGGACTCTTGGACCGGTCAGGTGACGCTACGACGCAAGAGCGGCGAACGGGTTCACGTCCGACAGACCGTCGCCCCCGCCGGTGATAACAAGGTTGAGTTCGCCGTGATCGTCGCGACGGACGTGACCGAGCGGGTCCGCCGAGAGCGGTCGTTGGCGCGGCGCTGTGAGACGCTCGAGGGGCTTGAGGGGTTGGTCGCCGATATCAACGCCGCCGGCCGGGAACTGATCGACGCCTCAACCCGCTCGGAGATCGAGGCCGCCGTCTGCGAATCGCTGGCCGATAGCGACGCCTACCTCGCCGCCTGGGTCGGGGGCACCGATCCCGGTGAATCACGGCTCCGACCGCGGGAAGCAGCCGGCGCATCAGCCGTCAACAAATCCGCGATCGACATCGATTCTTCGGTGTTGTCCTCGGCACTCGAGACCGGCCGTCCGCGGGTGGCCGGCAGCGAATTTCCGGCCGACGTGCTCGGCCCCTTCGAGGCCGACGGCGTCTCCGGAGCCCGCGTGGCTGGGATCGTCCCGCTCGCGTACGGCGAAACAACTTATGGGTTGTTAGCCGTCTTCACCGACCGCGGGACGGCCTTCGGCGACCGCGAGCGGACGCTACTCTCCGATCTCGGTGCCAACGTCGGCCACGCGATCACCGCCATCGAGCGCCGGAACCTACTGTTGGCCGACACCGTCGTCGAGTTGGAGTTCGGCTGCACCGATCCAGGGGCGTTTCTCGTCGCTGCGACGGCCGAACACGACTGCGTCTGTTCGATCCAGGCGGTCGTTCCCATCGCGGAGGGGTCGCTCCTGTTTTATATAGCTCTCTCCGGCGCCCAACCGGACGCCTTTCTCGACACCGCGACGGCCGCATCCGGCGTGACCGACGGCCGATACATCCGCGAGTACGACGACAGTTCGCTGCTTGAGCTTACTGTGGAGGGGAGTTCGCCTGCTTTGACGCTAACCGAAATCGGCGCGACGATCCGAGAGGGGGTCGCGGATTCGGGTGAACAGACGATCCGGGCCGAGATCGCACAGGAAACCGGCGTCCGATCCGTCGTCAAGGGGTTGCAGGCGTCGTTTCCGGAAACGACACTCCGGGCGAAACACGCCGCCGACCGCCCCGTCGAGACCATCGCGGAGTTCCAGAACTCCCTCTCTGAGTCACTGACGGACAAACAGCGCTCGGCGCTCCGGGCGGCGTACTTCGCGGGGTACTTTGATTGGCCCCGCGGATCGACCGCCGAGGAGGTCGCCGAGTCGATGGGCGTCTCCTCGCCGACGCTGCACAATCACCTCCGAAAGGCCGAACGAAAGCTTCTCTCGTCGTTTTTCGACCACACGATGGACCATATCGGCAACGGGGTCCCGGAGCCGTCGGCGTAGTGGCTATGCGCTCGGACCGCCGAAGCGGCGCTGGCGGTCTTCCATTACGTGACTCCAGCCCGAACGCGTCGTCTTCTAGCGTCGGATCGCTCCCGCCGCCGCCCCAGGTTCTGACCGATCGTTCGCTTCGCCCACCAGCGGGACGCTCACCGCGTGATATCCGCGACAAATCGCCATGGGAAGTGGGCACTCGAACGCGTAGAGTTTGCATGCTTAGAGCCCCCGCTTATTAGGGTCGGATTTGTCCGGTACGATGTAATGTCTGATTCAGAGGACACACAATTGGAAGCACGGCTCGCCGAGCAGGAGTCCTTCGAGCCACCGGAGTCGTTCGTCGAGCAGGCGAACGTGTCGGATCCCGAAATCTACGAGGAGTTCGAGGAGAACTGGCCGGATTGTTGGGAACAAGCCGCCGACCTGCTCGACTGGGAGAGCGACTACGACGAGGTTCTCGTTGACGACAACGAACCGTTCTATGAGTGGTTCACCGGCGGCGAACTGAACGCGTCGGAGAACTGTCTTGACCGGCATCTCGACGAGCGCGGTGATGAGACCGCCATCCAGTGGGAAGGCGAACTCGGCGAGTCTCGCGAGTACACCTACGAAGAGCTCCACCGCGAGGTCAACGAGACTGCGGCTGCGCTTCGCGATCTCGGCGTCGAAGAGGACGACGTCGTCACGATGTACATGCCGATGATCCCGGAGCTACCGATCGCGATGCTGGCGTGTGCGCGGATCGGTGCCCCTCACGCCGTCGTCTTCGCCGGCTTCTCTGCCGACGCGCTCGCAACACGGATGGAGTCCGCCGATTCCGAATATCTCGTCACCTGCGACGGCTACTACCGCCGCGGCGACCCCCTCAACCACCTTTCGAAAACCAACGAGGGCCTCGAGGATGTCGAACACGATACGACGACGGTCGTCGTCGACCGTCTCGGCGACGAACTCGATCACGAACTCGGCGAGGACCAACTCGACTACCACGACCTCGTGGCCGACTACGAGGGCGCGTCGGTCGATCCGGTCACCCGCGATGCCGAGGACATGCTGTTCCTCATGTACACGTCGGGGACGACCGGCAAGCCGAAAGGGGTCAAGCACACCACTGCCGGTTATCTCTCCTACGCCGCCTGGACATCCCATGCGGTGTTGGATATCAAACCGGATGACACCTACTGGTGTTCGGCCGACATCGGCTGGATCACGGGGCACTCCTACATCGTTTACGGCCCGCTCGCGCTCGGAACGACGACGGTCATGTACGAGGGGACCCCCGACTACCCCGACAAGGACCGGATGTGGGACATCGTCGAGAGCTACGACATCAACCAGCTGTACACGGCGCCGACGGCGATCCGGGCGTTCATGAAGTGGGGGAGTCAGTACCCCGAACAACACGATCTCTCGTCGCTTCGACTCCTCGGGACGGTCGGGGAACCGATCAACCCGAAGGCCTGGAAGTGGTACTACAAGCACATCGGCGACGAGTCCTGCCCGATCGTCGACACGTGGTGGCAGACCGAGACCGGCGGAATGATGATCACGACGCTGCCCGGCATCGCCACCATGAAACCCGGCGCGGCCGGACCGCCACTACCCGGCGTCGACGCACAGGTCGTCGACGAGTCGGGCGACGAGGTGGCCCCCGGCGAAGCCGGCTACGTGACGGTCAACAGGCCCTGGCCCGGTATGCTCCGGACGCTGTATCATAACGACGAGCGGTTCATCTCGGAGTACTGGGAGGCGTACTCGGACCCCGATTCGGACGACTGGGTGTACTTCCCCGAGGACGGCGCGAAGATCGACGAGGACGGCTACATCACCATCCTCGGCCGCGTCGACGACGTAATCAACGTTTCCGGGCACCGACTCGGCACGATGGAGATCGAGTCGGCAGTCGTCGGCGTCGAGGGCGTCGCCGAGGCGGCTGCGGTCGGCGGCGACCACGATATGAAGGGCGAGGCGGTTTACACCTACGTCATTCTCGAGGACGGCTACGAGAAAGGCGAGGAGATGAAACAGTCGATCATCGGAGGCGTCGAGGACGCGATCGGCCCGATCGCCCGGCCCGAGGAGGTTATCTTTACCCCCGAACTCCCGAAGACTCGGTCCGGGAAAATCATGCGGCGGCTCCTGGAGGACATCGCGAACGAGGAGGACCTCGGCAACACGAGCACGTTGCGAAACCCCGAAGTCGTCGACGACATCCAGGACCAACTGTAACCGAACCGATCCGAAACTTCAACGATAATTTAATATAATCATGGCTGCTTCAAACGACAACATGGCGGAGAACGACACACAATCACGACGCGACGTACTCAAGACGGCCGGAGCCGCGGGCGCTGCCGGCATTGCCGGTCTTGCCGGCTGTCTTGAGGGCGGTAACGGAAACGGCGATGGCGGAAACGGCAACGGCAACGGCGGCGGGAGTTCGGAGTATCCCTCGCTGGGCAACTATCCGATCGAGGGCGACACCGCGGTGTTAGGGTTCAACGTCCCCCAGACCGGCCCCTATCAGGAGGAGGGCGCGGACGAGCTCCGCGCGTACGAGCTCGCGGCGGACCACCTCAACAACGGCGGCGGCTGGGTCGACATGTGGGACGACCTCTCCGGCGACGGGGTCAACGGCTACGAGATCGACTACGTGACCGGCGACACGGCGACGGACGCCGACACCGCACGCGAGTCGGCCTCGCGGATGATCGAGCGGGACAACGTCATCATGTTCAGCGGCGGCTCATCAAGCGCGACGGCGATCGCCCAACAGGGGCTCGCCCAACAGGAGAACGTCCTGTTCATGTGCTGTCTGACCCACTCCAACGACACGACCGGGGGGGACTGCGTCCGCTACGGCTTCCGGGAGATGTTCAACGCCTACATGACCGGGCAGGCACTCGCGCCGATCGTCACCGAGGAGTTCGGCGACGGGCTGGATTTCTACCAGCTGTATGCTGACTACACGTGGGGGCAGACGGTACAGCAGTCAATGCGGCAGTTCTTCGAGGCTGAGGGCTGGAACGAGATCAACTCCGTTCCGACGCCGCTCGGAACCGACGACTACTCGACGTTCCTGCAGGACGCACGGGACTCGGGTGCGGATGTCCTCTTCTTGGATCACTACGGCCTCGATGGCTCGAACTCAGTCTCACAGGCCGTCGATCAGGGGATCAAGGAGGACATGGAGATCGTCGTCCCGCTGTACAACGTTCCCATGGCGGGCTCTGCCGGCGGTTCCATCGAGGGTGTCTTCGGGACGGACGGCTGGGACGCGAACCTCGATAACGAACCCACGCAGGTGTTCGCCGAGGCGTTCGAAGAAGAGTACGGCTCGACACCGAGTTCCCCGGCGCGGCTGGCGTACTCGGCAACATTAAACTACGCGGCCGCCGTCGAGCGCGCTGGAACGTTCTACCCGCCGGAAGTAATTCGCGAACTCGAAGGCTACGAGTGGAGCAACGGCGGCATCGGCGAGGAGATCATGCGCGAGTGCGACCACCAGACGATGCGCGACATCCTTGTCGTCCGCGGCCTCTCCGAGGACGAACAGGACCCGGACAGCGGCCGGTACTGGGAAGTCGTCGAACAGTCGTCCTACCCGGACGCAGTCGGCTACGACTGCGACAGCGGTCCGGCCTCCGAATGTGAACTCGGCGAGTACGGCGACGAGTAAGCCGCGGTCAGTATAGCCGGACAAATCGACTTTCCTTATTAATTCAACCCATGCACACACACACACTAACGATGGAGGTGCTATCGTGAGCGTCGTCGGATCGGTCGTCGGCTTCGCCATCCAGACGCTCGCGGTCTCCTCGATCTACATCCTCGTCGCGATCGGGCTGTCGATAACGCTCGGTACGCTGAAGTTCGTGAACTTCGCCCACGCCGCGATGTATCTGGCGGGCGTCTACATCGGGCTCGGGATCGCGCTCGAGCTGCAGTTCACCGGGGACATCGCACGCAGCATCGGACTCGGGAACGTCGGCCTCGATCTGGGCTTTCTGGCCGCGCTCGCCATCATCCCGATCATCACCTTCGGGCTCGGGCTGTTGATGGAGCGGTTCGTCGCTCGGCCCTTCTACGACCGGCCGGACACAGACCAGATCCTGGTGACGTTCGGGATCCTGTTGATCGTCCAGGAGCTGATCAGGGCGTTCGTCGGCGGCCGATCGCTCACGTTCTCTCGGCCCGAGTGGGCTGCGGGGGCGATCAGTCTCGGCCCGCTCGGCACGTACTCCAGTTGGCGGCTCGCGATCATCGGAATCACCGCGGTGCTCGTCCTCGCGGTGTATCTGTACATCGAGTACACCGACGTCGGACTCGCGGTTCGGGCGGGTACGGAGGACGCGGAGATGGTGAACCTCCTCGGCATCCGCGCAACGCGGCCGTTCCTCGTCATTTTTGGTATCGGATCGGGACTGGCCGGCGCGGCGGGCGTCGTTGGCGGCCCCGTCTTCAGCGTCGTCCCGGAGATCGGGGTCGGCGTGCTCGTCCCGGCCTTCCTCGTCGTCGTCGTTG
>NZ_JBKEGK010000073.1:0-11272 GCF_046710025.1 Natronomonas sp. | reverse complement strand
TTCAGCGAGTACGCGGGCGAGACACTGCTCCTGCACAATGACGCCCCGGCGAAGTATCGTGGCACGAGCGGGATCGAGGCAAACGGCGCTGAACCCCTCCCGGAGGTCATGCTTATCGACGTGGCAGCCGCGGAAAGCGAACCGGAGCAGACGCAACTCCCAGCCGAACTGACCCAGGTACCCGAGATTCCGATGGAGTCTGTCGACACCGAACGCTACCTCACGCTCGCCCGGCAGTCGGACGAGTACGGTCGCCCGCGCTACGCGCTCGGGACTCGCAACGAAAAGACCGGATACGAACTCACGGACTCGGTCACCGAGACCCCGACGCTCGGCGACACCGAGATCTGGAGTCTCGCCAACTTCACGGGGATGTCCCACCCGATGCATCTCCACCTCGTTCACTTCCAGGTGTTGGGACGACAGTCGGCCGCTGATCACGATCCGGCTGAAGACGACATCGATCTGGACGCGCTGGACGGGCCCGAGTCGTACGAACTTGGGTGGAACGACGTGGTCACCGTCGACCCGGGCGAAGTGGTGCACGTAATCGCACACTTCGGGGAGTTCGAGGGGCTATTCTCCGATCAGACGGGGGACTACATGTGGCACTGTCACATGATCGAACACGAGGATCACGACATGATGCGACCGTTCAAGGTTCTGTCGCCCGACGACGAGGGTGGAAGCGAGTAGTCGTCGACAGGGGCCGATCTGACGGGAACATGTTCGTCCCAACCCTGTTGCCGCTCCGTGCCACACGTTGAGATGTATGAATTTAGGCCAACCTAAAATTTACCAAGCGGGCGAGGCGTCCGTCGCCGGCGCTCGACCCGCTGTCCGGACGAATGACCGCGGCGCCTACCGAACGGGTGATTCGGTATGACTGCCATCGATTTCGATGCGGAACGGACGTACGACGACGAGAAGTTCTCAGCGGTCGAGGTGTTCCGGAGCGAGCGGATGAAAGTCGTCTGCGGCTACTTCGAACCGGGACAGTTTATCCCGGTTCACGCTCCGTCCAGTGACGTACTAATCGACGTTCGGTCCGGCACTGGGCTCGTTCGCGACGGCGATGAGGAACACCGTGTCGCATCGGGAGACGTCGTGACCGTCGGAGCGGACACCGACCGCGGTGTCAAGGCCGACGACGATTCGCGGCTCGAAGCGTTGCTCGTCACCGCCCCACCGCCGACCGACGCCGAACACGAACCGGTCCGCCAGGGACTCCGAACCGACGAATTCGATCCGACCGATACATGACGACGATACACACCCTCACCGAGCTGGACGGACAGCCCCACGCCAACGTCTTCCCCGACGCTGAACCGAAGACGATTAGACTCACCCTCGATGCGGGCGGTGAAGTCGCACCGCACTCACATCCCGACCGCGAGATCGTGTTTTATCTCATCGAGGGGACAATCGAGTTGGAACTCGGTGGCGAGACACATGAGCTGTCGGCGGGCGACGTGGCTCGCTTCGACGGGGACCAGGAGATCGCTCCCCATGCCGTTGAGAATAGCACTGCACTAATCGTCTTGGCGTCTCGGTCCGACGCGTAGCTGGAGGCCAGCGAGCGACACGGCCTTTGCACACGACTGATTTACCCGGATTCGTGCGTACATCTATACGCAAGACTATGATAGTGTGACTCATGCAAGAGTTCACACTTCGAGCTGACGACACTGGAACGATTGAGCTCGTCTGTGAGAGGAACGACGAGGAGGCTCCTGCCCCTCGTGTACGCTCGTTCGCTGGAGATGACGAGTTCGGACTCCTCGTTGATGATTTAACACCAGGAGAACAGGTTCTCCTGTTCGTTACCGACACGGCCTCTGAGGAGTTACGCTAAGAATCACTTCCGTCTCCATCCTCGGTGGGATGGACTACCTTTCCATCACGTCGGTACAGAAGTACTCCGTATTGACCGCCAGCGGATCAATATGTGTTACTGATCGTCAACCGGTTTTGTCCGAACGTAGTATGGGCCTTCCCAATCTTGGACCCACTCCGGTACAGCAGGATGGGATCGCAGCTGATTCGCTTCGTACGATTCGTCCGGGAACACGGTACCCTCCTCGTCAGTCCCGTCTTCCCAGGGCACTTCGAACGTCACTGGGTCCCGATTTTCGGCGGGAGTCAGTTGTTTGTCCGCCCCATCGTCTAGATGGTATGGCCCGTCGACCCACTCTTGCGGATTGAATGTGACGGCTACTTTTCCATTTGTGCTTGTCATGCTAATCGAACTACCTCTGTCCGTTTTTATACTCTTGTAGGGGACTGAAAAGGAACAGTACTACTCTCACGCCGTGATAGACCGATCGACACCCATGTCTGAATTCGTCTGGGATCTCCGCTCGCCTCCAATTTGATGAGTCCGTTCGCGATATGGCCGGGACACGAAGACGAATCCATTTCCGCCGTGACCGCGAAGAGGCGGTATGGCACAGGCTCGACTCAACGTTGACCTCCCAGACGGACCCTGGGTCGGCGAGGTCTCTCGGGCGTTCCCCGAGGCGCGGATCCAAGTACTCAGTGCGACACCCGGAGACGGTGCGGGGTTCGCGCTCGTGAAGATCACCGCTGACGACATCGATGGAATCCTGGACGCGATCGAGGCCCACGAAACGATCGAGGAGGTTTCGGTCATGGCGTTGAGCGACGGGGTTGCCACCGTCCAAGTCGAGGCGCACGCACCGCTGTTGATGGCGGCCGCACGGCAAGCCGGGATCCCGATCGAGATGCCCGTCGAGATCGAGAACGGTGTGGCTCGGATCGACGTCACCGGGGCTCACGAGCGCGTCGCCGACTTCGGGGAGATGCTCCGAGGTGTCGGTGCGGAGTTCGATGTCGAGTACGTTCAACAGCGGCTGAATCCGGGTGAGTCGCTCACCGACCGCCAGCGGGAGGTCCTCTTCGAGGCGGTCGAGCGCGGTTACTACGACGTGCCGCGCACCTGTACACTGACCGAGGTCGCCGAACACGTCGGGATCGCGAAATCCACGTGCAGCGAGACACTCCAACGCATCGAACGAACGATCGTCCGAGAGTTCGTCGACGATCTCCCTCGAAATCCGATCAAATTCGATACTGACACAGACACCGATACGTAGACCGTCGGTCTCAACGGTTCGTGACGAACGGGAGATCGTCGGGACTACACCCGTGACCCCCGACCTGGCTCTCCGGAAAGCGGGACGTAGCGAACATGTTCGCACAGACATGGAGGCGTGTCCATCTCATATGTGTGCTCATGTCCACACAGGACCAGCAATCTGACCGCGATCGCACCGCGGCTGCCTCCGAAACCAACGAGTCGGTACCCTCGTTTCTCGACGAGGAGCACGATGCGTCGTGGTCTGCGAACCTCGAACGGGAACGGTACGCTGACGATCGCGAGACGCTGATCGAGCACGCACTTGCGGCGATCAATCAGACGGAACCCGACTACCACGTCAACCTCGTCACGCATCCGAACCACGGCACTCCCGAGGAGTACCTCGAGGCGCCCATCCGCGACCACTACCCGGACGCAGAGACCAGCGTCGTCGATCAGTGTGGTTGTGGCGGCTACGTGTATCGCGTCCAGCAGTGAGTTGTCAAAAAAGCTCCTCAGACGGACCTCTCGACTGACGCGCGCTCACTGGTCTACGACGTCCGGCTTGAGCGCACCGACTTCATCGAGGATCGCGTCGACGTCGTCCTCGGTGACACCGTTCTCTCTGAGCGCTTCGGCGAGGTATGTTGCAACGCGACCGAAGGCTTCCCCGGTGATTCCCATTCCCTCGTGAGCAGCCTGCATATCGGCCCCGTCGTATGATACCGGGCCGTCCGCCACGGCACTTATGAATTGCACTTGGTGGGCGTACAGTGCATCACGGTCGATATCTTCGAAATACGGCTGAAGAAGTGGATCTGAAAAGACACGATCATAAAAATCGGCCACGACAGATTCGACAGCTTCATTTCCGCCGATCCTCGCGTAGATTGTTTGGTTTTTCGTCACTACAGTTGCTTAATTTCTCAATATTGACATCCTCTTCCGCCTTCAGGCGGAGGAATCCCGAGCGGTGGGAGTTTCAGGTTTGCAACCATGGACGCCGCCACTTTACGGGAGCTCGTTTAACCCAGTCGTCGTGGTCGGTGGCTGTCTGGCCATGCCAAATGGCCGTTACTCCTATCCTCGGCGCCGTTGACCCTCACCTGTTGTTTTTGCCAGCAGAAGGTCGCTGGTGCGTTAGCGGATTTGGAGTTACCTTTGGGCTTACTCAGGCCGACAGGCACGAGACGACCCCTTCGAGGATTCGTGTTCACCACGTCGGCGTTTCGGATACTGCCTCGTTACTGTGGGCGGACAGGCCGCCTCCAAAGGTCGTTCGGAATCCGCTCCGTTCCGACCTGACCTTACCATTATATATCGATTCTTGGTATTTGAAAGTGTGTATTGGAAACTCAGGCCGTGTGACTATCGGTGGAAATGTAACAGTATGTCGGTTTCATCACCCGCCTAAAGGCGGGTGTATTCACCTTGCAGTCTGTATAAGATTGCTCCGAAAGAACATGTTCGGTGAATGTTTTCGGAGATGCAGTTAGGTGTGATCTCGTAACGGTACCCATTTACCATCGGACCGGCCAATACCCGACAATGCGGTGGGATCGGTCCCACTTTGAGCGGCTGAAATGACCAACTCATCCGGAATCGACGACCCGCCTACCTCAGACGGGGAGACACTCGCCGCCTCTCTCGGTAGCGCTCTCGAGGCGCTCAACCCGGCATACTTCGGATTCGTTATGTCGACCGGAATCGTCTCGATTTCCTTCTTCGAGCTGGGTGTCCCGATTGTCGCGCGGCCGCTGGCGGTGTTCAACGTCGCCTGTTACGAGCTGTTGCTTGCGCTGTTCGCCGTTCGAATCTTGGCGTTTCCCAAACGCACGCTCGCCGACCTACGGAACCGGGATCGACACTGGGGCACGCTGACCTTTATTGTTGCCACGAATACCGTCGGGATTCAGTTTCTGCTGTTCTTCGATACCGTCGCTGTGGCGGTCGCGATGTGGGGAGTGACCGTCGTCGCCACGCCACTGCTGTTGTACTACCTGTTTGCGACCGAGATCATCGGCGCGAGAAAGGCGGGCGTGAGCGAGCGGATCGACGGCGCCTTTTTGCTTGTGATCGTCTGCATGCAGTCGCTTGCGGTCCTCGGCGGGCTGCTCGCCGAACCATTGGCGGGGTATGGGAACGCGATCGTGCTGTTGAGCATGAGCTACTTTGGCTCGGGATACGTCCTCTATTTCGTCGTTGTCACCGTCGTTACCTATCGCCTCTTGGACGGTCCGATCCGGCCCGACGACTGGACTGGCCCGTATTGGATCATGATGGGTGCGGCAGCGATCACGACGCTCGCGGGGACGACGCTCGCCCCGCGGCTAGAGGCGTTCCAAGGCTGGGAGCCGTATGCGCCGGTGATCGTCGGCGTTACGTTCCTCGCGTGGGCCATCGCTTCGTGGTGGATCCCGCTCCTCCTTGTCGTCGACGTCTGGAAGTTCGTCACCGGCGGAACCGACGGTGACCCACCCGCGTGGATCGTTCTCTTCCCGTGGTCCCGACTGGGATTCGGCTTTCGACTCCACACGTATGCACCGACGGCCTGGGGGCGCGTGTTCCCTATGGGGATGTACACCGCCTGCACCTTGAATCTCGCCGGCATCGGAACGTTCGGACTCCTATCTGTCGTCCCCGCGTATTGGGGCTGGTTCGCATTGGTGGTGTGGGCGCTAACACTCGTCGGGATGTCGCGGGCGATCGGACGGGTGTTGCTCACCAGCGATCCGACGGAGGAACCGGCTCGGGAGTCTGTGTGATGGACGCCATCTCGGGTAGAAGGGACCGGTCATCCGACGGTCTCGTCGCGTCTTCGCCGGCTGGAAATTGTATGGCAAAGATCTCGTCATCCCGGCGGAGAGTAGATCACTCTACGTGAATGGCGCCCAGCATCCCGACCGCCTCATGCGGCGTACAGACGTACGTATAAGTGCCAGATTCCTCGAACGTGTGCTCGAAAGTATGGCCCTCTTCGCCGGCGGTCTCGCTGTCGAAGTTGCCGTCGGACCCGGACACGTTGTGGTCGCCGCCCTCACCCGTCCACTCCCAGGTAACGGTCGTCCCGGACGACACCGCGACCGCCGCGGGGCCGAACGCCAGCCCATCGCCGGCGCCGACCTCGACGGTCACCGAGTCGGAGCCGGTCATGTCGACCGTCTGCTCGTAGTTGTTGGCGTCGTCGAGGAAGCCACCGTAGTCCGGCTCCTCGGAGAGGAACTCCTGGCTGCCGCTGCCGCCGTTGGAGCCGTCGTTCCCATCGCCCCCGTCGGAGCCGTCACTCCCGTCGCCGCCGCTACTGCCGCCACAGCCAGCGAGCGCGGTGGTCACGCCGAGTGCCGCAGTCGTTCGAACGAACGTTCGTCGGTCGAGTGTGCGTTGACTCATACGGTTTGAAGAAGGGGAGTGGGGGGAATATCTTCGGCGGCAATTCCTGTATCGTGGGGGAGATATCCGAATTATTCGGTGGAGAATATAAAAAGGAACAGCGGGAGCGACGATGCCCACCGTCCGGGTAGTGCGTCAGTTGCCCGAGTCTGCCCAGATCGCCGTAACCACGCCTTCGTCGGTCTCGACGGTGTCGTGTACGTAGCCGCGGTCCGCGAGCTTCGGAAACAGGAACTGCGGAGCTCGGTCGTTATACTGAATGAGGACGGTGTCATCCGGCAGGTCTGCGAGCAGTTCGAGTGTTTGGCGAAGCGGCTCCGGTGGGCCGAGATCGGCGACGTCGAGCGTTTCGACCGGACGGTCAGTCGGTGCGACCGTCTCTTTGAGGATCGACGTTTCCCGTGTCATACTCGGGTATCTTCGCTCGACAGGCGCGTCAGTTATCCCGAATGTGTTCGTTTCGGCCGTCGGGCGGCTCCCGTCTGTCGCCGTACCCGTCGACCGGAAGAGCGGAGTGCGCTACAGCGACGAGACGAGTTCGACTGTCACCGCGTCGGGCTCGACGACTCGCCCGCCTTCAGTCTCGACGAACGATTCGGCGGCTTCGGAGTCGGTAAACGGGATCACGTCGGGCCCCATCGCACCGACCACGCCGGTCTCGATCGCGTAAACGGCGTCGTTCCAGTCGACGAACGACTCGGCGGCGACGTGCGAAGAGATGATCCGGTCGTCGCCCGCTTCCGTTATTTCGTACTCCACCGCGGCGTAATCGGTGACGTACGTCGCAACGGGCTCGCGGCCGCGGTCGACCGCCGAGGCGCGGTCGGTCACCAGTTCAGCCAAGCTGTCGTACCAGGCGGGGCCGTCGCGGTCCGTCGGGTGATCGCCGGCGTAGAACACCTGCCCGTTCGGGCCACCGTGGCCCTCGATCACCATCCCGCAGGCGTCGCAGGCCTTCCCGTCGGCGAGCGCGATCGGTTCCGGGGGCTCCGTCGGTTCCGACTTTTCATCGCCGAGACAGCCGGCAATAGCGCCGATACCGACGGTCGCGGCCGTTGCGGCCCCTCTAAGAACGGACCTTCGCGACGGTCGCTCGTTGTCCGATCCCGGACCGTCGGGCGTGTCGCTTGCGGCTCGTTCGGTATCGATTCGGGCGGTCGTCTCGTGACGGTGAGTACACATGAGTGGATGATGAAGTACGGCGGTGCTCAGAGCCGACGCCGGCGGACGAGTCGCGCCGCGACGGCGATCGGGATGACACACCACGCGGCCAGCGCGGCCGCGAGGGACGCCGTCGAGAGGCCGCTACCGGCGAGGACGGCGGTGAACCCGCCGCCGGCGGTGGTCCCGAGTCCGCTCAACACGAGTACGCGGAACGCGCTCACCGGGTTCGAGAACACGAGCGCCGAGAGGACGGCGTCGGGGAGCTCGAACGCGGCGACGACGCCGAGCGCGATCAGGTCGTGGACCAGGACGAACCAGACCCACACGAGCAGGGCCGCGCCGAGCGCGTGCGTCTTCTCGCGGGCGACGGTCGACAACAGCACGGCGATCGCCAGGAACGCGGCACCGGCGCCGACGGCGCCGACGAGGAATCCGAGGAAGGACGGCCACGCGCCGAGTCCGAACTCGCGGACGAGCAGCACGCCGCTGAATCCGAACCCGAGCACCGTCGCGCCCGCGAGCACCGTCAGCCGACCGAGGTACGTGCCGGCGACGACCTCGCTGCGGCGGACGGGCAGCGAGAACACGACCGCGAGCCACCCCTCGTCCTCGCGGCCGACGACGGCGTCGTACCCGAGCGTGAGCGCCGCGAGCGGGATCAGGTACGCGGCGAGGCTCGTCAGCGACGCCACGACGCGCTCCGCGCCCTCCGGCCCGACCGCGGAGCCGCTGAACGTCAGCATCATCCCGCCGAAGACGACGAACAGGCCGGTCAGCGCGAGCGCCCAGCGGCTCCGGACGGCGAGCCGGTACTCGGTCACGGCGACGACGAAGACGTGGCGGAGCGCGTCCCGAACGCCTTCGACGGTCTGGGTCTCGGTCACCCCGGAGGTCGCCGTCGACTCGGGCGTCTCGCCGTCGTCGGTCCGGTCCTCGTCACCGGCGCTGAACACCGCCGCGTCCGGGTGGAGAGCGTCCGAACGCGTCTCGGCGGAGTCCGTCTCGGTCATGACGTCACCTCCCCGCGGTCGGCCCGCGAATCCCCCGCCGGCTCGTCGGCGACCGCCGCTCGGAAGACCGCTCGGAGCCCGCGCTGCCCGCGGCGACCGCCCTCCGCTTCGTCACCCGGCTCCGCGGCGGCGGCCGCGAGCTCCTCGATGGTGCCTGACGCGTGTACCCGCCCGTCGTGAAGCACCGCCGCGCGGTCACAGAGCCGTTCGACTTCGGGGAGGACGTGCGAGCAGAAGACCACCGTCGCGTCCGTCTCGGCGGTGATCTCCTCGACGATACCGTGGAACTCGTCGACTCCGCGAGGGTCGAGCCCCGCCGTCGGTTCGTCTAGGATCAGGACGTCCGGGTCCGGCAGCAGCACCGTCGCCAGACCGAGCCGGCGTTGCATCCCGTTCGAGTAGCCCGAGACGCGGCGGTCGGCCTCGTCCGGGGTCAGCCCGACGCGCTCGACGGCGCGAGCGACCCGCCCGTCACCCGGGAGCCCGCGGATCGCCGAGTGGACGGCGAGCACCTCCCGTCCGGTGAGCCCGTCGGGGAACCCGACGTGTTCGGGGAGGTAGCCGACCCGCTCGCGGATCCGTCGACCGTCCTCGGTCACGTCGGACCCACCGACGGAGACCGTCCCCGCGTCCGGGCGGTCGTGACCGACGAGCAGTCTGAAGAGGGTCGATTTCCCGGCCCCGTTGGTGCCCAGGATCCCGAACGTCGACCCGCTCGGGATCGAGAGCGAGAGCCCGTCGAGGGCGGTCACGTCTCCGTACGTCTTCCGAACGTCGCTCGCGTCGATTCTCATGATGTGGCCTCCGTGTCGGTCTCTCGGTCCGAGTCCGTCCCCGTCGTCTCGTCCGGCTCATAGGCGCGCCAGTCGTGGTTCGGCTCGGTGAGCGGGCGGCGGTCGACGACGCCGGGCGCCTCGATGACGGGGAACGAGCTCTCGGCGAGCCGCACCGCCTCGAACGCCGGGCTGTTCGCGAACACCGCCGCCTGCGGCCGCTCGGCGACGATGTTCTCGACGAGTCCGACGGGACGGTGGCGGATCTCGCTTATCCCGTCGCCGTCGCGGTCGGCGACCCGGGCGCCCGACCAGTAGTTGCCGCGGTCGGTGTCGTTCCACTCCACGAGCGTGGTCCGCGGCGTCTGGACCGCACGGTCGTTGCGGACGAAGCTGTTGCCCGCGACGACCTCGCTCTCGCTGGCGGCGGCGCTGTGGATCCCGATCGCGTTGCGGTACAACAGGTTGTCGAGGATCCGGTTGTCCTGCGCGTTGTAGATGTACAGCCCGTCGCGGTTCGCGACGAGGTGATTCCCGGCGATCGTCGACTCCTCGATGTCCTTCGCGAGGATGCCGTGGCCGCTGGTGCCCTCGCTCCGCAGGGCGGTGTTGTTCCGCACCGTCAGCCCCTCGCTCACCATGAGGGCGTAGCCGACCCCGTTGTCGGCGGCGACGTTGTCGACGAGGCGGTTGTCGTCCGAGTACATGTAGTGGACGCCGTACCGGGTGTGTCGGATCGTGTTGTTCTCGGCGAGGACGTCCGTCGCCCACGAGAAGTAGATCCCGTCCCGAGTGGCCGTGATCTCGCTGTCGCGGACGACGGTCCCGCTCGTCTCGAACAGGTGGATCCCGTTCCCGCGGTCGGTCACCGGGTAAACGTCCTCGCGGCCGTCGATACGCACGTCTTCGATCACGGCGTCGTCAACCCCGTCGACCCAGATCCCGTAGGCCGTGTCGGTGATCCGGACCGTCTCGATCCGGGCGTCCGCGCCGGCGACGAACACCCCGGCGTCCTCGGTGTCGAGGTCGCTGCCCGAGCCGCGGATCCAGACGCCGGAGACGGAGACGTTGTCGCCGCTAACCGTGAGCACGCGCCCCTCGCCGCCGCCGTCGAGCACGGCACCGTCCTCGCTCGCGACGATCTCGAGGTCGTCGACGCTCGCGTTCACCTGCTCCTCGAACCGCCCGTCGAGGACGACTGTGTCGCCCGGCTCGGCGGCGTCGACCGCCGCCTGCGCCGACGCGAACGACTCGCCGTCGACGGTAGCCGTCCCGTCGCGCTCGGGCGCGGTCACCTCGGTCGCCGCGACGTCGGTCGCGACGGTGAGGCCGGGGGCGCCGGAGTCGTTCGCCGGGAGCCCGGCTCCGTCCGCGTTCGCGGAGCCGTCGGCGGCGGCCGCCGGGCTCCCGGGTGCCCCGGTCGCACCCGCGGCGAGCGAGAGCGCGAGCGCGACCACGGCGACGACGCAGGCGGCCACGAAGAAGCCGGTTTCGAGGCGGCCGACCGACAGGCCGAACCGGTCACCTGACATGGTCGCCACCACCGATCTCCGGGTTCCGGTCGGCGTCTCGGTCCCGCTCGGATTCATCGCTCGACCCCTCGTCGCGGTCGCGGAGCGCTCCGGGGAACTCGCGGGCCAGTTCCGGGAGCTCGTCGACCGTCGCGTCGAGGTCCCGCGCGAGGTACGCGACGGCGAGCAGCGCGACCGCGACGAGGGTCATGTAGCCACCCGGTCCGAACCACGCGAAGCCGCTGATGTTGGCCACCGCGTAGGGGCCCAGAAGCGGCGGCGTGAACGATTCGATGCCGCGGAGCGGCGCGTTCGGGTCCAGCG
>NZ_JBKEGK010000072.1:0-11290 GCF_046710025.1 Natronomonas sp. | reverse complement strand
TTTCTTCGAGTAGCCCGATCCGGTCCAACCCGGCCTCGGCGAGCACGATGGCATCGAACTCAGTCTCGACGGTTCGCTCTATCGCTCGCCGTTCGATATCGCTGAGCGCCTCGCGCCACGCCTCGGGTGGGCGATCGTATGAGGGGCCGTTATCGTCCTCCTCGTCGCGTTCGTCCGCTTCAAGCCGACGGTTCCACTCGACCTGAACCCCCGGTGCGAGGAGCTTTTCGACGCGCGTGTCCACGTTGCCCCGGAGCGGCTGGACGTCCAAATCGGGGCGTTCGGCGAGCAACTGGGCTTTCCGGCGGAGGCTGGACGTCCCGACCGTCGCGCCGTTCGAAAGGCTGGACAGTTCGACCCCCTCGGGCGTCACGAGGACGTCTTCGGGGGCGGCACGCTCGGGGACGCCCGCGACGACAAGCTCGGGGGGGAACTCGGTCGGCATGTCCTTCATCGAGTGGACGGCGGCGTCGACGCCACCATCGAGCACCTTCTCGTCGAGGCTCCTGACGAACGCGCCCGTCTTTCCGAGACGGTGGATCAACTCGTCGCGGACGGCGTCGCCGGTCGTCTCGACCTCGACCAATTTCACGTCGCGGCGACGGCTCTCAAGAGTGTCTGCAACCCGCCGGGCCTGTCTCAAGGCGAGATCGGACCCTCGGGTCGCCAACCGGATTGTCTCTGTCATACCGGTGTGTCGGTCACCGCGGTTGAAACGCCCTTCGGCTTTCGCGGAGCGATCGGGGCCGCCCCGGTGTGCACGGAATGTATCGTATGCCGCTATACAAAATCCGCCCGTAACTCGAAATCCCGCAGAGCGCCGCCACTCACCACAGGCAGTCCGAATCGGTGAAGAGCGTTAATGTGGCGGGATCAGTGCTGAACAAACTAACTCGGTACACTCACCATGCCAATAGGAGTCGTATTTTCGAGCCGTAGCCGTGTTGTGGGCCGAATCCCAACCGAGTCAAGATAGTCCAACGTACCTTTGTCCTGCGTCAGAACACGACAAACTCGGATCTGCGACGATCCCGGGACATCACTCAGTGGTTGAATCGGTTTCGACATCGATGCTTCCCATTTCGGGCGTCGACTCTTCGCCCATCGCAGTTTGGAGCTTCCCGACCACGACGGCGACGACGTAGATCCCAACCGCAACGAGGACGATGACACCACCAGCGGTTGCCCCGCCGTAGTAGGAAACACCCATCCCGAGGATGACTGCCAGTTCGGCGAGGACGATCGACACAAGGATGGATTCGTTGAAGCTCCGTGAGACCTGTGCGGCCCCGGCAACCGGAACGACAAGCATCGCGGCGACGAGGATGACGCCCATGATCTGCATCGCACCGACAACGACCATCGCCGTCAGCATGACCATTATCCGGTTATACCATCTCACTGAGAGCCCAGAGACCGCTGCAGCGGTCTCGTCGAAGGTCACATACAGTAGTTGGTTGCGTGTGAGTCCGACGACACCGACGATGACTGCAAACAGTATCAGCAGCAACGATGCACTGTCAGCCGAGACTGTCGAGAGGTTCCCGAACAGAAACTGGTTGACTCCAACTGCGAGCCCGCCAGCGTTGATGCTGATCAGCGTCGTTCCCAGTGCGAATCCGGTCGACAGCACGATTGCCATCGAGACGTCGTTGTAGGCGTCGGTCACCTCAGAAATCAACTCGATGAGCAGCGCTGCGATCATCGCCACGACGACCGCCGTGAAGTACGGTGAGACTCCGAGGTCGAAAACAGCATTGACGAACAGTCCGACGGCAACGCCCGCGAAACCGGTGTGGGCGAGCGCATCACCAATAAGTGCAAGCTGCCGGTGGACGAGGAATGTCCCGATAAGCGGAGCCATCACGCCGATACAGAGTCCAACGAGGATCGCCCGGTGCATGAACCCGTACTGGAGCATTTCGAGACCAGTCGCCCCCGCAAGCCACGACATGAGCCCTGACCAGAGATCGAGGATCCAGTAGAGTGGACCGAACGCGCCTACCTGTAGGAACGGTGGCGACTGCATCAGTCACCTCCAAGAAAATTCGCTGCGGTTCCGAAGGCTCGCGCGAGTGCGTCACTCTCAACGAACTCCTCGGTGGAGCCGTCGAAGTAGACCTCACGATTGAGACAGATGACGCGCTCGGCGTGCTCGGTGACCGCACTCAGGTCGTGTTCAATCAGCAACACCGTAATTCCCTCGCTGTTTAGTGCGTCCAAGAGATCGTAGAACGCTTCGACGGACTCGATATCGACGCCGACGGTCGGCTCATCGAGGACGAGCAGATCCGCTTCGCTGGCCAGTGCACGGGCGATAAACGCCCGCTGCCGCTGGCCACCGGACAGCTGAGTCACCCGCCGGTTGGCGAACGCAGTCATCCCGACCGTTTCGAGCGCACGGTCGACGACCTCCCAGTCACCGTCCGAGAGCCGACCGAAGCCGACATGGGGGAACCGGCCCATTTTGACAACCTCGCGGACGGTGATAGGCATCTCCTTGGAGGCGCTGGCGTGCTGGGCGACGTAGCCGATCCGCGAGCCGTCGTCAAACTCGTGGGCAGGTTTGCCGAACAGCCGGGCGAATCCCTCATCGGGTCGCAGCAGTCCCAACATGAGCTTCATTAGCGTCGACTTCCCCGAGCCGTTCGGCCCGACGACCGCAGCGTACTCGCCGGGGTCGATGCTGAGCGAGATGTCCTCGATTACCGACGTGGCGGTATACCCAAAGTCGACATCAGCAAGCTCGATGACCGGCGTATCGCTGTCCCGCCTCGGGGCAGTTGTCGAGGTAGCCTGTGGAGTACTCATTCGAAGTTCCTCCACTCCTCGTTCCACCTATCGGGGCCGACTTCGTCGGGCGTCTTATTCCCGAGGATGACCTCGAAGGTCGGCATGTTGATATTGTACGCAATTTCTTCGTACCCCCACCCTTGTTCGACCCAGTCTTCGCGAACGCCTGCGTAGGGTGTTACCGGATAGTAGGCTTCGACCTGGGTTTCAGCAAGCAGTTGTTGGGCTGGCCGCCGAGTCTCGAAGACTGCCGCGCCGATATAGTTGATACCGTTCTCGTCGATCACCCGCTTGGCCTCGGTGACATCGGACGGTTTGATATCTCCACTAGCGGCTAGATTGACAACCAGCGGCCGCATCTCTATGCCGTATCTGACCCCGACGTACTGGAAGGCGTTGTGGGCAGCCAACTGGACGACGTCTCGCTCTGCTCGATCGAAGATGTCGGCGTAGTCGGCATCGATCTGTTCTAGCACGTCGGTCTTGTACGTCTCGGCGTTTTCCCGGAACGTCTCTTCGTGATCCGGTGCGAGTTCGACGAACCCTTGGGTGATGTTGTCGACCGACTGTTTGGCCCGGCCGGGATCGAGCCAGAAGTGGGGATCTTGTCCACGGCCTTGACCAACGCCTTCCTGTTCAGGATCGAGGCTGGCAGCAAGGCCGACGAGTTCGATCCCCTCCCGGACATTGATGAGCTGGGTGTCGACGCCGTCGTCTTGGAGCGTCTGGATCGCACGGTCGGCCCACGGCTGGAAGTCCGGTCCGACGTGGATGAACGCGTCCGCCTCAATGATCTCTCGGGTGATGCTGGCGTTGGGTTCCCAGCCGTGGCCATGAAGGCCTGTCGGGATGAGGTTCCGGACCTCAATCGGCGTCCCGTCAGCGATCTTCAGGGCGAAATCATAGAAACTGAAGAAGGATGCGACAGCCACCGGCCCTCCACCTCCGGAGCCACCCTGTGTTGCAGTCGACTCACTATTTCCATCCATGCAGCCAGCCAACCCAGACGTAAAGACTCCAACACCGGCGGCGATCGCTGTTCTCCGTGAGAACCGTTGTTGTAGCGAACTGCGATTCGCATCGTCGATCATATGAAAAAGAGAGCTGACCAAGAATATAATAATGTTGGTCTAAAATCTAAATTAGCCTTGTCTAACTTTGGGGGTCGATCTTGGAATAGTGTTTAATTAGCTGGCAACGGCAGTGATTGGGTTCAGATATGGTATTGTGTCGAAAGTAGCTAGTTTGCGACTGGTGCAGAGAATATCAACCGGGTGACGGAGAATTTTAATCGGTATGATTCTTTTCGTCCTATTTTCCAACGACAAAATCAAGGCGCGCACAACATCATCCTCCGAGGTTGTGCAGTAGGGCCGGCCTCCTCAATGTATACAACACCCTGGCGTGGTCGACAGACAACCATACCGCAAAGGCGCATCTATGGTTAGCGTCGACGTGGTGACCGCTCGGAGTCGGATCCGGATATGTCCGTGTGCACCCGGTGTGTCCGGATATTTCGGGGGCGACTGTCTCCGGTGACAGCAGTCCGACCCGCGACGACCGGCGAGGCTCCTCTCATGACTGCGCGCGGTGGATCTGAGCGGAGCTACTATTACAGTATCGCGAGGCGAAAGCCCACGGCTTGGGGTGAGAGGAGGTCAACGAATGTATGGATCGAGACGGGGAGACTCAATCGTCCCGATCCGATCCTATGTAGTTCCAGCGCGTCTTCGTGTTCCCCTCGGGGTGGCGTTCGAGCGTGACGTGGTAGTGACTCGTCCCGTCCGCCTCCTCCGTGATCAGGTGGACGCCGGGGTCGTCCGTGTGCGTGATTTCGTAGTCCGTGATGTCCTCTCGGTCGTCGAGTTCCGCTCGGAGCAGTCGCTTCAACTCCTGGGCTCGCTCGTCGGGATCTGTCTCGTCCATAGGGTTCGTTCCGACAGTGACACACATCAACGTTCGTATAGTCCTCTATGCGTCTTGCCGAGTCCAACCGCGCCCTACGGGCTCAGACGCTGACGATCCCGCGGGAACAACACCGCCTCGCGGATGTTGTCCAGATCGAGCATCGTCATGACGAGGCGCTCGCCGCCGAGCCCCCAGCCGGCGTGGGGCGGCATCCCGTATTTGAACACCTTCGTGTAGTACTCGAAGGCCTCCGGATCGAGCCCCTGGGCCTCGAAGCCTTCGATGAGCTGCTCACGGCGGTGTTCACGCTGGCCGCCCGAGACGAGCTCCATCTGGGGATGCATCATGTCGAACCCCGTCGAGAGCGTTTCATCATCGTCGTGGTCCATAATGTAGAACGGCTTGATTTCGGCGGGCCAGTCGGTGATGAAGTAGTGGCCGCCGACGTCGTCGCCGAGGGCCTTCTCGCCCTCGGTTGGCAGGTCGTCACCCCACACGAGCTGTTCGTCGAGCGCGCCGGTCGCGTTGATGCGCTCGATGGCCTCTTCGTAGCTGAGCCGGGGGAACGGGGTCTCGGGAACCGCGAAGTCCTCGGCGATCTCGAGGGCTTCAAGCTGTGCCTCGCAGTTCTCGGCGACAGCCTCGTAGGCCGACACGACGACATCCTCGCAGACGTCCATCGCGTCGTGGTGATCGCAAAACGCGCCTTCGAAGTCGATGGAGGTCGCCTCGTTGAGATGGCGTGGCGTGTTGTGCTCCTCAGCGCGGAAGATGGGACCGATCTCGAAGACGCGCTCGACGTTCGAGCCCGCGACGAGCTGTTTGAATAGCTGGGGGCTCTGATTCATGAACGCCTCCTGCCCGAAGTAGGTGATCGGGAACAGCTCGGTGCCGCCCTCGGTCCCGGTAGCGACGATCTTCGGGGTGTTGATTTCGGTCGCGTCCGCCTCACGGAATGCCTCGCGGGCGGCCCGCAGCACTTCGGCTCTGACCTCGAAGATGGCTTGGCCCGCCTCCCGGCGGAGGTCGAGCGTCCGGTTGTCGAGTCGCGTCGACAGTTCCGCGTCGACCTTCTCGGTCGGATCGAGCGGGAGTTCGGTGTCGGCGGCCGACAGTACCGCCACTGACTCGGGGACGATCTCAACGTCCGTCGGTGCGCGCGGCTCCTCCTTCACGTCGCCGGTCACGGTGACGACGGACTCCCTAGAGAGCCCAAGCCCCGTCTCAACCAGATCGTCGTCCATCTCGTCCTTCTCGAATTTGATCTGAATCCGACCGCTCGTATCGCGCAGAATGAGGAAGGCGATCCCGCCCAAATCGCGAATCTCGTGGACCCACCCGGCGACAGTCGCCGTCTGGCCCGGTTCGGCCTCGGCCGTATACGTTCTATCGTCCATACGCACGATTCTGGGCGATCGGACTTAAATACGGGGAAAGCAGGTGGCCCAGCCGGCTACGTGAACTCGATCGCCGAGCGCGGATGTACCTCGCCGAAGAGCCACTCCGCATGTTCGAGGGCGTACTCGCGGTGATCGTCCTCAATCGCCCCGATGGCGTCCTCAACGAGGATCGGCCGATAGTCCCGTAGCCCCGCCGAACCGGCGGTATGGAGGACGCAGACGTTCGCGAGCGTCCCACAGAGCACGAGGTCATCGATGCCGTGGCTTTCGAGCCAGCCCTCCAGTTCCGTCCGATAGAAGGCGTCGTAGGTGTGTTTGACCACGACGAGGTCGTCGGCCTCCGGCGAGAGCTTTCCGACGAGTTCGGCCTCCCACGAGCCCTCGACGACGTGCTCGCCCCACCGGTCGAACTCGTCGTAGTAGTGGTTCCCGTCGAACTGTTCGGGCGGGTGGACATCACGGGTAAACACGACCGACGCGCCGGCCTCGCGGGCCTCGGCGACGACCTCGACACAGGGGTCGACCGCCGCCTCGCTGCCCGGCGCGTACAGCGAGCCCTCGGGGTGACAGAACCCGTTCTGCATGTCGACGACAACAACCGCGGTCGAATCCGGATCGAGTTCGAGTGCCATACCGACCCGTTCGACCGGGGGTACAAAACCGTTTCCGCGGTGCTTCGCGTCCACCGCGTGCAAGCAAAAACGACCGCGGCGTGGTCAGTAGAACTCGCGGACGAGGTCCATCGCGTCCTCGGGGGCGCCGTCGGGAATGTCCGTCATGGGCTCCTCGACGCCCTCGCGTTTCTCGTAGCCGACCGAACTCTCGTTTTGGTAGATGACGCCTTGATACTCTTTGTCCCGATCGAGGATGAGATCCTTGGCGTCATCGTAGTCGGTGCGGTCGTGATCAAAGTCCTCGTCGCCGACGTCGACGATCGCATCGCGGAAGTAATCGTAGGTGTCAACATCGTTGAACGTTACGCAGGGCGAGTAAACGTTCACGAAGCCGAAACCGTCGTGTTCGATCGCTTTTTGTACGATCTCGGCGTGACGCTGAGAGTCCGAGGAGAACGACTGGGCAATGAACGTCCCGCCCGCCGCGAGCGCGAGTGCGAGGGGGTTGACGGGCTGTTGGTTCGTCCCGTCCGGGGAGGTCGAGGTCTCGAAGTCCTCTCTGGAGGTCGGTGAGAACTGCCCCTTCGTCAGCCCGTAGATGCGGTTGTCCATGACGACGTACGTCATATCGACGTTCCGTCGGACCGCGTGGACGAAGTGGCCGGCCCCGATAGAGTAGCCGTCACCGTCGCCGCCGGCGACCATCACCTCAAGATCGGGATTGGCGATCTTCACGCCGGTCCCGACGGGCAGGGCGCGACCGTGGACGCCGTGCAGCGCGTAGCTGTGCATGTAGGTACCGATCTTCCCCGAGCAGCCGATCCCGGCGACCACGAACGTGTTGTCGGGGTCGTTGCCGGTCTCGGCGAGGGCTTTCATCATGCCGTTCATCGTCCCGAAATCACCGCATCCGGGACACCACGTCGGCTGTTTGTCGGACTTGAAATCAGTGAATCGAACGTTGGAACTCATTATTATACCTCCACCTCCGTCGGTTCGCCGAGAGCGGCTTTGACCTCCTCGGCGAGTTCGTCCGCTTTGAAGCGGACGCCGTTGTACTTGTTGATGCGTTGCACTCTTGTAAGCGTGTCGTGCTCGACGAGGTCGGCGAACTGCCCGGTCGCGTTACACTCGACGACGATCGCCTCCTCGGCCGCCTCGACCGCCTCTGTGAGGTCCGGCCGCGGGAAGACGTACGGCACCGAGAGGAACCGCACGTCGATACCGTCGTCGTTGAGAATCGTCATCGCTTCCCGGATCGCGCCCTCGTTCGACCCCCACGAGAGGACGAGCGTGTCGGCGTCCGGATCGCCGAACTCTCTGGGGCTCCAGTCCTCTTCGTCTTGTGCGGTTTCGACCTTTCGTTCGCGCTTGTCGACCTGTTCGATCCGCATCTCTGTGTCCTCCGTTCGGCGGCCCAACTCGTCGTGTTCGAGGCCGGTCGACATGTGCGCGCCGCCGTCGGTGCCGGGGAACGAACGGGGACTGACTCCGTCGTCGGTGATCGCGTGCGGTTTGAACTGTCCCTTCTCGTTTTGCCACTCCTCGATCGCTTCCTCGTCAACGACCTTGCCGCGGTCGATTTCGACGGAGTCCATGTCGAACTCCTCGGGCTCGAACGTCTGCTCGGTGACCGCAAGCGAGAGGTCGCCGGTCAGATACACCGGCGTCTGGTACTTTTCTGCGAGGTTGAACGCCTCGATCGCCTTGTGGAAACACTCGACGATGTTTGTCGGCGCGAGAACGAACCGCGGGATCTCGCCGTGGCCGCCGTAGAGCATCCCGTTGAGGTCGCCTTGCTCCTGTTTGGTCGGCATCCCCGTTGAGGGACCCGAGCGCATGACGTTACAGATAACCAGCGGCGTCTCGGAGGTCGCGACGAGCCCGAACGTCTCGGTCATCAGGTCGATCCCCGGCCCGGATGTCGCGGTCATCGACCGCGCGCCGGCACGGGCGCCGCCCAATGCCATGTTGACGGCGGAAAGCTCGTCTTCGGCTTGGACGACGATCCCGCCGTACTCCTCGATGCGGCCCTTCAGATACTCCATCACGTCCGTCGCCGGGGTGATGGGATAGCCGGCGTAGAACCGACATCCGGCGACCAGCGCGCCCATGCCGATCGCCTCGTCGCCGTTCAGGAGGACGTAGTCGTTGTCGGTCGTCTCGAGGTCGTACGGCGTCGAGAGATCGTACTCATCTTCGACGTACTCGGCGCCGGCACGGGCCGCTTTCTTGTTGTTCTCGACGATCGCCTCGCCCTTGCCGCCGAAGCGCTTCTCGAGTGATTCGTCGAGGTACTCGATATTGAACCCGGAGACGGAGCAGGCGGCCCCAAGCGCGACGATGTTACGCATGATCGCCCCGCCAGCCTCCTCGGCGAGCCGTTTTAGCGGGACGTCGAGCCCCGTCGTTTCACCCGGAGCCTCGAAGTCGGACATCATCGACCGCTCGCCGTCGTAGATGACGATCGAGTCGCCGTGTAATTCGTCGAGATTCTCCTCGACGGTCCGTTCCGTGAGCGCGATCAGAATATCGAGTCTGTCAACGACGCTTTCGACGCGGTCGACCGACGTCCGTACCTTGTACGCGGTGTATCCACCGCGGATCCTTGATGCAAAATCCTTGGAGGTAAAGACGTGGCGCCCCGCCCGCGAGAGCGCCTGGGCGAAGATCTTCCCGGTCGAGTCGATCCCGTCGCCGGCTTCCCCGCCGACAGCCCAGTTCAGGTCCGTTGGCATACTAGGTCGGGCTTCAACACCGTGGACGTTAAGCCTTCTGAATACCGTCGTTCGGCGGACGATTTAGCCGGGAGACAGCCCGAAAATACCGATCGCGGCGGTATCGGTCCCGGAGCCGTCGGCTGGCTCCGAAAGCGCCTTGCGGCCGGACGGAGTTCTATACGGTATGGACCCAAGCGAGACGACCGCCGTCGCTGTCCGCGATGTCGGCCCCGATGCCGTCGCCATCGAGATAACGACACCCGATGGGTTCGAGGCCCGTCCCGGGCAGTTCGTCAAACTCGAGACGACGATCGACGGCGAGCCGGTTGGTCGGTTTTACACCATCTCCTCGCCGAATACGCGGGAGACGTTCGAACTCACGATCGGATACGACTCCGAGGAGGGCGGCGCGTTCAGCGAGTACCTTCTCTCGGTCGAGCCGGGCGATCCGGTCACTATCACCGGCCCGTTCGGCGACAACTACTACGAGGACGAGCCGCGGGTCGTCGTCCTCGCTGGCGGTCCCGGTGTCGGACCCGCGGTCGCCATCGCGGAGCGCGCGCTCGCCGACGGGGGCGAGGCGGCCGTCGTCTACCAGGACGACACCCCAATTCATGAGGATCGCCTCGCCTCGATCGCGAACTCCGGAGCGGACGTGTTCGTGCTCGCCGACGGGACAGCTCTTACCGACGCCGTTGGCGACGTACACTCCGGCATTGACGGCGAGGCGGTGTTCGTGTACGGCTTCGCCGATTTCCTCGCCGACGCCGAGGCGGCGATCGCGGAGGCGGGGGGTGACCCCGACGGGGCGAAATCCGAGAACTTCGGGTGAACTCCCCACGGTTTCGTTTCCGGAGAGGGCCCGCTGGATGCATTGCTGTCCGATCGTCGAACCCAGCAGAGTATTGACCGGCGCGCCGTCATACCGGTCGGCATACTCCTCGCCACACTCGGCGCGAAAAATACAGCGTCCCTCGGCTCAGTCGTCGCCGGGCGTGACCGATTGGCTCTCGCCCGTCTTGTCGAGGACCCCGGCGCTGTTGGCGACGGGTGCGATGCTTGGCTGGAACACCCACGCCCCGAGCAGGACGATCGGGATCATCGACGCCGCGACGATCGAGTACCCCAGATGGAGGCTGCTGAGCCACGGTGCGGCGTAGACCAGCGGGTAAACGATACCACCGACGGTTCCGACCCCGCCGACAATGCCGGCGACCGCACCGGAACTGTCGGGGAACATCGCCGGGACTTGAGCGAAGATCGCCCCTTCGGCCCACGCACAGCCGGCACCGACGAGGAAGCCGACGACAACCGCGTTCATCACGACACCCGAGAGACCGGCCAGCGTCATACCGAACATCATCAGCACGATGAAACATAAGCCGAGAAACGTCCACTGCTCGCGGTATTGACCCCTAAAGAACGGAAGAATATCCGTCTCGTTGCGGGCCAACAGGTCGCTGATGTAACCGCCGAACGGCCTCAAAAGGCCGGCCGCGATGGAAAACGTCGCCGCGAACGTACTCGCCAGCACGAGGTTCTGCGTGTTGAACCCTTCACGATAGTAGGTGGCAAGCCAGCCGTTCATCGACAGTTCCAGCCCGAACGACATGATGTACGCGGCCGCGAGTACCACTGTCCCGTACCGCGTGGCCGTGTACACCCAGCCCTTGAACGTCGCGTTTTCCTTCGTGGCTTGGCGTTTCTCATCGCTCTTTGCGGCCTCGCCGAACACGTAGTACACGCCGGCGAGGAGGATCGATACGATCCCAGTATAAAAGAAGGCCGCCCGCCAGTTAGTCTCGAACAGCGGCCCGCTCCAGCCGGTGCCGAAGACGCGCGGGAGAATGAGCGC
>NZ_JBKEGK010000071.1:0-11439 GCF_046710025.1 Natronomonas sp. | reverse complement strand
GGGAGCCAACGGAAGAACGACCAGCCCGACGAGGATGACTCTGATCGACGCCCGCCGTTCTTCTCAATCCTCGGACGATCCACGGTTCGGAGCCGCCGGCATCACCTGTCGATCACGCCGGCTACTTGAGTTCGTCGACCAGTTCGCCGCCGAAGCCGGTGTAACCCGCGGGCGTCAGGGCGTGCAGTTCCTCGCGGACGGACTCGTCGACATCGAGTTCGTCGAAGAGGGCCCGAAAGTCAGACAGCGTCGCGCGTTGCCCGCGGGTGAGGTCCTTGATGCGCTCGTACGCGTCGGTATCGCCCTCCCGGCGGAGGATCGTCTGGACAGCCTCACCGATCACCTCCGGGTTGGCCTCGAGATCCTCGCGCATGACGGCCTCGTTCGGCGTCACCTTCTCGAGCCCGGCGGCCGCCTTTCGATAGCCGATGAGACAGTGCGAGAGCGCCGCGCCCACGTTGCGCTTGACCGTCGAGTCCGAGAGGTCTCGCTGCAGGCGAGACGTTGTGACGTAGTCGGCGAGGAAGGTGAGGTCGGCGTTAGCCTTCGTCAAGTTTCCCTCGCTGTTCTCGAAGTCGATCGGGTTCACCTTGTGAGGCATCGTCGATGAGCCGGTCTCGCTCGCCGCCGCCTCTTGGCCGAGATAGCGATCCGAGACGTAGAGCCACATATCGAGGTCGAGATCCCGCAACACGTTGTTGACGCCCCGGAGCGCGTCGAAGACCGCCGCGAGGTCGTCACACGGGTTGACCTGCGTCGAGAGTCCGGCGTGTTCGAGGTCGAGCGACTCGACGAAGGACTCGGAAAACGCCCGCCAGTCCACGTCGGGGTACGCGGCTCGGTGGGCGGCGTAGGTCCCCGAGGCACCGGCGAGTTTGCCCGAGAGGGCTGCTGTTTCGGCCTCAAGACGGCCGAGTGTACGCCCAAGGCGGGCCGCGTAGACGGCGAGTTCTTTGCCGTAGGTCGTCGGCGTCGCCGGCTGGCCGTGCGTGCGCGCCAACATCGGGCGGTCGCGGTGTTGCCTCGCGTCGTCGGCAAGATCGTCCCGGAGTTCCCGGATCGCGGGGACGAGTACGTCCGTGACGGCTGGCTTGAGTAGGAGTCGATGAGCGAGGTTATTAACGTCCTCGCTGGTCAGCCCGAAATGCACCCATGGCCCCTGTGCGTCCTCGTCCGGCAGGTGCAATCGGATAAAGTATTCCACGGCCTTGACATCGTGGTTCGTCGCCGCGTAGCCGCCGTACCCCTCCGTCTCGAGTCGCTTGACGACATCGGCGTCGTCGGCGTCGAACGATCTGTAGAGACCTCGGAGTTCCGATCGAGTCCCGGAATCGAGCGCCAGCGGGGTCGCATCGAGGTCGGCCAAAGCGAGCAGGTACTCGACTTCGACTTCGACGCGCGCCCGCATCAGCGCGGCCTCGCTGGCGTAGTCGGTGAGCGGTTCGGTGTAGCGTGCGTAGCGGCCATCGAGTGGCGAGACGGCGTACAGCGGCCCCCGTGTCATGTCCGTGGTTCCGGCGAGGCGCTGAAAAAGGATGTCGGTCGGTGCCGGGGGCAGCGTCAGGGGGCCTCGGCGCTCGTGTGGTCGGGCGTCCGCGCGATTCCGGTTCAGGCGGTTGTTTCGGTGTACAGACGGGTGTTTCGGTGACCGGGTGCGTTTTGTCTATCGGGGCCGTACCCCGCGTGTGTCGTTTACAGCCGTGCTCTTCGATCTCGATGGGACACTCTGTGAGCACGCCGATTCGGCGGCGGCCGTCTACCGTGGAACGTTCGAGATGGCCGGGATCGACCGTTTCGGCGAACCGGAAGAGCTGTGGACTGCCCTCGACGACCCGCCGGATCACGACGATCCGGTCGGCTACTTTGCGCGTGGGTTTGCTCGGGTGGCCGCCCGACACGGGCGGACGCCGATCGACGCGACGGCGCTCGCCGAGGGGTTCCTCGAAACGGTCGATTACTCGGATGTCGCGCCGAGGCCGGGCGCGGCGGCAGCAGTCGAGGCAGCGATGAGCGCCGGCACGGTTGGCGTCGTGACGAACGGTCCGGCCGCAAGACAGACAGGAAAACTCGAGTCGCTCCCGTTTGGCGACGCCTTCGAGACCGTCGTCTGCGCCGGCGACCGACAGCGTCTGAAGCCGAACCGCGAACCGTTCGACCGGGCGCTCGAAGCGCTCGGGGTCCGCGCGGAGGAGGCGCTCTACGTCGGTGACTCCCTCGAGTACGACGTGGCGGGCGCACAGAACGCCGGGTTGACGGCGGCGTGGTGCCCGACGAACGGAGAGTGTGACCCCGCCCCGTATCGCCCCAAGTACGTGTTCGAGTCGCTAGGTGATCTCCGAGAGGCGCTCGGGGATGGAAGCGACGATATGAACGGAGACGGCGATGGATGACAGGCTGGGTACGCGCGGCCATCGAGTCGGCGCATCCGGGGGAACCCATCGAATCGATCGACCGGCCAACAGAGGGAAACAGAAAGGAGACGGCAATCGTCACGCTCGCCGCCGGCGAGCGCCTCGTCGTCCAGCGAACGGGGGACCCGGCCGCGCTTCGGACCGAGACGCGACTCACCCGCGAAATCGCGGCCCGGACGACTGTGCCGGTCCCGACGGTGCTGGAGTACGGGCGGATCGACGGGAACGACAGTTGGGGAGACGGCGGAGCCTACCGCGTCGTCGAGGCGGCCGAGGGGACGAACCTCCACGAGCGGTTCACCGCGCTTTCGCCCGTGAGGAGGCGGCGAATCGCCGGACGGTTCGGGCGAGCACTCGGGCAGATACACGAGACGTTCGTTTTCGAGCGTTTCGGCCCGGTCGCGGTCGCCGACTGGACGGCCGGTAGCGACCGCGGGGAGTTGCGGGCCGACGGGCCGGATTCGTGGGCGCGGTGGTTCGACGCGTACGTTGGTGAATGTGTCGACGCCCTCCCGGAGCAGTTTGCTGACCTCACGCGGGCGACCGAGGCGGCGGCCGAGTGTGACCCGGACGCCGATCCGACGCCGCGGCTGTTCCCGTGGGATCTCCGACCCGGAAACGCGATGATCGACGACGGGAGACTCACGGCGTTTCTCGACTGGGGCGACCCCCTCGCTGCCGGGGCGGGACTCTCAGTCGCGAAGGCCGAACACCTCCTTGCGGAGTGGTACGTCGAGGACGGATCGGGCCTCAGGACGGCGTTTCGGGACGGGTACACCGACGTTCGGCCGCTGCCCGATGTTAGCCGGGCCGAGCGTATCGCCGCCGTCGTCGACTCGGCGGTCGATTCCACCGGAACCGTCACGCGGCCGGGGTATCCCGAGCGGACCGGCGCGGACGCCGTCGCGTTTCATCGTTACCGGTTGATATCACTCATATAAAGCCGAAGTTGATCGATACATGCATGTTCGTGGTCACTATCCGGTTTTTATCCGGGCTCAAATCTTTATATATGCATGTATTTGCACTAACCCGCGGCGGCAACCGCAACTACTTTGCGTTCGGCGGGGTCCGTTTTCGGCATGAAACTCGCCGGTATGGCCTCGAACCACGGCCGGAACCTGCTGCACATCGCCGACACCGCTCCGGGCGGCGCGGAGTTCGCCGTCGTACTCACGAACGAGGCGGACGCCCCGGTTCTTGCGGAGGCAACGGAGCGTGAAATCCCGACCGAGGTCGTCACACGCGCCGAGAACGAGTCCCGCGAGGAACACGAACGCCGGGTCCTCGAGCGGCTTGCGGGCTACGACGTCGACCTGGTCTGTCTCGATGGGTATATGCGGATCCTCACGGAGACGTTCATCGATGCGGCCCCGCGAACGCTCAACGTCCACCCGTCGCTTCTGCCCGCGTTCCCGGGGATGGACGCCCACGAGCAGGTGCTAGAGGCTGGCGTTTCCGTCACCGGCTGTACCGTCCATGTCGTCGATGAAACCGTCGACGGTGGCCCGATCGTCACTCAACAACCCGTCCCGGTACGCGATGGCGACGACGCCGCCGATCTCAAAGAGCGCGTTCTCTACGACGCTGAGTTTAACGCCTATCCCCGTGCGGTCGAGTGGTTCGCCGAGGACCGCGTCACCGTCGACGGCGACGAGGTATCCGTCGACGGCGACGACGGCGGTGCGTTTCCCGCCCGTCGGCTTGTCTGTGAGGACCGTGGACGCGAACTCCGATACGGCGAGAATCCGCATCAAGAGGCCGCGGTGTACCTCGATCGGGCCTGTGCGGAGGCGAACGTCGTGGGTGCGGAGCAACTGAACGAGGGCGCAAAGGCGCTGTCGTACAACAACTACAACGACGCCGACGGTGCGTTGAACCTGATAAAGGAGTTCGACGGCCCGGCGGCCGCGGTTATCAAGCACACGAACCCCGCGGGCTGTGCGACCGCCGACTCGCTGACAGCGGCCTACGAGGACGCGCTCGCGACGGACCCGATGAGCGCCTTCGGCGGTATCGTCGCGCTGAATCGCGAGTGCGACGCCGACACGGCGGCGGCGATCACCGGCTCGTTCAAGGAGGTCGTCGTCGCGCCCGACTACACCGATTCGGCCCGCAACACGCTCGCCGAGAAGGACAACCTCCGCGTGCTGGATGTGGGGGCCCTCGACGAGGTTTCGGAGCCGACGACAGAGAGCGATCTCGTCGGCGGGCGACTGGTCCAAGAGCGCGACCGCCAGTCGGTCGACCCGTCCGACCTCGAGACGGTCACCGACCGCGAGCCGACCGAGGCGCAACTCGAAACGATGTGTTTCGCCTGGCGGACGATCAAACACGTCAAATCCAACGCGATCCTCCTCGCCGATGGGACCGAGACGGTCGGCGTCGGGATGGGGCAGGTCTCCCGCGTCGACGCCGTCCGCCTGGCGGCCATGAAGGCCGACGAGCACGCCGAGGGGAAAGACGCCCAGGGGGCAGTGATGGCCTCCGACGCGTTCTTCCCGTTCCCGGACGGCATTGAGGTCGCCGCCGACGCCGGCATTGAGGCGGTCATCCAACCCGGCGGTTCGGTCAACGACGAGGACGTCATCGCGGCCGCGAACGAGCAAGACATCGCGATGACGTTCACGGGTCAGCGGGCGTTCCAGCACTGATCTCAGGATGGCCGAGGGACCCGACACGCCGTCGTTCGACGGGGATGGGGGCGACATGCAGCCGTCCGGCCGGGTTGAAGCCGATACAACGCCGACGAATGAGGCCGATACGCCGCCGTCCGGGAAGACTCACGGGCCGTCGCTCGCCGTTGCCTTTCTTCGACACGACGCGGAGATCCTGTTAACCAGGTATCGCGGGGCGATTTCGGCGTTCGATGGCCGGTGGGCGGGACTCGTCACAGCGGTCGACGAGAGCGCCGCTTTCCCCGAGAGCGCGACCGCGGTTCGCACCGGTGATCCGTTCGCGGTTCGCGCTGACGGGGCAGAACTCACGATCCAACCGACGCTCTTGGACTGTCCGTCACGAGACGTCGATCTTCCGGACGGCGCGACTGATTCCGAGTGGGTGCCGGCGACGGAGATTCACCGCCGAGAGACGATTCCGGGGCTGTGGCGGGCGTACGATCGGGTCCGCCCGATGCCGGCGACGCTGGAGGCCGACACCGAGCACGGCTCCGGCTACATCTCGATTCGGGCGATGGCTATCGTCCGAGACACTGCGGGAGCGCTCGGAGCCGAGGGTGTCGGGCCCGAAGCCGCGTGGGAGGCACTGACCGCCGTCGCCGAGGACATCCTCGCGGCGCGGCCGAGCATGGCGGCCCTGCGAACCCGCGTTGACCGGATCCTCTCGCGGGTGGCGGCAGACGACCGAACCGCGACGACAGCGGTCTCGGTCGCGATCGAGGAGATCGATACCGCTCTTGAGGCGGATCGACGGGCCGCGGAGACGGCGAAGCCACTCGTCGAGGGGGAGACAGTGCTCACCCTCTCGCGGTCCGGGACGGTGCTGCCCGTGTTGAAGAGCGCGCCGGATCGCGTGATCGTCGCCGAGTCCAACCCCGGTTGCGAGGGGATTGATGTCGCCGAGCGCGTCGCGGCGGCGGGCGTCAACGTCTCGGTCTGCGTCGACGCGGCCATCGCCCACGTCCTCACGGCGGAGTCCGTCGACGCCGTGGTGTTTGGCGCGGACACAGTGTTGGCCGACGGCACGGTTATAAACAAAGTCGGATCACGGGGAACCGCGCTCGCCGCTGACGAGGCGGCGATCCCTTTGTACGTCGTCACGGCGAGGGACAAGATCGCTCCCGCACGGACGCCGACGCTTGAGGAGGGACCGGCCGAGGCGGTCTACGACGGCGATCGAGCGATCGACGTTCACAACCCGACGTTCGACGTTACTCCGCCGGAATACGTCGCCGGCTTCCTCACCGAGGACGGCCGTCTCGACCCCCCGAACATCGCCGACGTGGCGGACGAGCACGCGGCGCTGGCTGAGTGGCGGACGGGGTCCTCAAACTCGGGGACATCGCCGGAGTGACCGACCGGGAGCGCACGGGGCCGCCCTGGATCGGACGGAGAGCCCAACGCTCAAACCCTCCGGCGGCGAACGACGGCGTATGAAGATAAGCGTCGTCGGGAGCGGCTACGTCGGGACGACTCTCTCGGCCTGTCTGGCCGACTTGCGACACGATGTGACGGCGATCGACGTCGACGAGGAGACGGTCGACCGTCTCAACGCCGGTGAGACGACGATTCACGAACCGGGGCTCGACCCGTTGGTGTCGGCGTACGCCGGGAGTCGCCTGCACGCAACGACGGACCACGGCGCCGCGGCCGAAACCGACATCACCTTTTTAGCGGTCGGTACGCCAGCGAAACCGGACGGCTCGATCGACGCATCGATCCTGCTCGCCGCGGCCGAGGACCTGGGCGAAGCCATCGCCGGCAAGGACGACTATCACCTCGTCGTCGTCAAATCGACCGTCCTGCCCGACGTGATTGAGGACGAACTCGTTCCGGCGATCGAATCGGCCTCGGGAGAGACCGAGGGCGAGGAGTTCGGCGTTGCGGTCAACCCCGAGTTCCAGCGCGAAGGCAGCGCAGTCCGGGACTTCATGGAACCCGACAAGATCGTGATCGGGACCGACGGCGACGACCGCGCCCTCGACCGACTCGCCGAACTCTACGAGCCGCTCATAACTGACTGGGATATCCCGGTCGTAGCGACGGGGCGTCGCGAGGCCGCGATGGTCAAGTACGCCAACAACACGTTCCTCGCGGCGAAGATTAGCTTGATAAACGACCTCGGGAACGTCTGCAAGGAGTTCGATGTCGACGCCTACGAGGTCGCCGACGCGATCGGTCTTGACTCCCGCATCAGCGGCGAGTTCCTGCGCTCGGGGGTCGGATGGGGGGGGTCGTGTCTCACCGGTGATCAACGACTACTGATAAAAGACGGTGTCGAGACACGCTTGCTCACGCTTCGAGAGTTCTTCGAGCAGTACGTGACGGACGGTGCGCTTGAGGACGTTTCCGTACTGAGTTACGATGACGGCGCGTGTACATTTAGATCGGTTCGAACCGCGACACGCCGCCCATACGAAGGTGACCTCTACACGATTCGAACGCGAATGAACAAGGAGGTTACTGTCACCGCGGATCACCCGATGCTCGCGGTCGAAGGCGATGACTGTGTCGTGCGAGAAGCCCGGAACCTCGGGTCGGACGCACGGCTCCCGGTATTGGGGAACATCCCGGAGACACCGGTAGAACAGTTCGATCTAATCGAGTTCACCGCACAAAAAAGCACGTTCGATAATGAGCGTATTTATCTACAGCCAACGTTCGAATTAGACCGTATCGACGAGGCGCTCCGTGAAACCCTGGCAGCGTACAATCAACGATTCAGTTACGACAAGATACGCGAGTTCGTTCGTAGTAACCACCTCCCTCTGTCCGTGTTTCTCGAGTTCGAAGATGAGTTACCGCTGGAGCGTTCGGATCTGGGTTTGTACACCACCGCGGGTGGAGGACAAACGTATATTCCAGCGGTTATTGAGGCCGATGAGCCGTTCTGGCGGTTCATCGGCTACTACCTCAGCGAAGGTTATATCCACGACAGCGGTTCCGAGCACGGCTCGACGACGCGAAGACGGGTGATTATGAGCTTCCATCCCACAGACGAGGAGGCGTACGTCGCGGACGTCGAATCGTACGTCGATCGCCTCGGTATCAGATCGCGGACTGAAACGCAGGAGACCGCAACCCGAATCGAGGTCTCCAGTCGAATTTTTGCGGCGTTCATCGAGCAGCTCGGATGTGGGACCGGCTCGTATTCGGCAGCCATCCCCAATATCGCATATCGGGAATCGGCGACGAACCGAAAGGCATTGGTTTCGGGGCTCTTTCGCGGCGATGGCCACATCGATTACACATCAGACTCGAACGCACTTGTCTACGACTACGGATCAGTCAGCGAGGAGCTGATACAGGGGATGCAGTTCCTGCTACACAGCGTCGGAATCGTCCCGAGTCAGAAAACCTCACAGTCGGCCAAGTCGACGCGGCCCGCACATTTGCTGCGAATCAGTTCGACGGATCAGGTCGCGTCGCTGAAGGAGTTGTTCGTTGAGGAGGATCGAAAACGCATCCAACAGCGGATCGACCAGTGCGTCACCGACGTCAGTCCCATGGGATACACCGATGGTGGGAGCCATACGACCGTTCCGGTAACCGATATCGAGATCAACCACGACGCTGTCGACGTGTATTCGCTCGAGGTCGAGGACACGCAAACGTTCGTGACTACCGACGGCATCGCCGTACACAACTGCTTCCCGAAGGACACCGCCGCGCTGGTCGCCGGAGCGGAGGCGGCCGGCTACGAGCCGACGATGGTCGAAGCGGCCATCGAACGCAACGATCGCCAGCCCGAGCGCCTCCTGGAACTGCTTGAGCAACACGTTGACGTCAGCGGCCACCGGGTCGCCGTGTTGGGCCTCGCGTTCAAGCCCGGCACCGACGACATCCGCGGGACCCGCGCGAAGCCGGTGATCGAGGGACTTCTCGACCGCGGCGCCGAGGTGGTAGCCTACGACCCACGCGCCGCCGACGCGATGGCCGAGGTGTTTCCCGAAATCGAGTACGCTGACTCGCCCGCGGTAGCGCTGAAGGGTGCCCACGCCGCCGCCGTGGTCACCGACTGGCCCGAGTTCGCCGATCTCGATGGGGAATTCGACGCGATGGCCGACCCCGTCGTCGTCGACGGCCGCCGGATCGTCGAGCGCCGCCGAGGGATCACCTACGAGGGATTGACGTGGTAACTGGCGGGCGGAACGACGGCCGCGGGACACCATGCTCAATTGGACCGAGCCGAATTTATAAACGCCGCCCGCACAGTCCCGTATGCGTCACTTCGTCGTTCGCTCGCACGACCTCGCCGCCGGGGCCGACATCAGCCTTGAGGACCTTCCGGGGGCGGGCCGACTCGATCTGCTCTCGCGGTGCGTCACGAGCGCGCTGTTGCGCTCTCACGACATTCGCGAGGATGTTCGCGTCTCGCTCATCGTCGACGGCTACATCATCGGCTTCGACGGGTTGGAACTCCGACGACTCAACCCCGACGAGCGCTCGACTGCGGCGCGAGTCCGGGACGCGCTCGCGGCCCGAGAGGGGGCGATCGGGTCGATGGCGGCCCACCCCTCCCCCGGCGTGTCGATCCGACAGGGGACCCTCGAATCACTCGTGAACGGCCTCAACGAGGAGACGACCCTCGTCCAACTCCACGGTGACGGACGGCCGGTGGTCGAGTGTGCGCCGCCCGAAACCCCGGTGTTCGTCCTCTCGGATCACCGTGAGTTCACCGACGCGGAGGCCGAGGTGCTCGAATCGGCGGCCGACGAGCGGGTGTCGCTCGGCCCCGAGGCGCTGCACGCCGACCAGGCGATCACCGTTGCGCACAACTATCTCGACACCGGTGGCTACACGAAGTATTGAAACGGGTCCCCGCAGGTGCCGATTTTCGGAAGGATTAAAAGACACAACGGCTTTTGTTCGAGTGCGGGCCGGTGGGGTAGCTTGGTATCCTTCGGCCTTCGGGTGGCCGTAACCGCGATTCGAATTCGCGCCGGCCCATTTCGTCCCCACCTTTTATTTCGCCCAAGAGCGGAGCTCCTGGACTCGCAAAAGCTGGATCAAAAGCGGCGGCTGTGGTGGATGGCTTTCGTCGGGTGGCCGTAACCGCGTCCTCGTGAGCGAAGCGAACGAGGGCTCGCAGAGCTTTGCTCCGCGGTGATTCGAATTCGCGCCGGCCTACTTCTCCCGCACTCTCACTCGGCGGGCGACCGGTCGACTTCGGGCGCCTCAGTTTGGCGGCTGTTCGTCGCAACCGAAACGGACGCGCCGGCCAATCACCTGTTCTCTGACAGCCGATCGCCCTCGGTATATAAGTGGCCCACGGCCAGCGAACAGCCACCCACGCACGCGGCCATCGCTGGCGGTGCGCTCGTCGTCTTCGCTGGCGCTGTCTTCGGATGGCCCCGGGGCTCTGGCGGCAGCATCATTGCGACGCACTCGGCGGATTGCTGGACTCGCGGCGGTGAGCTACTCAAAATCGTCATGCAACTACTGGTGTGGATCGCCCATCCGTATCGGCGTGAGGCGGAACGGCTACTTGTTTTCGAGAGCGTCAAGAACGCAGGCGGCGGCGATCACCGCCTCTTTCGGGACGCTGCTGGCGTCGTCGATACTGACTGTGTAGGTGTCCCGTAGCGAAAACTGGCCTTCGATGTCGCCGACGTGGTTGTCGTCAGCGTCGAATATCTCGTACTTGTTCGGGACGAGGTTCGCAACGGAGATGAGATGGCGGAGCGCCGAGAAGAGTTTGCTCTTCGACCGAATGGTCGCCAGCGGTGCTCCGGTCTCGGGATCCCGAATCGTCCAGTTCTCCACGAACAGCGAGAGGTCCTCGTCAAGCACGACGACTTCCTCGCCGGTGCCAGCGTCCCTGATGGCGTAGTTTCCCGCGATGTCCATGATGCCACCCGCCTTCACCGTGAACGCGTCCTCGTCGTCACCGGTCACGAACGGGAACTCCTCTTTCATTTTGAACAGTTTCTGCTTCCCGCGCAACACGGCATCACCAGCGCTGTCCCGAACGACGTACTTGTTTCGGATCGCTGGCTGCTTGACGACGTAGCGATCGTCGTGCAGATCAACCGTAGAGATATCGTACGTGTCGACCGCCGAGTCGGTAGTGGAGGGCTCGGGCATACACGGGAGATGGCTCACACTCGGGAAAAAGCCTTCTGCTCATCCCGATGGACGGACGGCCGCTGTGTCATCTGTCACGGCACAGTGTCCAACGATCCGAACGAGCAGCAGCCGGACGACATGATTCAAGAACAAGCCAAAAGGGTGCGAAGGCCCGATACGCACGGTTATGCCAGCTGTAAGCGCAGTTCAAACGGGGGCGGTTTCTCTCTCACCCGGTCGCAGCGATGAGATGATTCCGGGAGGTCCCGATGAGCGCCCAG
>NZ_JBKEGK010000070.1:0-11470 GCF_046710025.1 Natronomonas sp. | reverse complement strand
ACGCCGCTGTCGCGCGCGGAGTGGTTGCTGGCGCAGACGCTCGTCAACGTCGCCGTCATCGGCCTCGCGTCGCTCGTCATCCTCGGGATGGTGCTCGCCGTCACCGACGCTACCTTCGCCGCGTCGCCGCTCGTCGTTCCCTATCTGGCGCTCGCGGTCGCGCTGTTCTGTGGGTTCGGTGCCCTGCTCGGCCGGGTCGCCGACTCACAGGACGGCGTCATTGCGGCCTCGAACGGCTTCGCGATCCCCCTTCTGTTCCTCTCGGAGACGTTCGTCACCCCGGCGTTGCTCCCGGCGTGGTTCGTCCCGTTCATGAACCTCTCGCCGCTGACGTACTTCGCGCGCGGGCTTCGAGCGGCCACCTACCGGCCGCCCTCCGGCGCAAGCGCGGGGACAGGTGGGGCGGGACTCATCGGCTCTGACCCCTACCTCAACCTGCTGGTGCTCGCCGTCGGCGCGGCCGTGTTCTTCGCCGTCGGCGCGTACGCCCTGCCGCGGACCGATTGACGCCGGGACGGGCGCCCGCCGCCGGTAAAGAACCGTCAACTGAAGGGGGAAAACGAAGCGGCCTTTTGCGACGAACACGAACTGTGCGTATGTCCACAGTACGCGGGCCACAGTTCGCCCGGGAACACCCGCGGGCGCTCGCGGCCGTCCTCACCGTGGTCGGCTACGTCGTCGTCATCGGAACGGTGTACGGCGGCGCGGGAATCTACCCGGAGATCTCGGAGTCAACCGTCGACCTGCTAGCGCACGCCATCGCCGTCGTCAACACCGCGACGATCGGCTGCCTGCTCGCCGGGGTCTACTGGATCAAAAACGACGAGGTAGCGAAACACCGCAAGGCGATGCTCACCGCGTTCGCGCTCATTCTTCTGTTCTTGGTGATGTACCTGCTAAAGACCGGCGGCGGCGGCCGAAAGGAGATCATCGCCGGCGCCCCGCTCCGGGGGCTGTACCTCGGGAGCCTCGGGATCCACATCGTCCTCTCCGTGCTCTCGGTCCCGTTCGTGCTGTACGCGATTACGCTGGGGTTGACCCACACGCCGGCAGAGTTGCGTGAGACCGCCCACGCGCGGGTGGGTCGGATCGCGGTGACGGCGTGGCTCGTGAGTCTCGTGTTGGGCATCGGCGCCTACCTCATGCTCACGTTTTATTACGCCCCCGAGCAGATCGAGTTCGTCCGGGGGATGGCGTAGTGGCCGACAAGGATTCGATCAGAGCGCGGATCTGGGACCGCCTCGCGGACGACGAGATCGCCCGGTTTCCGTTTCCACCACACGGCCGGATCACCAATTTCAAGGGCGCGAGCGAGGCGGCCGAGCGCGCGATGGCACTGCCCGAACTCGACGGTGCCGACGCGGTCAAAGCCAACCCTGACGCACCACAGTTGCCGCTACGGCGACGCCTTCTAAAGGCGGGGACGACGGTGTACATGGCCGTCCCGCGCCTCGGCGAGGAGGCGTGTTTCGTCGAACTCGACCCCGCGTCAGTCTCAGATCTTGACGCCGCACCGACGGTCTCACATATGGGCAGTTACGGGACTCGCGTTGGTCCCGAGGCGTTGCCGGAGGTCGACGCGGTCGTCTCGGGGAGCGTCGCGGTCGACCACGTGGGCGTCCGCGTGGGGAAGGGAGAGGGGTACAGCGATCTCGAGTTCGGGGTGTTGCGGGAGTTCGGACTCGTCGACGACGACACGCCGACGGTGACGACCGTCCACGACGTTCAGGTGATCGAGGCGGCGGTCGATCCAGACCGTCACGATGTCCCGATCGACATCATCTGCACGCCGACGCGGACGATCCGGACCGAGCCGGGGGCGAAGCCGACCGGGATCTACTGGTCGGCGCTGGACTCGACCCGCCGCGAGGAGATCCCGATTCTCGACCGGATAGCCCATTGACGGGGGGCGAGAAAGCGCAAACGCCCCATACCGAGCCGTCTATCCGGAGACCGCCGGCAGTTTTTGCCGTATCTATGATTATCGATCATTACATTTAATACATCGTAGGGTGTTGTGACAAGTAGATGTCCCGAGACGAGATCGAACCGATGGTCCCGATAATGCCGACAGACGACACGCCCGCAACGTCCGTTCGCGCCGACGGCGGACAGCGCAAACGCTTCGACGGCAACGAGGTAGAGGCCGCTCTCGTCCCGGATCTCCGGTAAGCCGCTCGATTCTCCAACCGCCCGATTTCGCACCGACCGCGAGGGCTACTGTCCCCCGACCGGTCCCTTTTTCGCCGCGGCGACCCGACCGCGAGCCATGCAGACGCTCGCGTTCGACGGCCGCACCGGGGCCGCCGGCGACATGATTCTCGCCGCGCTCGTGGCGGCCGGCGCTGACCCCGACGTCCTCGCCCCCGTTGAGGCTGCCCTCCCCATCGAGTATCGGATCGACGAGACCACTGAAAAGGGGATCGCCGCCACGACGGTCGATGTCGGTATCGAAGGCGGCGGGAGCGACACCGACGACGCGGACGCGAACGGCAGCGATCCCGGCGGGGCCGCGCACGCCCACCAGCACGGGGAGACCACCCACAGCCACGGTCGTACTCACGACCACGAAAACGATGGGACCCACGATGATGAGAACGACGAGACGGGCGACGGACACGCCCACGCTCACACGCGCGCTGAGGGGGCCGGGGCACACCGGACGTACGCCGAGTGCCGCGACCTCGTCGCCAGCATGGACCTGTCGGATCGGGTTGAGGCCGACGCCCTAGCGACGTTCCGACGACTCGGCGTCGCAGAGGCCCGCGTCCACGGGACCGACCTCGAGAGCACCCACTTCCACGAGGTCGGGGCCGACGACGCGATCGCCGATATCGTTGGCGCGGCGCTTCTCGTCGACGATCTCGGCGTCGAGTCGATCGTCACGACGCCGGTCGCCGCGGGCGGCGGCGAGGTGTCGATGAGCCACGGAACCTACCCGGTTCCGGCGCCAGCCGTCGCCTACATCGCCGGTGAGGCCAACTGGGAGTTGGTCGGCGGCCCGGTGGAGACGGAGCTTCTGACCCCGACCGGCGCGGCGGTGTTAGCGCAGTTCGCCGACGGAGTCGACTCGCTGCCGTCGCTGTCCGTCGAGTCGGTCGGCTACGGTGCCGGGCGAAAGTCCCTTGCGGACCGCCCGAACGTCCTCCGGGCGACGGTCGGGGCGGCGTCGGGCGGGCTCGTCCGCGACGGGATTCGGGTCCTCGAGACGGTCGTCGACGATACGACGCCGGAGGTACTTGGCGGCCTCCACGATCGACTCGCCGACGCCGGTGCTCGCGACGTGACGGTCGTCCCGACGGCAATGAAGAAGTCCCGACCCGGCCACCTGATACAGGTCGTCGTGCGGCCCGAGGACGTTTCGGCGGTCGCGGAACGGCTGGCGGCCGAGACGGGCACGCTCGGGGTTCGCGAGACGCCGACGACCCACCGCTGGATCGCCGAGCGCTCCGTCGAGGCCAGCACGATCGAGCTCAACGGCGAGCGCTACGAGGTCGACGTGAAGATCGCCGCGGACGACGCCGGAGATATATACGACGTGAGCGCCGAGTACGACGACTGTGCGGCGGTCGCCGCCGAGACCGGCCGCCCGACTCGTGAAATACTGCGACGCGCGGAGACGGCTTACCGGGCGAGCGAAACGTCCGATAGCGAACAGTAGCGGCGGCGAGTGAGAGTCGCGGAACCATTTATAAAAAGGCGGCGGGAGTCACGAGTCGACGGCGCTCGGAGGCAGTCGCTGGCCTCAGAACGTCTCGAGGTAGCGGTCGAGTTCCCAATCGGAAACGTCGACGAGGTACTCCTCGAACTCCTGGGTCTTCGCTTCGACGAACTTCTCGCCGATGTGGTCGCCGAGGGCGTTCATGACGACCTCGTCTTCCTCAAGGGCTTCGACGGCCTCGCCGAGGTTGCTCGGAAGCGTCTCGATGCCGTACTCTTCGCGTTTCGCCTCGTCGAACTCGTAGATGTTCTCGCGGATCGGATCGGGGGCTTCCAAGCCCTTCTCGATGCCGTCAAGGCCGGCGTGGATGAGCGCCGCGAAGGCGAGATAGGGGTTACACGAGGGGTCGGGGAAGCGGGCCTCGATGCGGCTTGCGGCCGGAACGCGTGCGGCCGGCTTGCGGATCAGCGCCGAGCGGTTGCGATCGGACCACGCGATGTAGACCGGCGCCTCGTAGCCGGGAACGAGGCGCTTGTAGCTGTTGACCGTCGGGTCCGCAACCGCCGTGATCGCCGGGGCGTGCTCGAGGACGCCGGCGAGGTACGAGTGAGCCGTCTCCGAGAGGTTGAACTCGTCGTCCTCGTCGTGGAAGGCGTTCTCGCCGTTCTTGAACAGCGACATGTGGGTGTGCATCCCCGAGCCGTTGATCTTCGGGATCGGCTTGGGCATGAACGTGGCGTGGAGGTCGTGTTGGGCGGCGATCGCCCGGACGACCGTCCGGAAGGTGCCGACGTTGTCCGCCGTCGTCAGCGCGTCGTCGTACTCGAAGTTGATCTCGTGTTGGCCGCGGGCGACCTCGTGGTGGGAGGCCTCGATCTCGAAGCCCATGTCTTCGAGGCCGTAGATGATGTCGCGGCGGACGTCGCTTGCAAGGTCCTTCGGCGCAAGGTCGAAGTAGCCGCCCTGGTCGCCGGTATCCGTGGTCGCTCGACCATCCTCGTCTTCCTCGAAGAGGAAGAACTCGGGCTCGGGCGCGAAGTTGATGTCGTAGCCCATCTCCTCGGCGCGGTCGATTGCGCGTCGGAGGACGTAGCGGGGATCGCCCTCGAAGGGCTCGCCGCTGGAGGTGTTATAAACGTCACAGATCATCCGGGCGGAGGCACCGTCGTCGAAGTTCCGCCACGGGAGCACGGCGAACGTGCTCGCATCTGGGATGAGCCGCATGTCGGACTCCTGGATCCGAACGAACCCCTCGATCGAGGAGCCGTCGAAGTAGATACCGTCAGTGAACGCCTTTTCAGCCTGGTCGGCCGGGACGGCGACGTTCTTGACCGTGCCGAGAATGTCGGTGAACTGCAGTCGGAGGAACCCGACGTCTTTCTCATCTATCTCGTCGAGAACGGCCTGTGCTTCATCCGTGAGACCGCCATCGGCGGTTACGTTGTCGTTCGTCATGTTTCTCGTCATGCGTTTCGACGCGTCCCCGTACTAAAACCTTGCTGATCTGCGCGAATATCTCGCCCCTGTCGAGAGAACTGAATAGTCGTAAACTTCTAAAGCCCCCAGTGAGTATCCGGCTGTAATGACGTACGAAAATCTTGACCGGAAATTGGTAAACGCGCTGCTTGAAGACGGCCGCGCCTCGCTGCGCTCGCTCGGCGAAGACCTGGACGTCTCGGTGACGACGGTGTCGAACCACATCTCGAACCTCGAGGACGACGGCATCATCCAAGGGTATGCCCCGATCGTCGACTACGGCGAGTTGGGCTACGACGTGACCGCGATCATCCAACTCAAGGTCGAGGGGAGCGCGCTCCCCGAGATCACCGACCGTCTCCAGGAGCACACACACATGGTCACCGTGTATGAGACCACCGGCGACCACGACATCATCGCCGTCGGGAAGTTCACCGACACCGACCACATGAACGAGCAGATAAAGGAACTGCTTATCGACCCCGATATCAAGGAATCCAACACGAGCGTCGTGCTCAACACCGTCGTCGAGAACGAGCAGTTCGACCTCGACTACTGAATCCGGGCGGACGGCGAACGACGACCGGCGCGTCGGTCTCGGCTCGGTCCGTCCACGCCGTCGTGATCGGCGAGTGGATCGCGACCGTGGCGGCGGTGGTGGTCATCGGCGCACTTGCCGTGGGATGGTAACCCTCCGGGTTGGAGCCGAACTCAACGTCGGACTGAAACCGAAATCGGCGTCGAAACCGCGGTAGACCCGAGAGTAAACGCCGAAACCGCGGTCGAAATCGACCTCAAGGCGGCCTCGGGCCGCCTCAATCGAGGCAGTACTCGACAAAGTTCCGCAGGATCCGAAGCCCCGTATCGCTCGATTTCTCGGGGTGGAACTGCGTGCCGAAGACGTTGCCCGCGTCGTTGGCGACGATGGCCGGGAACTCGACGCCGTACTCCGTCGTCGCGACGGCGGCCGACTCGTCGTCGGGAGCGGCGTAGTAGGAGTGGACGAAGTACGCGTAGTCGCCGTCGATTCCCTCCGCGATGGGGTGGTCGTGTTGGACGTCGAGTTCGTTCCACCCCATGTGGGGAACCTTCCGGCCTTCGTCGAATCGGAGGTTCGTCCCGGGCACGAGATCCAACCCCCGGACGTCGCCTTGACCGACCGTCTCGGCCTCCTTGCTCGTGGTCAAAAGCATCTGCATCCCAAGACAGATCCCGAAGAGTGGCTGTCCCTCCGCGGCGGCGTCGACGAGCGCGTCTCGGAAGGGGCCGGCGTTGTCCATCCCCTCGCTGAAGGCCCCGACGCCCGGCAGGACGATCCCGTCGGCGGCGTCGAAGTCGGCGGGGTCCTCCGACAGCGTCACCTCGGCGCCAGCCCGCTCCAGCCCGCGGGTGACGCTCCGGAGGTTCCCGAGACCGTAGTCGACGAGGACGACGTCCGCCGTCCGCTGGGTGGTACTCATGTTTCCGTCTCCGTGGCCGTCGGCAAAGTCGGTTTGGGTTCGCACAGGCGCGTTCATCGGGCGGTCCGCGTTCGTCGGGCGGTCCGCGTTCGTCGGGCGGTCCGCGTTCGTCCGGTGACTCGCCGTTTATAAAGGGCCAGCCACTTCTATACCCCGTTCGCTGGCCGGTGTTATACCCCGTTCGCCGACTATTTATAAGCGAACGCCGTGTGACGTGGCGTATGCCCCGCGATGCGCTGTTGGCCCCCGAAACGAAGATTACGCTTGTCTTCATGTTTCTCGGGCTTACAGCTTGGTATCTGGTCGGGACCGTCACGGAAAGCGATCTCTTGGAGTTGGGTGCGCTTTTCGGCATCGGGATCGTTGTCCCGACACTTATAAACGAACTGCGGCGTCGTTCGGAATCCGAGTCGGGCTGAGAGTTGGAGCGGAGTTGGACTGGACCGGTTCCGTTCCGTATCCGGCGACCTGTCTATTCTCCGGGAGATATGAGCCAACCGTTTGCTAGACACAAAGCGCGACACACTTCGACAGCCACACGCCTCCCCAACCGATTCACGTCGCTCACGGGCGCGATGCGCCCGTTCGCGCGCTGCTCATCCCTCGCACGTGGAATCGACCGGCCCTCGGAGGGTCGGCTCGCGTGCGCTCGCCGCCCGCCTCGGGCACGGCTCCGAGCGCGCGCCACCGCAGGGCGATTTGTCAATCAGGATATGTATCAATCAGGACGTGTTACTTGTGACATCCTCTCGCGTCTAAAGACGCGGGCCTCCCCCCGGTGTTGGCCGGGTCGGTCAATCCTGAAGGTTGGGAGTCTACGGTTTACTGGACAGTCAGCCAGTGGCTCTGCCACGAAGCCGTTACTCGTATCCTGCAGAGGACTTCGAGTTACCTGATTGTTTAACGACTGTCGGCGTGGTCGGCTTACGTGTTTGATTTCGGCTCTCGCCGTGGCAAACACCGAGTCAACTGCCAGTTTTCCACGCACCGTTACGGGACGGTGGTTTGTGGGTTAAATTGTCGGATTCATCTGGTGGCTAGCCACCAGTATTCTCCTTGAATCTCTATAAACGAAGCCAGTGCAGCGGCGGAGCGGGCGGTCTATGGCCGCAACGGCGAGGCGGACAGCTCTTTAAAACTCGCCTAACCGCGATTGGTCGCCGCCGCCCTCGACAAGGTCGACGGCCGCCTCGAGCGCCGAGGCGAACGTCTCCCGCTGGCTCGGGTCGTACAGCGTCGCCGCGGGGTGGACGCAGACGAGCACACGGCGCGGGTCGCTGGCGATCCGGGCGTCGTGGACGGACCCGGCCTCGGCGGTCACGGAGACGGACCGACCGAGCAGGTGCTCGGAGGGGACTTTCCCGAGCGTAACGACGACCTCCGGGTCGACGGCGTCGAGTTCCCGTTCGAGGTGCGACCGGCAGTTGGCCAGTTCGTCGGCGGTCGGATCCCGGTTGTTGGGGGGTCGACACCGGACGCAGTTCGTGATCCGGACGTCCCGGCGGGCGAGCCCCAGATCCCGGAGCGCGTCGTCGAGGACATCGCCCGACCGTCCGACGAAGGGGTCACCGGTCTCGTCCTCGTGCTCGCCGGGGGCCTCGCCGACGAAACACAACTCGGCGTCGGTCGGGCCGACGCCGTTGACGATGCGGCTCCGGGCGTCGCACAACTCCGCACACCGCGTGCAGTCCGAAACGTCGATTTCCTCGGGCACGTCCGTCAGGTCGACGCGCCGGGAGTTAACCCCGCCGGTCGAGGCGGCGATGGTGCGGTACCTGAGAGGTCGGCCGACCCGGCGGCCGCGGCTCGTCAAGCAGAGACGATCTGGCAGGTACCTACGACACGTCGAGCAGCTACGTCCCGTCGGACGGTCCCGCCGTTTTTAAACGCCCATCGCGTCGGGCAGCGTCAAGCCGCCCCGCGACCCGTTTCGCAACCCGTAGCGGCTCCGGGCGGCGCTCGTGGGTGTAGGCGTCGACCACGGCGTCGGCGGCCGCGTCGTCGAGGCCGACGCTCCGAACAAAGAGAGATTGCCCGTCAACCTCGATCCGCCGTCGCCCTGGAAGCGATCGGTAGGCCGCCAGGCGGGCCGCCCGCTCCTCGCCGTCGAAGGCCGCCTCGATCCCGGCTTCGAGGCCGTCGCCATCCTCGAAGGTAACGGCGACGATGGGACGGTCCGTCGCCGCCGCAAGCGCGCCGAGATCAACGATGTTGTACCACGCCAAGGCGACGCCCGCCACGAGAATGTAGCGGATGTCCGGGCGATCGAGACGCCGCCAGATATCGACCGCGGCCTCGGTGGCGTCACGGCCGCCGACGGTGCAACTCGAGACCTCGATATCGTCGACTACACGATCGGCGCGGGCCACCGCCCCACAGAGCGTACTCGCCGCTCCGTCGTCGTGACCGCGGTAGGACTCCGCGACCCCGAGCGCCCGGCACCCGGGTTTTACCTGCGGCGGCATTCGTCCCCGTCCGTCCGCAACCCGGCGTCAGCCCGACACCGGTCACGTCCTCGGGAGGCGGCCCGGCGGACGGGGCGTTCGCTCACTGGTTGTTGAATTTCTTGTAGGCCTCGAAGAGGTCCTCGGTTGAGGCGTCCTCGTACTCGAAGTTTATTTCGCCGTCGTGCGTCGATCCGGCTGGTCGGTCGTCCCCGTCGATGTCGCCGGCGTCACCGGCGTCTATCTCGTGGTTGCCCTGTTCGGATTCGTCGTAGCTTCCGAACCCCATGTGAGCGTCTAACAGCGTCGGGATTGTAAATTATGCGGCGGCAACCGGGGGCGTATCGGTCAGCATGGCTGGGCGGTCGGGGGAAGCTGGGCGGTCGGTGCGGCCAGCTCGGTCTGGGCGATAGATGCAGCCGGCGCGGTCTGGGCGATCGGTACAGCCGGACCTCAGCCCGCATCGACTGACGACGAGAACGCCTCTCGGAATCACCGGCCGAATCGGCCGGTACCATTATCAGCGCGTTCGTCGTACGCCGACGTAATGGATTGGGTGGTGTCGCATGGCTGCCGATAACCCCGAATCAGCCGTCGTGCTCTACGCCGGCCGGGGTCCCGCGATCGACCCTGGCGGACGATTTCGGCTCGAACGCGTCGCCCCGGGATCGGTCGCCGAGCACGCGGCGTTCGCCGACTGCGTCGTCCTCGAGGAACCCGGGTGTGGGTTGGCGGCGCTCGAGCGACTCCGCGGAACGTCGGTCCCGACGGTCCTGTATGACCGAACCGGGGATCCGGCGATCGCCGCCCGCGCGACCCGACTTGGTGTGACGGAGTACGTGACGGACGAAGGCGAGGGGCGACCGATCGACCGGATCGCCGGCGTCGCAGGGGTGTCAGGCCCACCGCCGGAGGGTCGGCGACACGAGGCCGCGGTGCGATCGCTTCGGAGGACTATCGCCGATGGGACACAGTCGTTCGAGGAGTCAGTCGAGGCGATCTTGGAGGCCGGACGCGAGCGGTTTGGCGCGTCTTGGGGGGCGCTCGCGGAGATCGACAACGCGTCGTACTCGGTCGTCGTGGCGGCGGGCGGCATCGATCCGGAGCCGACGGTACTAGAGGGAACGCTCTGTCGACGGACAGCCCGTTTCGATGGGCCGTGTTGTCTCCCCGATACGGGGTGTGCCCTCCGAAGCGGGGACGTGACTGGGGTGTTCGACCGACTCGGGAGTTACCTCGGGGCGACGGTCCACGTCGGGGGCGAACGCTACGGGACCGTGTGGTTCGGCAGCGAGTCGTCAAGGGGAGCGTACTCGGGCGCTGAACGACGGTTCGTGGAGTTGCTCGCGGGGGTATTGGGCGAGCGGATTGAGGCCGACCGGCAGCGACGAGCACAGCAGGCGGGAGTGGCCCGGCACCGCCGGGCTATCGACGCACTCGCCGAGGCGGGACAGTCGCTTCGTGTGGCTGGGACGGCGGCCGAAATCGCCGATATCGCGGCCGAGACGGCCGAGCGGATCGCCGACCTCGAAATTAGCGCGGTCAGGCTCTTCGATGACGGTGCCCGGGTCGCGGCGGCCGAGGACTCCGGCGATGCCCTGAGCGAGGACCGGGAGCGGCCGTCGGGGGCGGAGCCGAGTCGGGGCGAACTCGTCATCGGAGATGGCTCCGGCGATGTCGGGGGCGTCACGCGTTCGGCGACGGTAGCGCTGGGTGAACGGGGGGCGCTGTCAGTCGACGACGGAGCGGGATCGATCACGAAGGCTGAACGGCGACGGCTTGCGCTGTTGGCGACGCTCGTTGAATCGGCCCTTCATCGCCTTGACGGTGAGGCGGTGTCGAGTGGGGGCGACGCGGGGAGTGACGAGGCCACTACGCCCGGCCCCCCGACCCCGGCGACGGACGCTGACGAGGACCGACGCCGAGGGCGGTTTGGGCATCTCTTCGACGCGCTCCCGGACGCCGTCGTCGACGTGGAGTTCGTCGATGGCGAGCCGATCGTCCGTCGGGTCAACGACGCCTTCGAGGAGACGTTCGGCTACGACGAGGTCGCCGTCAGCGATACGCCGCTGGCGGAGGCGATCGTCCCGCCCGAGGGTAGCCCGGAGGTCGAACGGCTGGATGGAACCGCCTCCCGACAGAGCCACGAGACGGTCGAGGTCGAGCGGTTGACCGCCGAGGGGCGACGGACGTTCCTGTTCCGCGGGTTCAGCTACCGCTACGAGGGAACCGAGCGTGGGTTCGGCATCTACACCGACGTGACGGGGCGGCTCGAGCAGGAGCGCCGGCTTCGGGTCCTCCACCGCGTGCTGCGACACAACCTCCGAAACGAGATGACCGCGGTCATCGGCTACGCGAACATCCTGGCGGAGGAGGCTCAGATGGAGGAGTACCAAACGCAGGCCGAGCAGATCTACGAGCGGGCGATG
>NZ_JBKEGK010000069.1:0-11651 GCF_046710025.1 Natronomonas sp. | reverse complement strand
ACCGAAACATGACCGCGTGTGAACTCCTACTGTATCGTAGTTTGCAGTGTGCCGGCTAAGCTCGTGGGTACATGCGTCCAGTTGCTCGCCGACCGGCGCGGATGGGGTGCCACAAACGGTTGCAGATAGAGCCGAGGAAAACGGCAAGTGTCTCCGACCTCGTCGAGAGCACTCGGATCGAAGGCCTCATACAGGGGCACAAGCGCCGTCGGATCGCTGTCGGTGGCGGTCGTTCCGGGAGTGGTAGCGCAGGTGAACTCGCCCATTCGGCATCGGTCATGCGAGGCGCTGGCTTGTACATTTTCCAAATGTGTCCCGTCACTCGCCGTCCGTTGGGCCGGTGGTGTCGAGTTGTCAGGTGAACATCGCCCGCAGTACCACGACAAGGCTGTTGTACTCGCCCTCGCCCCAGATGGCGGTTTCAGAACGCGATCCGGCGGAGTCAGCGTCGGGGTCGGTGACTAGCACACTCACCAGCGTCTTGCGTTCGTCTATCAGCAACAACCGCCCCGCAGGGGTGTCCGACCGCGCCCACAGCGACTCGAAGGTCGTCACCGACGGGATCTTATCCCGAATCAGGTCCTCGACATCCGCAGAGAGCCCGGCGAGTTTGATCGAGACACCGCGGTCGGCAGCCGTAGCGAGTTCCTCAACCAGCGGTTCGGCGAGGAGCGCCCCGACGGTCACGTAGACGATCTCTTCGTCAGCGTCGCCGAAGAACTCAAGCACGCGCTCCGTGACCGCGGCCCGCCCGTCAACCGTCCAGACGCCGCGCTGTTCAGCCCGGCGCTCGGTGGGTTCCAGTTCCGCGAGGGCGCTCCGTAGGGTCGCCCTCCGGTGTTGGTACTCCCGCTCGAACGTCCGCGTGGCGGTTTCCGGGGAGACCGCGTAGAACTGTTTTGGGGAGGACTCCCGGACGTCGACGAGCCCCCGGTCGCGCAACTCGTCGACAGCGCCGTAGACACGGGTTCGGGGAACCTCCGACACCCGGCTCACGCCGCGCGCCGTCCCGAAGCCGAGACTCAAAAGTGCGACGAACGTCCGGGCGGCGTAGGTACTCAGCCCAAACTGTTCGAGCTGTTCGATCGCACTCTGCTGTGGGTCATCGGGTGGATCGGTGCTCATTCGATCAGGGCCTCGGTATTCGCGTACTCGATACGTCGGTGCGTGCTCAGTCGGCGATCCCAGCGACTCAACTACAACGAGTACTGCTAATATGACGAGTCCAGTACGGTATATACTTGTTGTGATTGTTCAAACAACAAATGACCCACGAGGCGGATCGAATGCCGAACCGGCCGGGCATAGATTGGTCTGGACACAGTGTGTTATGTAATGAGTAACTGTTGGAGTGCTTCCAATCGCCGTGAACCATCGTACATAGGCATAAAACGAGCACAAAACGTTACCTCGAAACTCACGTTACGATAACAATGACAATACCTATTTATTACCCCTGATAAGGACGTGAAAAGCCACGGTTGGCGGGGGATAAGACGCTATGAATACAACCGAAAGCGTAGAGGAAGCAGTCGACGTCCTACAGAAGCTTGGCCTCAATGGGTACGAGGCACGGTGTTTCGTTGGCCTGTCGCGGTTGTCGACCGGGACGGCGAAGAAGCTCGGCGAGATTACGGAGGTTCCACGGACCCGCGTCTACGATGCGATCCGGGTACTTGAGGCCCAAGGATTGGTCGAGATCCAACACTCAAGCCCCCAGCAGTTCCGGGCCGTCTCGCTGGCGGAGGCAATGGAGACGCTGCACAGCCAGCACGAGGCCCGCATCGACCGACTCCAAGACGCCCTCGAACCGCTTGAGACGGTCGCTCCCGACGACGGCTCGCCGGTCGAAGAGGTCTGGGCGATGACGGGACGGGATCCCATCGGAAGCCGGACAACACACGTTATTTCCAAGGCGACCGACGAGGTGGTCTTCGTCGTCGGCGACGAGTCGCTGTTAACCCCCGAGCTTCTGGCGTGTCTGAACGGGCTCGATCCGGCGGTCGACCTATTCGTCGGTGCGTTGACCGAGTCGCTCCAATCGGAGGTCCAGGGGGCAGTCCCGGAGGCCGAAACGTTCGTCCCGGGAGTGGAGTGGCTCTTCGGGGACGAGGACAAAACGGCGATCAGTCGATTGTTACTCGTCGACCGCTCGACGGTCCTCGTGAGTTCGGTCATGCCCGGCAGTAGGGACGAACAGGCGGTCTTCGGCACCGGGTTCGGGAACGGCCTCGTCGTGATCGCCCGTCGACTGATGGCACATGGATTACTGGGTAACCGCGATTCAGAACCGTGATTCGGGGAAGAGTGATACCGGTCGCGTGTATGATATCCTCCTGAGTTCAGCGACGAATGAACCCCTCGGCGTTTGATGGCTCGGAGCTATATAACTGACAACCGCGTATTCACACCGATGTCCCGAGAGCGTCGATAAGCATCGCCTCAAGCGGCTCCTTTGCGGACTCGGATTGGAGGTTCAGCGCCGAGCAGTCGGCGAGTTCCTCGACGAGGTCTACGCCGGCGGTCGTGTTTGTTGCGATCCCCGCGACGACGTCCGGCGAGCATCCGAACGCCGACTCGATGCCGACGACCGCGTAGGGATCGGAGGCACAGAGCGCGGTGAACTCGACCTCGGATTCGATCATGTCGACCACGGCCGCCCCGTTGTACGGTTCGAGCGGGCTGGCGCCGACCTCGGCGACGATCACGTCCGCACGCTGCATCCGGTCGAGGACGGGACCGATGGCTTCCCGAAAGGTCGGTTCGGGGACAACCGTCGTCGGCAACCCCGCGTCGACAAAGTCGTAGATCGGGTCCGCGCCCGCCACCTCCATCGACAGCACGTCGCCGTAGGTGCCAGCGCCGGTCAGTTTGCAGGCACCCACGTCGTAGCCGTTCTCGACGAGCACGCGGGTGATGACGCGGCCGCTCATCGTCTTCCCGGCAGACATGCTCGTCCCGAGGACGAGCACAACGGGGGTGTCGCGGGCAACGGCAGCGGGTGCCAGCCCGCAGTCGGACATCCGGACGGCGCTGCCGTCACGGATAACGTGTCCCTCGTACTTGATGTCGATCGGGGTTGGACCGAACGGCGACGCCGACGTGACCCGCCCGAGGACGCCGCCACCGGTCATAACGTGGAAGTGGCCGTCCTCGCCGACGTCGCGCCAGCCACCGACGAACCCGCGTGTCGCCCGGCGGGTGCCAAGCGCGCCGACGAGCGTCTCGCCCTCCATCAACTCGACGCGCCGGCCGGTCGGGTTCTCGAGTTGAACGTCGGGGCCCGGACGGCGGGTCACCCGAGCGAGCACGTAATCGCCTCTCTCCCACTCGTCGTTCGGCCGTGACTCGACCGCGTAAGCGCTTCCCTTGAGATCTGCGATGCGCGTGACCGAGGCATGGACGTCGGCGGTCATGCCTCGGAATCACCCCGCGTTTCGAGCGGGCCGGTGCACAGACAGGCCGCGAGCAGGGCGATCCGGTCGACTAATTTATCCAACCGGACGTACTCGAAGGTCTGGTGAGCACCGTCGCCGACCGCGCCGAACCCGTCGATGGTCGGGGCGTGTTGGCTGGCGTCGTTGCCATCGCTGGCCCCGCCCGATCGGGTCCCCTTGAGTTCGAGGTCGAGACGGCGACCGACAGCCCGGACGCGCTCCCAAAGCAGTCGGTTGCCGGGGGTCCGCTCCATTGGCGGCCGCCCGAACCCACCGTCGATCCGGAGTTCGGTGCCGGGCGTCGTCGCCTCGAGCGAGCGGATTCGCTCCGCAACGGCGTCGGCAGCCGTCTCGGTCGGCGCGCGAACGTCGACCTCGGCGCGGGCCTCGGGCGCGACGACGTTCGACCGGAGGCCCGCCTCAACCTCCCCCACGTTTACCGTGACCCCCGAGTCGACATCGGTGAGGCCGTGAAGCCGATGAATGACGGTCCCCAGTTCCTCAGTCGCGCTGGCCCCTTCCTCCGGTTCGAGGCCCGCGTGGGCGGCCTTTCCCTCGATCGTGACGGTGAAGTGGCCGACAGCCTTGCGGGCGGTCTTGATCTTCCCCTCGGGGCCGCTCGCGGGTTCGAGAACGAACACGCGGTCGGCCCGCTTCGCGAGGTCGACGATGCGCGGCTTGGACTCGGGGCTGCCGACCTCCTCGTCGCTGGAGACGAGGACGTGGACGGGCAGCCCCGGTTCAAGCGAGCAGGCTTCGAGCGCCCGGAGCGCAAAGACGACCTGTGTCAGCCCACCCTTCATGTCGAGTGAGCCGGGCCCTTCGAGGACGTCGTCACGCACCTCCGGCGGGTTCTCCTCGACGGTCCCGAGTGGCCACACGGTGTCGGCGTGCCCGAGTACGAGTTGGATCGGGCCGTCGCTGCTCCCCGGCGAGTACGCCTCGAGATGTCCGCCCGTCTCCTCGCCCGGGACCCGCTCGGTTCGGAGGCCGACTGCCTCGAAGTCCTCGGCCAGCCGCTCGAAGAACGGGTCGAACGTTTCTGGGGTTTCGGTGGGCGTTTCGGTCTCGACCAACCCGAGCAGGTACGTCTCGACGCGCTCGCGGTTGGAGACGGCCCACTCGTGAATCCGACGGTCCTGTGAAGGGACGGACTCGCCGGAGGCGGACCCGTCGGCGGGCGTCACCGCTCGAACCCCTCCGGAAACGGGAACTGCTGTGACTCGCTGATCTCGGCGAACCGGTCCGGGTAGAGGTGCGCCAGGACGGGCGCTCGTCGCAACAGCGCTTCCGGTTCGGCATCGTCGCTACGGTAGGCGTCACTGTGGACGTGTTTGGCGACGACCTCGCCGGCGACGAGGCCGGCCTCACCGAACCCCTCGACGATTTGGTCGCGTTCGCACTCCAATACGCCGTAGGCTCCCGCGACGGCCGGCGCGTCGACCGATCCGGCCTCGACCGTTTCGATCGCTGTGAGTGTTGGCTTGTCGCCCTCGTCGTCACGGGGGGCCGCCGCGAGGCTGGTCTCGAGAACGTGCTCCGGGCGTGGGTAGCTGACGGTGAACGCACCCGTCCGCTCGACGTTCTGGTAGGTGCCGTGTTCGGGGGTGCAGACGAACCCGAAGTAATCGGCCCACCCGAGCGGCATCGCCATGTGCTTCGGGGCCAGATTCGCCGAGCCGTCGGCTGCGCGCGTCCCGATGACCACCAGGGGGGCCGCCGTGTACAGCGTCTCGAAGAACGACTGATCGGGCTGGAGCGTGACGAAATCGCCGCCTGAGAGCGCCATCGTGGCTACCGCCCCCCGGCGTGTCGACCGTCAAGGGCGATTGGCGGAACGCGTCCCCCGTGATCGCCGAAACGGTCCCCACCCAGCCGGGGCTCGGGGGCACTCCGTCCGGCATCCCCCAGCAGCGCATTCGAGCGTGTGGGTTGCATTGTGCTACTCACTATCGTTCGGGGGGCCTAAATGTGTCGCCGGCGGGTGCCGAACAGGGGATGCGCCCTCAGGTCCGCGTGGTCCGTTCTGCGACGAGGACGCCGACTTGCGTATCGATCATTTCGACCGCCGTCAGGGCGTACCCCGAGTCGGTGAACGCATCGGCGAGGACGCCCACGGTTGCGGGGTCGTCCACCTCGGGACTGTAGAACGGCTCCTCGGGGTCTGGATCGCCGAAGAACATCACGTCACCAAGGACGATCCGCTGCGGGTCAAGTGCCGAGAGCGTCTCTATCGCCTCGCGTTTTTCATCGTCGCTCAGATGATGCATCGCGAAGTTCGACGTTGCGATGTCGATGGCAACCCCCTCCGGGACGTTCGGGTCGCGAAACCGTCCGGTCCCGAAGGAGACGGCATTTGCCCCGCGCTCAGTGGCCTTTTCAGTGGCGCGTTCGAGCATCCCTTCGCTGATGTCGCGGCCGATCACCCGTCCGGCGTCGTCGGAAAGAGCGAGCGCGATAACGCCAGTTCCGGTTCCGAGATCCACAACAACGTCGTCGGGACCGGGGGCGGCGTGGTCGACGACGAGAGTCACCGCGGCCCGGTACTCCGGTGAGTCCTGCGTATCGTCGTACTCGTCGGCGTGTTCAGAGAACCGCTTGGCGTGCTCATCGATCGATTTCTTCATACGTGGGTATCGGGGCTGGGGCGGAAAATGTCTCTCGTCTCGGTCGTCGTCAGGGTGGCGGACGGGCGCTCGTGTCCACGCCGAACTCCCCCGGCGCTGAACGCGACGGGCGCGGCGCTCGGCCGGAACACCCACGTTTCGAGCAGGACGGTGAGGAGCATCGGGGCCGGAGAGTGAGGTTCTCGAGAGCATCGACGCCGGAAGGAGTCACGTCTCCCGCGGGGAAGGCCGTCGAGCGCGGTGACGGGGCCGCGGGGCGGCGCCGAACCGTGTGAAGCGATCGCGCCCAAGGGGTGAAGACTGCCGCGCTGCCGTTGAGGTGGTCTCTCGATGATTATTTCGTCGTTCATCCACGCGAACTCGGAGTGTTCGTACACTCAGCGAAACCGCGGACGCATTTATTACTGATTATAATTACAACCAAGGTATACATGCCTGGGAGAGAGTCGCGGTCCGCGATCGCCCGGTACATCGAAAACACCCCGAACGGCACCGAAATCCCGGACAAATCGTTCAGGAAGCGCCACCGGGGCATTCTCGTGTTCACGGCGGCGATCGTGCCGATCGTGTTCGGCATCAGTCGGATGACCGGGGTGGAATCGGTCACCGGTGCCGAACTCCCCGCGATCCCGATGGCGCACTCGCTCGGGGGAACCGGGCTCATCGCGGGGCTGTTGCTCGCGGCCGCGGTGCCGCAACTGCCACGCCGCCTCCGGTCGGCGCTCGCGGCGTTCGCGTTCATGACCGTCGCCGCCGTGTTGGCGTACTTCACCGGCGGGTTCATTGAGGCGCACTTTCTGTACTTCGTCGGCGTCGGCGTCGTGGCAATGTACGAGGATTGGGTGCCGTTCGGCATCACGATCGGGTACGTCGCCACCCAACACAGCGTGTTCGGCCTCATCGAGTGGTTCACAGTCTACAACCACCCGGCGGCGATGGCCAACCCCATCGTGTGGGGTGGGATTCACGCCGTCGGCGTGTTGATGCTCGCCACCGCGATCACGTTTCTCTGGCAGTCGTTGGCGATCCAGCGCCAGCGGGCCCGCGAAAAGATCCAACAGAAACTCGACGAGGTCGAGGAGGCCAAACAGGTCGCCGAGGAGAAACAACGGGAAGCCGCCCGACAGAAGGAGGAGATCACCGCGTTGAACGGGAAACTGGAAGCCACAGCCGACGAGTATCAGACCGTGATGCGGGCGTGTGCCGACGGCGACCTCACGCGGCGACTGGACGATTCCGTCGAGAACGACGCGATGGCCTCGATCGCACAGGCGTTCAATGACATGATCGATGACTTCGAGCGGACTGTACTCGACATCCAGTCGTTCGCCGACACCGTCTCCAGTGCCAGTTCCGACGTTGCCGATCGGTCGACGGAGATCAAGCAATCGAGTATCGACGTCAAACAGTCCGTCTCGGGCGTCGCGACCCGCGCGGAGGAACAGGACGAACGGCTCCGGACTGTCGCCGGCGAGGTCAGCGATCTGTCGGCGACCGTCGAGGAAATCGCGTCGTCTTCGGAGGAGGTCGCGGCCACGGCCAGTACCGCCGTCGATCGCGGAAACGCGGGTCGTGAACACGCTAACGACGCCACTGAGGAGGTTGCGGCCATCGAATCACAGGCCGAGGATGTCGCCGAGGAGGTCGTGGCTCTGAACGAGCAGATGGACGAGATCGGCGAGATCGCCAACGTGATCGCGGATATCACCGAACAGACCGATATCCTCGCGTTGAACGCCTCGATCGAGGCCGCCAACGCCGACGCCAGCGGGGACGGGTTCGCGGTCGTCGCGAACGAGGTCAAGGCCCTGGCTGAGGAGGCCTCCGCCGCGACCGACGACATCGAGCGGCGCATCGAGACGGCGCGAGATGTGACCGACGAGACCGTCACCAGCATCGAGGAGATGACCGACCGCGTCGAAACCGGTGCGGACACGATCGAGGAGACCATCTCGATGTTCGACGACATCGCCGCCGCGGTCGAAGAGGCCGAGGGGGGAATCGCCGAGATCAGCAGCGCGACCGACGATCAGGCCGCCTCCGCCGAGGAGATCGCGTCGATGGTCGACGATGTCTCCGAAACAAGCCAGTCCACGGCACGCGATTCCGCCGATGTCGCCGACCGAACCGCCGCCCAAGTCGACTCGCTGGACGAGACTCTCGAGGACGTGCAGAAACTCGCGGACCTGGCAACCGATCTCAGGGAACGGATCACGGCCTTCAAAACGACCGATCGCGACCCCGACGACAACACCGGTCCGGCACCGGCCGTCTCGGGAGAGTCCCGAAACGCCGGCCGGGCGGCGTCGTCCGCCGCGCCGGCGCGAACCGACGGCGGAGGGGACTGAACGCGGAGTACCAAACTCCTATACCGTATCAAAGAGTGGCGACGGTGTGGATCGCCCGACATCGCTCTCGGACACTGGAACAGTACAGAACTACGTCGGCGGGGAGTGGCACACGCCGGACGGGAGCGACGGCCAGGATGTCGTCAACCCGGCGACATCCGAGCGACTCGCCCGCGTCGCGTTCAGTTCGAACGTCGACATCGACGTGGCGGTGCGGACGGCCGCCGAAGCATTCGAGGAGTGGTCCGCGCGCCCGGTTGAGGAGCGGATTCAACCGCTCTTCGAACTGAAGCGGCTCCTCGAGGAGCACCACGACGAGCTCGCCGAGTTACTCGTTCGGGAACACGGCAAAACCCGAGGCGAGGCCGCGGGAGAGATCCGACGCGGGATCGAGAACGTCGAGGTCGCCTGCGGCATCCCGTCGATGATGCAGGGCGGGACGCTGCTCAACGCGGCACCGCAAATCGACGAAAGTGCCGTCCGAAAGCCACTCGGCGTCTTCGCCGCGGTCACGCCGTTCAATTTCCCCGCGATGATTCCCCTGTGGTTCCTCCCGTACGCCGTCGCGACCGGCAACAGTTTCATTTTGAAGCCGAGCGAGCAAGCCCCCCTCGTCGCCCAGCGCATCTTCGAGCTCATCGACCGTGCGGGGTTCCCGGACGGGGCCGTACAGCTCGTCAACGGCGGGGTCAACACGGTCAACGCGCTGTTGGAACACGACGGCATCGAGGGGATATCCTTCGTCGGCAGTACGCCGGTCGCACGGGAGATCTACGAGACGTCGGCGGCAAACGGCAAGCGCGTCCAGGCCCAAGGCGGCGCGAAGAATCACATCGTCGTCACCGAGACGGCCGACTTAGATTTCGCCGCGGACAAGACGGTCAGTTCGTCGTTCGCCTGCGCCGGCGAGCGATGTCTCGCGAACGACGTCGCCGTGGTCGAGGAAGCAGTCTACGACGACTTCGTCGATCGGGTCGTGTCGATGGCCGACGCACAGGTCGTGGGATCGGGCCTCGATGCGGACACCGACATCGGCGCGCTCATTACCCCCGAACACGAACAGCGGGTCCGCAACTACATCGAGACGGGGGTCAGTGAAGGGGCCGAATTGCTGCTCGACGGTCGCGACGTAACCGTCGACGGGTACGAGGACGGGAACTTCCTCGGCCCGACGCTGTTCGGTGACGTGACAACCGATATGGTAATCGCTCACGAGGAACTGTTCGGCCCGGTGCTCGGTCTGATGCGCGCCGGCGACATCGACGAAGCCATCGACGTACTCAACCGCAGCGACTTCGGAAACGCGGCGAGTCTGTTCACAGGGCGCGGTGCCGACGCCCGGAAGTTCCGCCACCAAACGGACATCGGTAACCTCGGTATCAACGCCGGGACAGCCGCACCCATGGCGTTCTTCCACTTCGGTGGACGGAACGACTCGTTTTTCGGTGATCTCCACGCCCAGGGCGAGGACATGATCCACTTCTACACCGACAAGACAATCTACATCGAGCGCTGGCCGGGCGCCTAATACCCCGACCAGCCAGTCGGCGGTACCGACCAACGATGCGGGTACTGATCGAACCCCGCACGACCCGCTGCGATTGCAACAATCCACTGGGAAACCACGCCACAACGCTGACACACCATGCAACCCGAATACCCGACACCGGAACACGGAACGCGAATCGTCGTCTCGCCATCGAAAATCGCCCTCGGTACCGGAGCAGTCACGGAGGTCGGTGACTACGCCGATCTCTACGGGAACAAAGCGCTCGTCGTCGCGACACAGCAAATATTTGATTTCTACGGCGAGGAAATCCTCGAAACGCTCCGCGACAGCGGCATTGAGGCGGTTACCTACACGGACGTCCGACCCGATCCAACGATCACGAACATCGAAGAAGCGTACGAGCTGTGGCGGACCGAGGACTGTGACGTTATCGTCACGCTGGGCGGGGGCTCGTCGATCGACACCGGCAAAGGGGTCGGAGTTTTGGCCACCAATCCCGGTTCCATCCGCGAGTTCGCCGTCGACAGGGCAGGCTACGAGGGCGTTCCAAACCCGACCCCGCCGCTCGTCGCCGTCAACACCACCGCTGGGACCGGTAGCGAGGCGACCCGATCTATCGTCGTCAGCGACGACGAGACATCGACAAAATTCCTCATCGTCTCCCAAAACGTGGTTCCCGACGTCGCGATCGAGGACCCGGAGCTGACCCGGTCTCTGCCACAGAGCCACACCGCGTTCACCGGAATCGACGCCCTCACCCACGCGATTGAGGCGTTCGTCTCGGTCAAATCATACAGCGTTCCGGACGATTATGCTCGCGCGGCCATCGAGAGGATCGCGGACTCGTTCCCCAAGGCTTGGGCGAACGGCGACGACATCGAGGCCCGAACGGAGATGATGATCGGCCAACTGCAGGCCGGACAGGCGTTCACGAACTCCTCCGTCGCGCTCGTCCACGGGATGGCCCGCCCGCTTGGCGCACAACTCCACATCCCGCACGGACTTGCGAACGCGCTCATTCTCCCGTATGTGATGGACTTTTCGGCGATGGCAGCCCCCGAAAAGTACGCTGAGGTCGCCCGACTGCTCGACGCGGCTGACGAGACCACCTCCGACCGCGAGGCGGCGACAAAGGCCAGCGACGCTGTCCTCGAGTTGTGTACAAGCGTGAATCTCGCGTCGTATCTCGGCGAGTTCGGTGAGGTACCCGACCGTGAAACGTACCTCGATATCGTCTCAAAAATGGCGAGTGATGCCATCGATTCCGGGTCCCCGGACAACAATCCCCGGAACCCGACGGAATCGGAGATAGAAGCGTTGTTTATCAAAATATACGACGACGCGTTAGCACCCGATAGCCCGCGCCGCACCAGCGAAACAGTCTGATCCGTCGGCTTCCGGATCCGATAAGAAGCCGATGTCGTTGACATCCTCCTCCGCGTGAACGCGGAGGAATCCCACGGCACCGCACCGCTGGGTTGGGAATTTCAGGTTTGCAGACTACCAAGCCAGCACACCGTTCGAATCGGTGTGGGGCCGGTCGTGGGCAGTCTCCTGGGAGTGCCAAGCCCCCGGTACTCCTATCCTCTATCGTGTTCGGACTCTCAGTGTTGGTTTGGCCACGGGGAGTCCGACAGACTTCGACGGACTCGGAGTTACTTTGGCTGCGAGTGTTCGCCCGGTGCTTGTTGTTTGATTCCCGCATTGGGGCGCACTCTGTTTCCAGTGT
>NZ_JBKEGK010000068.1:0-11748 GCF_046710025.1 Natronomonas sp. | reverse complement strand
CAGTAACTTCGCCAGAGGGCGAAACTGCGGCGAACGGGCGCCGCGACCGGACCGTCCAACCTCAAAACGCGAGAAAGAGCAGATACGGGACCGCGAACAACAGGACTGCCATCCCGAGGATGATGAGCGCGTAGGCGGCGAACGTGCTCCCGGCGGTGACGAACGAAGAGTGGCTGAGTTCAGATCGGAGGTCGGCGGCGTCCATACCGCGTTGTTTGGACAGTCCTATTTATACATATCGCTCAGTCCGAGTCGATAGTTCCGGCCGCGTTCAGTCCAGGATCTCGACGATGCGCTGTGGCTCGCCCGATAGCGAGGGGCTCTCCTCGATCAGTTGGAGCACCTCGTGGTCGGTCACATCGGGGTAGCTCTTTCTGGTCGCCTCCTCGATGAGCTCTTTTTCCATCCGGAACTCGGTCCCCTCGTAGACGACGTCGACGCCCTCCTGATCGAACGATAGAACGGTCATACAACGCGTTAGCCGCTCTCGTTTATAAGGGCGGCGGGATCGACCCCGCTTGTTCTGTCAGCCGTGCGTCTGACGCCGCCGGAGAGATTAAGACGCCCGCCGAACACCACTCATCCGTGTTCGGGTCGGACCCACTCGAGGAACTCGTGATCCCGGACGGGACACACGTCAAGGAACACGACCTCGTCACCGACGGTGACGTCCTCGTCGGCGGGCAGAGTGCCATCGAACTCGGCGTCCGCGCCGGCGGTGTTGTGGCCGGCGAGCGCGTCAGCTTCGGCGGCGACATTGAGGCCGACGGCGACTGTCGGCTCGACATGTGGTGTGAGGTGGACGGCAATGTCCTCGTCGGGAGCGACGCCTATCTCGGCGAGCGCGTCCACATCACGGGTCAGCTCATGGTCTCAGGCGACCTCGACATCGGCGATGACGTCGACATCGACGAGGGGTTCGAAGCCAACGGCTGGATCGTCATCCGGAACCCGATTCCGACGATCGTCTTCCTGTTCGTCTACCTCTCGCATCTACTCCGGATCGGTGAGGAGGAAGCCGCCGAAGAGGTCGCGGCGGCGGCCTTCGCCGACGACTCCGAGGCCGACCCCGCGCGAATCCCCCGGGGTGCCCGCGTCTCCGACGACGCCTGGCGGGTCTCGACGCCGGCGACTATTGGTGATGACTGCCGGCTGCACGGCAACATCCGCGCCACAAAAATCGAGGTCGGGATCGACACTGAGGTGTTCGGCAGCCTCCGGTCGAAGGGCCACATCCGTGTCGGCCCCAGAACGGTCGTCCACGGTGACGTGACGACACGGAACGGCGACGTCCGGATCGCCCCCGATGTCCACGTCCGCGGTGATATCTCGTGTGAGCGATGCGAACTCTCCGAGACCGCCGATGTTGACGGGACAATCCGCGCGAGCGAAGGCATCTCCTTCGAGGACCCGCCCACGTCCGGCACTGAGGTGGATGCTGGCAAGGGCGAAGACAGTGCGGACGACGGGGTCGGACCAAGCGAAGTGTCCGAAACCACTGACGGGGACGGCTCCGATGCCGACCCGAAACCGGCCATCGTCCCGCTCGGCGAGGGAGCGTTTCCGGTCCACGAGAAGGGAGGTGCCGACGCCGAATCGGGGACGGACGCTGCCGACGACTCGGACCCCTATCCGGACACCGACGCCGATGTTGGCCCCGAACCGGCCGTCCGTCCGATCGAGGACAGCGACGCCGAGTGGGATTTAAGCCACGAGAGCGACCGAAACGGGGACGGCGGTCCCGAGGATGTCGCGGCAATCATCGCCGAGGCCGAGGCAGACCGCGAGCAGAGCGATTGATATATTGCGCGCCGGTGCGCATCGGTCAAAGCCACGACGACGGGCACCGGGACACATATACGGCTCCCACCGGTAGCCGGGGTATGATTTCGGTCGCCCTCGCCGGCAAACCGAACGCCGGCAAGTCGACGTTTTATAAGGCCGCAACGAGGGCCGATGTCGACGTCGGGAACTACCCCTTCACGACGATCGACGCGAATCGTGGCGTCAGCCACGTCCGGACGCGGTGCCCCTGCCTCGAGCTCGAATCGCGCTGTGATAGCGAAAACTGCCGGGGCGGGAAGCGCTACGTCCCGATCGAGTTGCTCGACGTGGCCGGCTTAGTTCCCGGCGCACACGAGGGCAAGGGCCTCGGTAACCAGTTCCTCGACGAACTGACGAACGCCGATGTCATCCTCAACGTCGTCGACGCTGCCGGCGGGACGAACGCCGAGGGCGAACCGGTTGAGGTCGGCTCGTACGACCCCATAGAGGATGTCAACTTCGTCGAACGGGAGATGGACCTGTGGCTGGCGGGGATCGTCGATCGCAACTGGGAGACGATCGAACGACAGTCCCGTTCCCCTGAGTTCGACATCGAGTCGGCGCTGACTGAACTGCTCACCGGCATCGGCGCGAGCGAGCACGATGTCGCGGCTGTTCTCCGGCAACTCGAGTATCCCGACGACCCGATGGCGTGGGACGACGCCGTCCGCGAGGAACTGGCCCGGTTGATCCGGGCCCGGACGAAGCCCATCGTCGTCGTCGCGAACAAGGCCGATATCGCCCCGCCGGAGAATATTGAGCGCCTCCGCGAGGCCGCCGACCGAGTGGTCCCCTGTACCGCGGCGGGCGAACTCGCACTTCGGGAGGCCGCCGACGCCGATGCCGTCGACTACGATCCCGGCGATGACGACTTCCAGATCGTCGGTGACATCTCCGACACCCAACAGGAGGGCCTCGAACGCGTCCGGGGCGTCGTCTCGGAGTGGGACGGAACCGGGGTCCAAACCGCCCTCGACGAGGCGGTCTACGGCGTCCTCAATCGGATCACCGTCTATCCAGTCCAGAACGAAACGCACTGGAGCGACGGCCAGGGAGGCGTTCTCCCCGACGCGTTCCTGTTGGCGTCCGGCGCGACGCCACCCGACCTCGCCTTTGCCGTCCACTCGGACATCGGCGAAGGGTACCTCCACGCTGTCGACGCCAGGCGGAGCAGACGGATCGGTGAGGACCACGAACTCGCTGAAGGCGACGTAATCAAGATCGTCTCCACGGCGAACTGAGACGGGCCGTCGTGGTCGAGATTGAACGGCTGGCGCGTTTCTGAATAACGCACTCGGTCACTACTGGCCGACAGCGCGGCCGGATTGCTCTTGAATCTCGAGTGCCCACACGTTGGTGTTCTCTTGAAGTTCGTACTCCGAGAAGAGGTTCGATCGGTACGCGTTGTCGGCCATTGCGTCGCGCGCGGTATCCCACTCGTCGATCGTGATTCGATCCAGTGGGCCGGCAACAATCACGCTCCGCCACGACCCATCGGGGTTGATATCGAACGTAGTGAAACTCGCTTCGCTGGCCTGTTCGGCATACACTTCCTTCCGGAGTTCCGCGCTTGCGTCGAGGAACACGAAGTACAACCTGTCGTCACCGCCGTACCCGAAAGATAGCGGGACGCCGTACGGCACTCCATCGGCACTCATCGAGAGAACTCCGATGCCAACGTCCCTTAGTACGTCACCGATCTCGGCCTCGTCCATCTCGATTCCTAGTAGCGACTGAAACTCTGGCATACGATAGATACACACTCACACGGGCGTGTTATAAACCTCGGGGCCTCACCACCTGCTCGGAGCGTAATCCGTTCGCTACGACCTACGTGGCCCACAGATTGGACGCCGATCAGCAGTATCTTGGACATCAACCGGATCGTAACCGCGCGCTGACTGCTTCAGTTGTTTCGAGTAGGGCTACTTCGTTCGCCTCACGCCAGTTTCGATAGATCAACCGACCAGTTGAGCGGCTTGCTTGACACTGAACCATTTATTCATGGAGGCTGTACTGTGCCGTATGAGTGAGATCGACTCGGATACAATGATGATCGTTGCCGGGGTCGTCTTTAGCCTGTTGGCCCTGATAGAGCTGTACCCAAGCTGGAAAAACACCCGAGACGACCGAGCGACATGACGACCCCCGAAACCGCGTTAGCCGGCGACCAAGGTAGCGGTCGTCGTACCGCGTGATTCGGCCGACGACTAGTACCTTTGTCCGTTGAGTGCGTGTCGATGCGTCGGGGTCGGTGTTAATCTGCGGTTCGTCAGGCCAGCGGTCTCGCTGGCACCGCGACGGTCAACGAAAACTGTGCCCGCCTCAGTCCTCGGTTTCTTCCAGGGCTTGTTTGATTTCTTCGAGCTTGAAATACGACGCGAGAGCCAGGATCGAGGTGGGCCACAGCCCGACGAACTGCCCTCGCTGCTTGTCGCCACGGACGTAGTAGAAGTACAGGGCGAGCATAACGGAGCCCACTGATGCTATCACAGCAGTACTGACGCCATCGGTGTTGAGCTCTTCGAGCGCTTCGGTCGTCGGTTTGTCGGCCGAATCTCCCATATGCTATGTTATCCCCGGATAGTAAAATGAGTTCCTATACAGCATCGGTGAGGTAATTCGGTACTGACCAGCAATCTGCAGCGTCGCCGCCCAAAGCGGGCACCGGAATCACGTTGCGTTCCGTTCGCTTCTCCAGATAGCGAGAAAAATAGCCACCGAGAGCGCAATCATCAGTACAGCGAACCGCTGTTCACCGCCGACGCTGAGCCGTGTGCCCATTGAATACATTGCGTGTTTCAATACGGTTGTTGCACATATACCGCTTTGCCACACTGTTCAGCTGGTATATGAGACTCACGACTGGTCGATACCCAACGGCACTGTGCTATCCGATTCAGCCAGCGTTGACTGAACCGGTAGTATAATGAGCTTCATACGACATCGTGGTCGGATGGAACCCAAACACCCCCACTGGCGGCGGAGGTACAAACACCGGCCGCTGCTCGCTCACTCGTTCCGGGGGTTCGATGGATGGTAGTCGGTGTCGTACTCGCCGGGGCGGTCGTCGATCCGGTCCGGGTTGATCCGCCCGCCCAACAGCATGAAGTCGAGCACCGTCAGGTACAGCATGGCCTCGACGACCGGAACGCCCCGCGGCGGTAGGACGGGGTCATGGCGGCCGATGACCTGTGCGTCGGTGACGACCTCGTCCGCCTCCCAGTCGGCGGTCTGTTGCTGCTTCGGGATCGATGTCGGCGCGTGCCAGGTCGCTTCCCCCCAGATCGGCTGGCCGGTTGTGATGCCGCCCTGAAGCCCGCCGTGATCGTTGCCGACTGGAACGGGATCGCCAGCCTCGCTTTCGGTTTCGGGGTGGTCGCCGTCGTCGAACGTCCAGTCTTCGTTGCGCTCGGAGCCGGTGACTGTCCGGGCGTCGGCGCCGAGGCCGAACTCGACGTGAGTCGTTGCGGGGATGGAGAACATCGCCTGCCCGAGCCGGGCGGGGAACGAGTCGAACCGCGGCGCGCCGAGGCCCCGTGGGACGCCGCGAACCTCGAAGGCGATCGAACCGCCGATCGAGTCGCCGGCCTGCTGGTACTCGTCGATCAACTCCCGCATCTGCTCTGCCGTCTCGGGGTGGCCACACCGGACCTCGTTTGCTTCGGCGTGTTCGCACATCTCCTCGAAGGAGATGTCGGGCGCTTCGACGTCGCCGATCTGGTTGACGTGGGCCTTGATCCGGATGTCGTACTGTGACTGTTCGAGCACCTGCTTGGCGACCGCGCCAGCGGCCACCCAGTTGACCGTCTCCCGGGCCGACGACCGCCCACCACCGCCCCAGTTTCTGGTGCCGAACTTCGCGGAATAGGTGAAGTCGCCGTGGCTCGGCCGCGGCGCGGTGATGAATGGTTCGTACTTGCCCGACCGGGCGTCCTTGTTCTGGATGACCATCCCGATCGGCGTCCCGGTGGTGTAGCCCTCTAGTGTCCCTGAGTTGATCCGGACCTCGTCGGGTTCGCCACGACTCGTCGAGATCTTCGATTGCCCGGGCTTGCGCCGGTCGAGTTCGCGCTGGATCGCTTCCTCGTCGAGTTCGACGCCGGCCGGACAGCCCGAAACCGTGACACCCATCGCATCGCCGTGGCTCTCCCCGTACGTTGTCATCTGAAAGAGCCGCCCGAATCGGTTTCCGTTCATTACTGATGTGTACGGACGGGGATGGTTTATGTTTTCTACTCGCGGGGGGCACCTCGGTGTCTGTTTGAGCGATTGTCGAAGCCATCTCTGCTTCGTGCGGTGTCGTCCGTCGATCGACGGTCTTATGTTCCGGAATTTATTATTAGTGAAAGGTTTGTGTATGCCCTACAAAACGGGACTCTCCTACGACGACGTGCTCGCCGTCCCACAGCGCTCACCCGTCGACAGCCGCGACGATGTCGACCTGTCGACAGAACTAGCCGACGGCCTCGAACTGTCGCTCCCCATCGCAACCGCGGCGATGGACACCGTCACCGAGGCTGAGATGGCCCGCGCCGTCGCCGAGGCCGGCGGCTTAGGCGTCGTCCACCGCTTCCTCCCGATCGACGAGCAGGCTCAGATGGTCGGGGATGTCGCCGCCGAGGGCCTCCCGATCTCCGGTGCGATCGGGATCGCCGAATCGTACCTCGATCGGGCGGGATCGCTCGTCGACGCCGGGGCGAGCGCGCTCGTTCTGGACGTCGCCCACGGTCACATGGACCGGGCGATCGAGGTGACTACCGAGCTGACCGGAACGTTCCCGGACACGCCGATCTGCGCCGGCAACGTCGCCACCGAGGCCGGCGTTGCGGACCTTGCGGACGCGGGCGCGGACTGCGTGAAGATCGGCGTCGGCCCCGGGTCGCACTGCACGACGCGCGAGGTGACTGGCTTCGGCGTTCCACAGTTCACCGCGGTCGAGCGCTGTTCGAGCGCCGCCCGCAAGCACGGCGTCACGACGATCGCCGATGGCGGGATCAGAGGCTCCGGCGACGCGGTCAAAGCGCTCCTGGCCGGCGCGGACGCCGTCATGATGGGCGGGTTCTTCGCTGGGTGTGCGGAATCACCGGGGGAGATCATCGAAACGGACGGCCAACGCTACAAGCGCTCGCGGGGAATGGCGACCGCCGCAGCCGCCGAGGACCGAGAGGACAAAGCCGGTGATGTCGAGGCCGAGGAGGGCGTCGAGGCCATCACGGAGTACACCGGCCCCGTCGGGCCGCGGCTGGCGGAGTTCGCCGCCGGCCTCCGCTCGGGGCTCTCGTATGCCGGCGCACACGACCTCGAAACCGCCCGCGAGAACGCCGAGTTCATGGAGGTTCGGCCGACCACGAACCGCCGAAACGGCGCGCACGGATTCGCCGGTCGGGAGTAGAGACAACAGTTCGCCGTCGATCGGCGCGTCCGTCCCAGTGTATCGATACTTACGCTTCGGTAAAATCGACGCCCAATTGCGAGAGCAAATCGAAGAATCCGGGGAAGGAGACGTCGACGTCCCCCGCCCCCTCGATCGTCGTCTCGCCGTCGGCGATGAGGCCGGCGATGGCGAGCGACATGATGATCCGGTGGTCGTCGTGACCTCTGACGGTCGCGCCCTCTAGGTTCCCGCCGTGAACGACGAGTTCGTCCGTCGATTCCTCGGTCTCGATCCCCAGTCGGCCGAGTTCGGTCGCCATCGCAGCCACCCGGTCAGTCTCTTTCAACCGGACGTGCGCGCAGTCGGTGATCCGGGTCGTCCCTGTCGCTGCCGCGCCGAGCACAGCGATCGTCGGCAGCAGATCCGGGGTGTCCGCGACGCCGACCTCGATTCCCTCGAGATCGGATCGGCCGACGGCGATCTCGCCCGCGTCGCGATCCCACTCGATCGCCGCCCCCATCGATTCGAGGAGTCCGACGATCGCGCTATCGCCCTGTGCGCTGGGATATGCACCCTCGACGACGAGTTCGTCTTCGGCGGCGAGCGCGCCCGCGGCGAGGAGATACGACATCGATGAAAAGTCTCCGGGGACGTCGTAGCCACCGCCGGCCGGCGCGTACGTCTGCCCTCCGGCCACCGCGAACCCTGCAGCCCCGGCGGCCTCGATTTTGGAGTCGTCCCCGCCGACGACCGACGCATCAACGCCGAACGCGTCCAGCACCTCAAGGGTAATGTCAACGTAAGGTGCGGATTTGAGTTCGGTCGTCAGTTCGATTTCGACCCCCTTCTCGGTCGCCGCCCCGGCCATCAATAGCCCGGTAATATACTGCGAGGAGACATCACCGGGGATCGAGACCGACCCACCAACTGTTCCGCCACCGACGACCAGCGGGGCCTGCCCGTTCGCCCGCGTCGAGTCGGCCCGGATACCGAGTTGCCCGAGCGCATCGAGCAACGGTCCCTGCGGCCGCGACCGAAGCGAGGCGTCGCCGGTCAACACCGAGAGCCCCTCAACCAGTCCGCCGGCCGCCGCCGTCAGCCGCATCGTCGTCCCGCTGTTCGCGCAGTCGATCACGTCGTCAGGCGTTTTCGGATCGCCGTCAAAGCCGACGATCTCGAAGTCGCCGTCGACACGCTCGGTCTCGCCGCCGTAGGCCTCAACGGCGCGGGCGGTCGCAGCCGTGTCGGCGCTGAACAGCGGATTCCGAACCGTTGCGCCGTCGGCGTACCCCGCCGCAAGGATAGCCCGGTGGGTGTAGCTCTTCGAGGGGGGTGCACGTGCGGTGCCGCAAACGCGTGAGGGGGAGATCCGAACGTCCATACCGGTGGGTCTCAGGGGGTCGGCAAATGCCTGCCGACTCGGGAAGGTATCTCAACGGCGGGAGTCCTTTCCCCGGGACCGGGCCCTGTCTCGATGCAGCCCCAACCCCCCGCCGGGTAAGCGCTTTGTGCTCGCCGCCCCGGATATCGGTATGGACCCGAATCTCTCAAAACTCGACGCTTTCCTCTCGGAGGCGGGCGTCGACGGTTACCTGATCGAGGCTGATGGTGAGACAGCGGATCAGCGGTATCTTTCGGGCTTTACCGCCCCAGACCCGTTCGTCAGCCTGTACACCGGAGAGACGACAATTTTACTCTCGGCGCTCGAATACGGCCGAGCGAAACGCACCGCGAGGGCCGACCGCGTCGAGCGACATTCGGCGTACGACCACCGAGCGAACGTCGCCGAGTACGGCTCTCGAGAGGGCAAACATCGGACGCTCGCCGCGTTCCTCGAGGCCCACGGCGCCGACTCGGTCGCGGTACCGAGTGATTTCCCGGTTGGGACCGCCGACGGCCTCAGAGAGCACGGTATCGCGGTCGAGGCTGATCCTGACGGCGTCGTCGGCTCGATCCGTGCCCGGAAGGCTGAAGAAGAGATCGAACACATTCGGACAACGCAGCGCGCCAACGAGGCGGCGATGGCGCGCGCAGCGGACCTGCTCGCGTCGGCGACTGTCGCAGACGGGGCCCTACGCGTCAACGACGAGCCGCTGACGGCCGAACGGGTCAAACGGGCGATCGAGATCGAGCTACTGAAACACGACTGCGCGCTCGACGAGACGATCGTCGCCTGCGGTGCCGACGCCGCCGATCCGCACAACCGTGGTTCAGGGCCGCTCTCGGCCGGCGAGGCGATCATCGTCGACATCTTCCCACGATCGAAAGAGACCGGCTACTACGCCGACATGACCCGGACGTTCTGTGTCGGCGAGCCGACAGAGACGATCGAACGCTGGTACGATCTCACCCACGAGGCTCAACGGGCCGCCCTTGACGCCATCGAGGCCGGTGTTTCCGGCAGCGATGTCCACGACGCGGTCTGTGACGTGTACGAGGACGCGGGGCTCCCAACACTCCGGGCCGACGAGACGGCCGAGACGGGTTTTATTCACACCACGGGACATGGCGTCGGCCTCGACATCCACGAGCACCCGCGGCTCTCCGAGGAGGAAACGGAACTTGAGGCCGGCAACGTGGTGACAGTCGAGCCGGGGCTGTACGATCCCGAGGTCGGCGGCGTTCGGATCGAGGATCTCGTCGTCGTCACCGAGGATGGCTATGAGAACCTCACGGATTATCCGACGGAGCTGGTCGTCAACTCGGGGGGGTGATCGGCATTCGACCGCCCGCGACGATGCGGTAAGCTACAAACCCCGCCGCGACATATCTCCGATGGCGGCTGTGATGACGCGTCTACCCCCGCTCCGAGCCCCGTGTGACGACGCCCACCTCTGAGCCGCCGTTTTGTGGACACGCGCCGAGACGAACCCCTTTTGAACGACCGCGAACAACCGGATTCCATGCAACTGCTCGTCGTTGGGGCGGGGGAGATGGGCCGGTGGTTCGCCCGCCAGAGCGGCGCCGACGCGGTCGCGTTCGCCGACCGCGATTCGGCGACAGCACGCGAAGCGGCAGCAGCGAGCGCGGACGGGCGCGCCGTCGACCTCGACACGGAGGAGACGTTCGACGCCGTCTGCCTCGCGGTGCCGATGTCGGCGGTGCCGGCCGCGATCGAGACGTACGCGGGTCGGGCGAGCGAGGCGATCGTCGACGTCTCGGGGGAGATGCGCGACACCGTCGCTGCGCTTCGGACCCACGCCGATGGGCGCGAACGGGCCAGCTTCCACCCGTTGTTCTCGGCCGGGAACGCTCCGGGGAACGTTCCTGTCGTCGTCGATCGCGCCGGGCCGACGGTCGATCGGATCCGTGCGGCGCTATCGGATGCAGGCAACGAGGTCTTCGAGACGACGCCAGCAGCACATGACCGCGCGATGGAGACCGTCCAGGCGAAGGCGCACACTGCTATTCTAGCGTACGCGCTCGCCGCCGAAGAGGTCGATCCCCGGTTTCACACCTCCCTCTCGGAACCGCTTTCGGAACTCGTCGAGGGGACCCTTGATAATACGCCCGAGGTGTATGCCGAGATTCAGGAGCGATTCGAGGGCGCGTCGCCGGTCGCGGAGGCCGCAGCCAGAATCGCCGACGCCGATCACGAGTCGTTCGTCGATCTCTACGGGGAGGCGGGCGAGTGAGCATTTATAAGGGGTGGATGGCATGACCGACACCGCCGGCGTCCTCGACACCGCGAAGTATCTCCGGTCGGTCCGGCCGATCGATCCCGAGGAGATCTACGAGTACGTCGAGGGGCAACCTCACCCCGCGGTCGTCCGGCAGACACTGCGCGAGCACGCCTTCGAACTCGGGATCGTCGAGTGTGAGGACGGGACCTTCGTCCCGGTCGAAGAGGGGCCGATCGAGCCGACGTTCCGCGGCGTCGAGCGGTTCCCGGAGGCGTACGCGCGGCGCTTTGAGGACCTGCTCGTCGAGCGCTACGGCCCCGGCTGGCCCGAGGACGATGCGGGCGAGCGACTCCGCGAACGCATCGACGGACTGAAAGTCGCGTACTTCGCCGATGAGTCTGTCACCTACGACGAGGAGACGGCGCTCGCCTATGCGCTGTATCACCTTCCGGACTACTACGCGGCGATCCAGTACGTCCTCGACGAACTCGGGCGGGCGGGGCTGCTCTCCCGAAAACTCCGTGTGCTCGACGTCGGCGCGGGTGCCGGCGGCCCTGCGCTCGGGATTCACGATTACCTCCCCGACGACAGCCTCGTCGAGTACGACGCCGTCGAACCCAGCGCCGCGGCCGACGTTTTCGAGGCGATGCTGGCCCCGACGCGGCCCGGATTTGCCACGACCGTTCACCGCAAGACCGCCGAGACGTTCGACCCCGAGGGCGAGTACGATCTTGTCGTCTTCGGGAACGTCCTCTCGGAGGTCGACGCGCCGGTTTCGGTCGTCGAGCGCTACCTCGACTCGCTGGCATCCGGCGGGACTGTCCTCGCGCTCTCGCCGGCCGAGGAGCGGACGGCGACCCGCCTCCGCGAAATAGAGCGCGACCTCCTCGCCCACAACGAGGAGCTAGCAGTCTATGCGCCGAC